>JBDTSW010000068.1:0-11927 GCA_039930945.1 bacterium
CCATGATCCGCTCGATCGCCTCTCCCCAGAGCCGGGTGTGGATCCAGGAGTTGTAACGGGCGCTTCCTCGCCGGGCGTCGGTGCCGTACGAGCGACCCTCGAGGTGGTAGAGCTCGACGTCCGGGCAATACCAGACCTCGCGTCCGCGCTCGTGCAGGCGCAGGCAGAGGTCGGAGTCCTCGTAGTCGCCCTGGATGTAGGCGGAGCTGAGCCCGCCGAGGTCGGAGTAGAGCTCGCGCTCGATCATCAGGCATGCTCCCGTGACCGCCGGCACGCGGCGGGCGACGTTCGCCGCCGGGAGATCACGATGGAGCCCCTTGAAGAAGTGGGCGTTCTCCCAGGCGGCCGACGGCGCCGGGCGGCGGAAGTAGAGGCCCGCGTGTTGCAGGGAGTCGTCCTCGAACAGCAGCTTCGGCCCGAGCGCTCCGATCTCAGGCTTCGAGGCGTGGAAGCGAGACATCTCTCGCAGCCACCCCGGGGAGGTGGGGATGACGTCGGAGTTGAGCAACAGCAGCAGCCGCCCCGAGGCCTGCTCGGCCCCGAGGTTGTTCGCGACCGAGAAGCCCCCGTTGTGCGAGAGCTCGACCAACTTGAACGGCACCTCGTAGAGCGCGTGCAGGTGCGGGGCGAGATCGGTGAGCGCCGGCACCAGCTCCGGCGAGTCGAGCACGAAGATCAGTTCGGCGTCACGGAGCTCGGGGTCCGCGGCGAACTGGGCGAGCTGGTGCTCGACCAGGTCGATCCGCTTGTAGAGCGGCACCACGATCGAGACCTCGGGCGCCTGCGGAAGGGAGCCGAAGACGGTCACGTGGTCGACCTCGACGGCATCGGCGAGTCGCTTCTGGATTCCCTCGATCGCGGGCGCGACGTGGTCGAGGACGGCGGTGTCGGGGCCCCGCTCGGTCGCCAGCTGGGCGATGATCTCGCTCCTTGCGGCGACCGGGTCGGTGATCGTCTCGGCGATCTCGGTCTCGGTCCCGATCCCGAGGCCGTTCTCGACTTCGACGATCCACCCGTCGGGGAGGATGCTCGGCTTGCGGGTGGTGAAGTGACCGAGGAAGCCGAGCTTCTGGCCGGCCGTCGGGCCGGGTCCATAGAGCTGCAGAACATCCGGCCTGGGGATCTCGCAGACGTGGTCGAGGATCGAGATCCACTCCCCTTCGGGAGTGAGGGCTCGCAGGTCGACGATCGGCGCCTGGGCGTCGCGCATCCAACCGCGGATGAAGAAGGAGTGTGCGTCGAGCCTGATCAGGGAGTCGATGTGCAGGCCGGTCGGCTCGCTCTTGGACACCACCGCGCGCGGGCTGGGCTCGCGCAGGGCGTTGCGCAGCACATTGAGGCTTCTCGCGAGCGCCATCTGGTCGCCCTGGTCCCCGGACTCCGCCAGGGCGTGGACGGCGAAGTCGAGGATTTGCTGTCGGGCCTTGGCATCGAGCGAGGCGAGGGTCATGCGGATCAGCGTTCGCAGCTCGACCAGGACGTCCTCGATCGCAGGCGAGCTCGCGCCGCCGTCTTGACTGGAGAGCCGGAGCCTGCATCTCTGCAGGCCGCTGCGATTGGCGCGCATCGCGACCAGCACGGCGGCCGCGCCCCCTCCCCGCGCGGGGAGGGAGAACGTCTCCGAGCGGACCTTGGGGCTGCCCGGAGCTTCGACGATCGAGGCGGCGAGCGAACCCTCACCATCCGGGTCGTCGACCACGGCCAGCAGGGCATCGGCCGCGAGCAGCGAGGCGCAGCGGACTCTCACCGTCTCCACCTCGTCGGACTCGAACGCCGCCGGCAGCTCGGTGCTGGAGCTCATCTCGCCGCCCCCGTGAGCGTGGCGGCGGCGGCGCTCGCGCGATCTGCGATCAGCACGTCGTAGATCCCCGAGAGGGTGTCGATGTGCTCGCTCATCGTGTAGACCGGCTGGATCCCGGCGCGAAGCTCCCGCCAAAGCTCCGGTTTGGCGAGGGCTCGCGAGATCACGCGAGCGAGGCTCTCGGGGTCGCCCGCCCTGAAGTGGAGGCCGTCAACCCCGTCGGTGACCTTCTCGGCCATCCCGCCGATGTCGCTGCAGATCACCGGCCGGCCGTGCTGAAAGGCCTCCTGGATGACGAGCGGCGAGTTCTCCCACCAGATCGAGGGCACGATCACCCAGTCGGCGTTCTCCATCAGGGCCGGGAGCTGGTCGTGGTCGTAGCTGCCTTCGAAGGAAACGGTGTCGCCGCATGCCGCGAGCAGCGCGTCGAACTGGTCCTGGAAGTCTTGCGGCTGCAGCTCGAGGTTGGCCCCGTGGACCGAGAGCCGGACGTCGAGCCCTTCCTCGGCGATCCGCTTGATCGCGGCCAGCAGCACGTTAACGCCCTTGTAGTGGCTCACCTGCCCGAAGAAGGCGAGACGGTTGCGGCGCTTGCGCCTTCCCCCCGGGGCGGGCGTGGTCGTGACCGTGCGTCCGTAGTCCTCGAACCGGATCCTGTCGGGTTCGAGGCCCCAGTCGACGTAGCGGTCGCGCAGGAAGTGGCTCGGGGCGAGGAACAGGTCGACCAGGGAGAGCTGCGCTTGGATGAAGCGCTTGCGCAGGAAGAACTCCTGGGGAGGGGTCTGCGGGTAGCACTCGTGGCAGCGCCGCGGGGATTCCTCCATGCAGGGCTCGTCCGAGCCGACCCGAAGCAGCTGGCCCTGGCGATGGCAGATCGGCAGGAACTCGTGCAGGGTGTAGACGATCGGCACCCCGGGCAGGGCGTTGCGGACCTGGCGGATCGCGTCGTAACCAAAGAACAGGGTGTGCTGGAAGTGCACGAGATCGGGCTGGACCGCCTCCAGGAACTCCCTGAAGAAACGCGTGATCACCGGCTTGTTCGTGCTGGTTCCCAGCAGCCAGTTGTACTCCTCGAACTCCGTGTAGAAGAAGTACTGGTTGGGATCGTCGCCGACGCCGGTCAGCAGCGTCCCCTCGTGATAGCGCTGGCCCTTCGAGACCGGTTGTCCGGTCCGGGCGAGCAGCATGGGCTCGTAGCGGCCCGGGTAGCGCATCGCCTCGTAGAGCTCCAGCGCGTAGGCCTCGGCCCCGCCGGGGCGGATCGTGGGGTGGTTGTGGGCGACGTAGAGGACCTTGGGCCTACTCACGATCCGACCTCCCGTTCGCTGCGCCCGCCTCGAGCTCGAAGACGGCGCAGATGCGCTCGCGCCTCGCCAGCAGGCGGCTGCGGGTGGCGAGGTGGTCCCGCAGCTCACCGCACTGCTCGACCCACCAGAAGGAGCTGCGGGGAACGACCAGGTAGTGAACGCCGCGCCTGCGCATCACCTCGAGCTCGGCCACCGCGCGCTCGCCCTGGTCCGGGTCCGCGCCGGCGTGGCCCGCAGATCCCTCTCCGGGGAAGCGCCGGGCCCGCTGGCCGATCTCCAGCAGCCGGTCGTCTCCTGCCGTCAGCACCAGGACGGTCTCGCCCGCCGGCAGCAGCGCCTGCACGACCGAGCGCAGGGGGGCGAGCAGGCGATCGACCGCCGAATCAGTGGTGCTGTCGAGTGGGGCAAGGGCCGGCCCCGAGGCCGGATCCAGCTTGAAGATGGTGCAGGTGTCGGGCTCGGAGACAACGGTCTTGCAGCTCGTGCGCAGGTAGGCGGCGAGCTCGGGGTAGCGCTCGAGCCACCACGAGTAGGTGCTGGGCAGCAGGAAGTAGTCCGCCCCGCGCTGCTTGAGCTCGTCCAGATGCGCGACGGCCGAACGGCCGTCCTCGGGGTGATAGCCGGCGAAGTGCCCGCCGTCGGTTCGAGGGAAATGCCAGCCGCGCCTGTCGTCGAGGCGCAGCAGCTCGTCGTCGCCCTTGCTGACTATCGCCACCGTGGACCCGGCCGGGAGGGCGCTCGCGACGAGCTCGTGTATCCGCGCTCGCACCTGCGGGTAGGCGTGCCGCAGCTCCTCGCGCTCGGCCTGGGCGGCGTCCGGTCCCGCGGCGGCGAGGTTCATTGGGGTGCCGCCTTGCTCGTCGCCAGCGCTTCCGGCCCTCCCGCGTCCCCCACGCGGAGTCCCGAGAGGTCGAAGAGGGTCCCGGTTCCGTCGCAGTGGGCGACGACCGGGCAATGCTCGCCGAGGTGCTCGCGCAGCCCGTCGTAGTGCTCGAGCCACCAGAGGGCGGTCTCCGGGAGCAGCAGATACCCGGCGCCCTTGCGGCGGATCGCCTTCAGCTCGCGGATCGCTTCGTCGCTGTCGGCCGGATGATGCCCTGCATAGAGGCCGCCGGGATCCTGCGGGAAGTGAAGGCCCTTCCCGGACGGGAGGTCGACCAGGTCGTCGTCTCCCCGGCTGACCACGGCGACCACGGCGCCGGGGGGCAGCTGGCGCGAGACGAGTCCCCGGACGCGCGCGACCATCTCGCGGTAGCGCGGGTCGAGGCGCCTTCCGTAGGGCTGCCACGGCTTTCCCCACTTCTCCTCGAAGCGCTGCTGGTTCGCCCGCAGGAGCCGCGCGTGCTCGCCCGTCGGCACCAGCTTCCCGAACGAGGCCTCGCCGAAGTGGTGCACGAGCACGTCCTCCGCGCACAGCAGCCGGTAGCCGGCGGCGCGGGCGCGCTCGGCGTAGTCGTCGTCCTCGAGCATCCCCACCTCGAAGCGGGTGTCGAGTGGGCTGAGCCGCTCGTAGGTGGCGCGCGTCATCGCCAGGCAGAACATAGCCGGGACCGCCAGCTCGAAGCTGCGCCCGGGGTGCGTGGCGGCGCGGGCCTCGGCCTCCGCCAGGAACTGACCCCAGGTGCGGTACTCGGTCGCGACCTCGGCCTCGTTGCCGATCCTGTTGGTGACCGGACCGACGAGGCCGACCGTGGGGTCGTCGAGGTGCGCAAGCAGGCGCGGGAAGGTTCCCGGCGCCAGCATCGTGTCGTTGTTGAGCAGCACCAGACGGTCGCCGCGGGCGAGCTCGAGCCCCTGGTTGCAGGCGCCGGCGAAGCCCGCGTTGTAGCCGTTGAGGAGGATGCGCACGTGGCGATGGCGGGTGGCCAGCCCGGCCAGGTATTGCGTGGTGCCGTCGCGGGAGCCGTTGTCGACGACGATCACCTCGAGCGGCGAGTCGCCGCGGGAGTGGAGAAGGCTCTCCAGGCAGAGGCGGGTGAGCGCCAGGTTCTCGTAGGTGACGACGACGACGCTCGCCGAGCCGGGCCCGAGCGCGGCCGCCCCCGCCGCGCGGGGCGCGATGCCGCGCATCGCGGCAGAGATCGTCTCGGCGGGCAGCTCGATCGGGCGGCGCGAGACCGGGATCAGCGGCATCTCTGCCGGGAACGGCCCGGCGCCACGGTCACGCTGCGCGCGCGCCGTGTCCGAGCGCCGGCCCGCGCGGGAGAGGCCCAGCTCGGAGAGCATCCGGCCGAGGACGACCCGCGAGTCGAAGCACTCCCGGGCGATCTCCGCCGCGGCGGCGCTCGCACGCGGGTAGTCGGACTCGATCGCGGTGACCGCCGAAGCGACCTCCTCGATCTCGGAGAACCCGAAGAGGCCCGTGCCGCTCGGCAGCGTGTTGCTGAACCCCGTCTCCTGCGTGATCACCGGCCGTCCGGCGGCCAGGTAGGTGGCGCTGCGGTCGCTGAACCAGCCGGTCCTCAGGCGCACGTTCTGGTCCTTGGCCACGGTGAACTCGCCGCGCGAGCCGGCGATGTAGTCGCGATACGGGTCGATCCCGGACAGCTCGTGTGCGTCCCGCACCCGCCAGCCGTGGCTGCGGAGGCGCTCGGCGTCCGCCTCCGAGTAGCTGCTGAGCGCCAGCTCGAAGCACGCGTCGATCCGCTGCGGAAGCTCGATGAAGCGCTCGAACTGGTCGTCCTTGCTCCACGTGTAGGTCTCGCCGTGAAAGAACACGTTCCGCCAGGGCTGGCGCCAGTTGCCTACGGTCGTGAACGCGTCCCCCGCATCCCCCGCCACCTCGTTCCAGAGGTCGAGGACGACCGGCTGACGGGTGGGGCGAAACTCGAACTGCTCCGAGACCGGCAGCCGGCAGTCGGCGGCCCCGAGGTTCTCGGCGAAGGTGAAGAAGGCGCAGTGCGGTTCGAGGAACTCGATCGTCTCGGGCCGCCGGCTCTCGAGCTCGAGCTGGAGCTGGACGGGATCGGTCTCCAGGTAGACGAGCCGGTCGGACTCGTAGAGCTCGGGAAGCGGCGTCGTGCCGCCGTGCAGGTCGATCAGCAGCTCCGCCGAGGCGTAGAGCTCTCGCTGCCGCTCCCGGCTCATCCCGAACGCCCGTCCGTCGGCGTGCAGGGCGTTGAACGCCCACCGCTCGCCGAGATCGAAGCGGCGCATGATCCGATCGATGAAGGCGGCCGCCAGGGCCGAGCTGTCGTCGCCGGGGTCGCGCATCAGCATCGAGGGCGTCCGCGCGTGCGACTCGACGTAGTAGGCCTCGTAGCCGAGCCGCTCGAATCCGAGTAGGTAATGGAGGTTCTGCCAGACGACCCCGGCCACCGGCATGGCGCTCATCATCCCGAGCAGCACCACCTTCGGGCGCGCTGGGGCGACCGGCGCGCTCAACGGCCGGCCCCCCGCTCGTCGGGCTGCTTGGGCGGGGACGGGCGAAGCTGCCGCCAGGTCACCCTTCCCCCTCTGCCCCCGCCTCCGTTTCCGCCCCCGACGGCCGCGCCGGGCACGCCGCCCGGAGGCGGCGGACCGTTGCCCTCGGCGGGCCCGGCCTGCGGCTCGCCCGTCGCGGCGCCATCCGGCAACGCCTCGATGTCGCTGACCGCGACGCCGGCGAGGGCCGCGGTGCGCCGCGCCTTCTGGCGATGCTGGCGCTCGCGGCCCTGCGCCTCGTAGAGCTGCGCGTAAAGGCCGTCCTGGTCGAGCAATCCCTCGTGGGTGCCGCGCTCGATGATCCTGCCGTGGTCGACGACCAGGATCTGGTCCGCGTGCCTGACCGTCGAGAGGCGGTGCGCGACCATGAACGAGGTGCGTCCCTCCATGAGGTCGTCCAGCGCGTCGAGGATGACGTTCTCGGTGCGCGAGTCGATCGAGGAGGTGGGCTCGTCGAGGACCAGGATCGGCGCGTCCTTGAGGAACGCCCTCGCGACGCAGATCCGCTGGCGCTCGCCGCCGGAGAGCTGCGCCCCCCGTTCGCCGAGCTGGGTCTCGTATCCGTCCGGCAGCCTGGAGACGAAGTCGTGCGCGTTGGCGGCCTTGGTCGCCTCGACCACCTGCTCGTGAGAGCCATCGAGCTTGCCGTAGAGGATGTTCTCCTCGATCGTGCCCGAGAACAAGAGCGGCTCCTGCAAGACGACGCTGATCTGCTCGCGCAGCGAGGAGAGCTTCAGCCTGCGAACGTCGACCCCGTCGATGGTGATCCGGCCCGAGTGCGGGTCGTAGAAGCGCGTCAGCAGACTCATCAAGGTCGTCTTGCCCGCTCCCGTCGGTCCGACGATCGCGATCCGCTCGCCCGGCTCGGCCTCGAAGGAGACCCCGCTTAGGGTGCCCTCGCGACCGCTGTAGGAGAACGAGACGCCCTCGGCCGCGACCCGGCCCTCGGCCCGGCCGAGCTCGATCGCGTCCTCGGCCTCCTTGACCTCGGGCTCGGTGTCGAGCAGGCGGAGCGAGGCATCGAACTGGACGAGCTGTGCGTGCAGGGAGCCGATCGTCGTGCTGACCTGCTCGAGCGGCTGGTAGACGGAGGCGATGTAGGACATCAGCACGATCAGCTCGCCGATCGTGAGGATCCCCTGGGTCACGTGCCAGACGCCGACGCCGAGCACGAGCGAGGTGCCGGCTGCCGTGACGGTCTGGACCCCGAGCGTGTAGAGGCTCTGACCCACGGTGAGCTTCACTCTCTCGTCGACGGCGACCTTGCCCTGATCGCGGAAGCGGCGGTGCTCGTGGTCCTCGCGGCCGAAGGAGACGATCACGCGGAGCATCGCCATCGCCTCGTGCACGATCGACAGCGATCGCCATTCGAGCTTCTGGACCCGCTGCAGCCGTGGCACGATGCGGTTGCCGTAGGCCCCGAACGACCAGAAGAGGAAGGGGACCACTGCCAGCGACAACACCGCGAGCTGCCAGTCGATCAAGACCGCAATCACCAGCATCCCGACCAGCGTCAGCATGGCCTCGAGGATGGGCGGTAAAGCCATCACGATGTTGCCGAGCGCCGCCGCCTGGAGGTTGATCTGGCTCATCAGCGCCCCGGTCTGCCTGTGGTCGTGGAACGTCAGCGACAGCCGCTGGGTGTGGCGGAAGAGGTCGCTGCGCAGGTCGAGCACCATCTCCTGCTCCATCCTCGACCCGAAGTAATTGGTCAGCACCGTGAACGCGTTGCCGACCGCGATCACCAAGAACCGCAGCGACACGGCGAAGATCAGCAAGGTCCAGAAGCCCGGGTCGGTACCGAAGATCGGCTCGAGCAGGGCCCCCGGAGGGTTATCGCCCAGGACGCTGTTGAGGATCAGGGCGAGCGGCCAGGGCTCGGCGAGCCCGAGCACTGCCACCAGGACCGTGAGGCCGATGACGAGGTAGAGCGTCCGGCGATACGGCCTCAGGTAGGGGCGGGTCCGCGGCAGGGCCGCCCATAGTGCCCACGCCCCCGTTCTCACTGCGGCACCGCCCCAGGCTTCGCCCGCCCGGATGGGGGCCACGGGCCCGACCGGCGGTCGCCCCCGGTGGGCCGTCCGCGACGTCCAGCCGCCTGGCGCCCCTCGACCGCCTCCACCTCGTCCGAGAGCCGGCGCAGCGGGCGGCCGTCGAGTTGCTCGACGGCGGCTTGGCGCCGCTCGAGCACCTCGCCCTCGCGGTCGATCCAGAGCTGGTGGCGGGCGGCGGCCCGGTGCGCCGCCCCGACCACGGCGTTGAGCTGTCCGAGCCTCGAGGCCACGACGAGGAGGAGCATCAGCGTCCCGACGATGCCCACCGCCGGCGCCCCGTCCTGGAACCCGACGATCGCGAGCGCACAGAGAGCGACGGCGACCGTCACCCAGAGGACGGAGATCTTCGGCTGCATGCGAACCCGCAGTAACTGCCGCCCGTCGCCGTGCTCCTCGATCGTCGTTCCGATCCGCAGCGACCCGAACAGCCCGGTCTGGAGCTGAAGGTCCCAGCGATCGAACACGCCGCCGCGACTCACAACCACTCCCTCCAGCAGCAGGATTCGCTCGATCTCGCTCAGCCTTGCGTCCAGCGGTCGCCAGGTTTCACTCCAGATCTCGAGCGTTTGCCTGCGAGGTATCTCGCGCCGGGCTCGAACGCGCCGGCGCCACGGTCGCCGGCGCCACGGTGAGAGGCCGTAGCGGAGCCTCGCGGCCAGCCTCACCACGGGTTGAGCCATGAACAGCGCGCTTGTCAGGAGCTTCCTGCGCAGCCGCTCGGCGCGCGTGAGCTGCGACGTGTAGCGATGAGCTTGGAAGCCCCTGTGAAGCGCATGCGCGAGGGTCATCCCACCGGCGAGCAGCAGAGGCGGGACCACCCACAGCAACGACCCCCACACCAACCCGAACGCGGCGGTCAGCGCCAGAGCGATGATCGCGAGGTACCACTCGGGCAGAAGCGGGAACGACGAGAGGAGCCCGGGCGCGGGCTCGTAGACCGACTGGAAGAGACGGCTGCCCCAGGTCCCGTAGCCGACCCGGCTGCGATGCCCCCTGCGGCGAAGGAGGCTCCCGCCGTAGATCCGACCCGACCAGCGCAGATGGCCGAGCCGGTTGTAGCGGCTCGGCCACTTGAACTCGAGCTGCGCCTCGGCTTTGCCGTATCCGTATTGCTGGCGCAGGTAGGAGAGGGGCGAGGCGCGCCTGCTGTGCAGGACCACGGCCCCGGCGTTAAAGCCGACGCGGTGGCCCGCCTCCTGCATGCGCCAGCAGACATCGACGTCGTCACCGGCGGCCCGAAACAGTGGATCGAAGCCGCCGATCTCGCGCAGCGCGTCGGTGCGAAACGCCATATTGCACCCCGGGATGTGCTCGGCCTCGGTGTCGTCGATCAACACCTGGACCGGCCCGCCGGGCGCGGCCGCGACGCTGCTCGCCACCCGGCCTTCGTCGGGCGGGGGAAGGTTCGGGCCGCCGATCGCAGCGAACTCCCCGTCGGCGAGCGACCACGCCACGTAGGCGAGCCAGTCCGGATCGGGATAGGCGTCGTCGTCGAGATAAGCGACGATCTCGCCCGAAGCGGCCGCCAGGCCTTCGTTTCGGGCCGCTGCGAGGCCCTGCCGTGCGGTGCTCAACACGTAGACGCCGTGGCGACGCGCGATCTCGGCGCTGTCGTCGCCCGAACCGTCGTCGACGACGAGCGTCTCGAAGTCCGGGTATCGCAACCGCGAGACCGCGTTCAAGCAGCGGTCGAGCGTCGAGGCGCCGTTGTGGGTGCAGATCACCACCGAGGCGCGCGGTGCGCTCCTCACCGGCACGGGTATCTCGGAGAAGCCCTCCCGCACGGCCGCCAGCGAGGGCTTCGGCCAGCGCCTGCGGTCGAGCAGGCCGAAATCCCAGTTCTCGATCTCGTTGCCCCCGCGATTCCACTCGTCCGTCCAGGCAAACACGAAGACCCCGGCGGAACCCTTGGCGAACGACTCGCGGATCTTCCACCGCAGCACCCGTGCCTGCTCGTCGCGCCCGGCGAGGCGGCTGTCGATGCCGGCCTCGGTGACGATCAGCGGCCGCTCGTCGGCCAGGTTCTGAAGCCGCGCCACATAGCGCGAGAAGTGCCGCTCGTCCTCAAGAAAGACGTTGAAGGAGACCAGATCGAGAAACGGGAGATGCAGGTACTCGGTGCTCGGGTAGTTGACGTAGGTCGTGAGCGCGCGCGGGTCCTCTGCCTTGACCGCGCGATGGAGGCGCTCGATGAAGCGCGTGATCCGCCGGCGACCGTGCCATCGCACGATCGCGGCTGGAATCTCGTTCCCCACCGCGTAGCAAAGCACCGCAGGGTGACCCGAGCACTCGCGAACCAATTGGCGGGCTCGCCGGACGATGTCGTGGGACCGAGAGCGGTCCTCCAGGAAGGCGACGTGCTGCTCCCACGGGATCCCCACCATCACCCACAGATCGCGCTCGGCCGCCAAGTCGAGCAGCCAGCGGGGCGGGACCGTATAGGTGCGGACCGCGTTGACGCCGCACCCGGCCATCATGTCGAAGTCGATCGCCACGCGATCCGGCGCCGGAAACTGGCAGCCGTTCGCCTCGCGGAAGGTGCCGTAGGTGACCCCGCGCAGGTGCAGTTTCTGATTCCCTACGAAGAGGGATCTCCCGACGATCTCGGGAGGACGCGTGTTCATTGAGAATTCCCTCTCAGGACTCGGGCCGAGACAGCAGTGCCCCCAGGCCTTACACGCCTACTCACTCCCCGAAGACTCCGCGCGAGATGGTCGTGCTCCGGGCAACGACCAACCTTAACTTTAGCGACCGTCGGCGAGTCATTGCGTCATCAGCTCGTAACCAACCTCGCGAGAGGTCGCCAGCGATCCGCTCGTACTTGGCGACGCGATCGAGCGCCTCCGCCCAGGACCACTCGGCGACCGCCTGGCGCTTTGCCTCGCCCTCGGGCCGGGCCGCTGCGCTGGTCCGCGCGCCGTTGGACTGCAGGTTCTGCGGGCTCACGCCTCAGTTATCGGCAGAGACTCGCGCACGCCTGAGCGGCGAACCAATGGTCAGCCGGCCGGGCCGACCCGGGGTGGAGCGCTCAGCTCTCGGCGCCGACGGGCTCGGCTTCGGCCTCGACGCCGACAAGGACTCAGTTCTGGCTCTGGCATTGACTAGCGCGCGCCCCCCTCTCGCTTCTCATTGGGGTAACGACGGAAGCGACTCGGAAACGGCAGGTCGTCGATGACCAGGCTTCCCGCCGCGGGCCACGCATCCGGGCGATGAGGCTCGAAGACGACCGGCGCAAAGAGCTCGACCCAGTCGGCCACGAGCTGGCCGTGGCGGGTCTTGCGTAGTGCGCCCGTGTTCGCGTCGAGGCGGAATCGGCGCCCTCTCTCCCGGGCCACCAGGGCA
>JBDTSW010000069.1:0-11848 GCA_039930945.1 bacterium
CGTCTGGCGTGAATCCTTCGCGTGCGTCCATCGCTTCTCCTCGGCCTGCACCCAGCAAGAGCGCCCCGGCCTCGCCGGAATGCCGCCGGCCCAGGTGAGGTTCTTCCTCGTGATGATGGGCCCGATCAGGGCACGAGTCTACGGCGCCCTGCTTGAATCCGCCGATGCCGAGCGCCGCCCGTGCCGTCGATCGTCGCACCGTGCTGTGGGCCACGGTTACCCCGTTGGCTTCGATCTTCGGCAGCGGGTTCCTGATCTTGGTCCCGGTGCTGGAGCGCTCGATCGGCTCCCTGGCGATCGTCGGAGTGATCGGGGCCTGCACGATCGCCTGGTTCCTGGGCTCGGCCATCCGCCACATCGTCGGCACGGTCGAGCCGCTGGCCGCGGCCGGCAGGCTCGATCCCGCCACGGCGCGCCTGGAGCGGATCAGCGACGTGCTGATCGTGATCGCCTATGTGATCTCGGTCGCGCTTTACCTGCGGATCATGGCCCAGTACATCGTCAACTTCGCCAGCCCCGGATCCGTGGACGCCGAGCGGGCACTGGCCTCGGCGGCCGTCGTCGCGATCACGGTGGTCGGGGTGATTCGCGGCTTCGCCGGACTCGACGCGCTGGAGCGGGTCGCGCTGGTCGCGGTGCTGGTGTTGACTACCGTGCTCGGCGGCGCGTTCTTCTTCGCCGACGCCGGCGATCTGCTCGGGCAGGGGCTGCAGCTGCCGCCGCTGCCCGACACCGGGCTCGGCACCGCGCTGCTGATGGTCGGTGGAGTCCTGATCGCGGTGCAGGGCTTCGAGACGGTCCGCTACCTGGGTGAGGAGTACGACGCACCGACGAGGATCTGGGCCTCGCGCGTGGCCCAGCTCGTCGCCACCTCCATCTACGTCGGCTTCGTCGCCGTCTCCACGCCGCTGATGGGGATCGGAACGCCCGCGGGAATCGATACCGATCTGCTCGACATCACCCAGCGGGTGGTCCCCGTGCTGGCGCCGGTGCTGGTGTTGTGCGCGGTGCTCAGCCAGTTCAGCGCCGCCACCGCCGACACCGCCGCGGTGGGCGGCAACCTGCACTCGCTGGCGAGCAGGGCGATGCGCGGCTCCCGGGCCTACGCGCTCAACGGGATCGCCGCGGTGGCGTTGATCTGGGCCGTGCCGACGCTGACCATCATCACCGTCGCCTCGCGTGCCTTCGGCGCCTACTACTGCGCCCAATGCGTGATCGCGATGCGCACCTGCGACGGCACCGCCCGCAAGCTCGGCTACGGTGCGCTCGCGGTGCTGATGGCAGCGGTCACCCTGCTGGCGCTTCCCGCGAGCTGAAGCCACAGGGTCGGCAAATCGTCCCGAGCTCGAGCCGCGGGCCGGGCCGGTCGCTACTGCTCCCGCAGCACCCTTCGTTCCCGGCGAGCCTACACCCGCGGCACCTTGCCGCCGATCGCCATCGTCACGGCTCGGTGGGCGCGACAGCTACTCAGCCGCGGGGGGCAGCCGCATCGACTCCAGCTGCTGGGTGAGCACCGTGTCTGGGATCTCGATCAGGCCGCGGGTCGGACGGTCGAGGTCAGCCGTTACGAGCAGCAGGAACGCCACCAGCACCGAGGCGATCAGCACCCCGGCGACGCCGCGGCCGACGAGTGCCAGGTAGGCGGCGAGCAGGCCGAGAGCGATGCACCCGCCGAGTATCTCGAGGAAGAGGATCGCGCTTGGAACCTGGTTGTTGAGCGCGGCGACCCGGACGGTCTGGGCGTCGATCATCTCGTTCAGGGTCTCGACGTAGAGCCGCGGCGCGCTCGCCACCGGCCGCGCGTCGAGCGCCTGCCCGGCGAGCGACCAGAGACGGCGTTGCAGCCGCTCCTCGTTCGCCGCGACCGCGTCCTCCGCAGTGCTCCCCGGCACGTACTCGGAGAGCCGGATCGCGCTCTCGGTGTAGGCGACGAGAAGGTCCAGGGAACGGCTGCGAACCGGCTCGGCCAGGGTCTGCGCGCGCAGATACGTGGTCCCGATCGTGTTGGTCTCGTCGACGACGGCCGCGCGCCGGTCCTCATAGCGCGACAGCGCCAGCGACAGGCCGAAGGCGAGGATCAGCCCGACGACGCCGAGCATCGCCGCCTGCAGAACGCCGAACGGCTCACTGAGGCTGTCGGAGAGGTGGCGCACCCGGCGGCCGACGAACGTCCCGAGCGCGGTCGCACCCAGGACCACGCCGAACAGCGCCAGCGCAAGCTGAAGGGTGGAGAGGTCGAAGAGGATGGCTGTGACCATAGGGCCCAGATCGCGGCAGTGGCTCGAGGCGAGATAATGCCGGCGTGTCGGAGGAGAACGTCGCGTTGATTCGCCGCATCTATGAGGCGTGGGATCGGGAGGAGTCCGCTCGCGACTTCATCGCTGCCGATGTCGAGTACGTCAACCCGCCATATGCGGTGGAGCCGGGCACCCGGCAGGGCCGCCAGAGCTTCTCCGTGGTCCGCGGTACCTACGAAGACTTCGAGATTCGGGTTGAGCGCTTCATCGATGCCGGCGACGGGATGGTCGTCGTGCTCGCCAGGTTCACGGGCACCGGTCGAGGAAGCGGCGTGCCTGTGGGAGGGGAGCAGGGATACGTGTGGACTGTGCGGGATGGCATGGCCGCGCACTTCCGCTGGTTCCAATCCCACCGAGAAGCACTCGAAGCCGCCCGACTGCGGGAGTAGGCAAGGCTCGCTCGAGTTCAGGGGCGCAGCGCGGCGCCGAGAATGTGCGGCGCCACCAGAGCCATCAGGGGGCTCGGGCGGACGCTCAGCCGCGTGCAGCGCTGTAGCTGGAAGCCGGCGGCCGTGATCGCTCCGCCCGTGTCCCGGCTGGTGTGGCATCCGCCGCCCACGTGGGGCCAGAACAGCCGGTCGGCCAGGCGCTGGGCCCGCGCGAGCCGGGCCTCGTCGGCGACCACGTGCTCGTAGAAGCGCAACTCGCCCCCCGGGCGGATCACACGATGCAGCTCGGCGAGCGCCTGACCCTGGTCGAAGACGGAGCAAAGGACGAGCGAAGTCACGGCCGCATCGAAGGCGCCGGGGTCGAACGGAAGGCGGTCGGCGAGTCCATCGATCACCCGCACGGGAACCGGGGCCGACCCCGCCGCCTGCACCGCGAGGCGCCGGAGATAGGGCTCGGGCTCGACCGCCACCACCTCGCTGACCTGATCCGGGTACAGCGCGAAGTTGCGGCCGTTGCCCGCTCCCACCTCGACCACCCGACCGGAGAGGCCGTCGAGTAGCTCGCGACGGTGCTCCAACTGCTCGCGGCTCTCGTGGCTCATCAGCCAAACGAACACCCGGGCGAACAGCGGATGGTGGACCCTCCGGGTGGTCATCGCGCTCGCACGCCCCGATCTCGTCTCACGCCGGGACGCGTCCTCGATCTGAGTGTGGGGCCGACAGCCGCCATAGAACCCTCAGCTCGTGGAGCCCACCGCATCGGGATCACCATCCTAGCCCGCCCCTGATTGCCGGCCGATGAGCACGGGCGAATGGTCGCTACGCAAAGCCGGGCGCGCGTATTGTGGTGGCATGGCGAACGCACACCGCATGTCGCATGCCGACGCCGCCTGGCTGCACATGGATCAGCCCACCAACCTGATGGTGATCACGGGGGTGCTCTGGTTCGACGAGCCGCCCGACTGGGAGCGGGTGCGCGAGATCATGCGCGTGCGGTGGGTCGAGCCCTTCCCCCGGTTTCGGCAGCGGGTGGTCGAGGGGAGGACCCCGCTCTCAGGACCACACTGGGAGGACGACGCCGATTTCGACCTCGACCTGCACCTCTATCGCGGCGCGCTGCCCGCGCCTGGCGATCGCGCCTCCCTCCAGGCGTTCGTCGCGGAGCTGATGGCCCGGGCGCTCGATCCCTCGAAGGCCCTGTGGCAATTCCACCTGGTCGACGGCTATGGCGATGGCGCGGCGATGATCGCGCGGATCCACCATTGCATCGCCGACGGGATCGCGCTGGGGCGGGTCCTGCTCTCGCTCACCGACGAGTCTCCCGACGCCGGGATCGCGCCACTCGATGACGCCGGCACGAGCACCGACCGCGGCGACGGGCCGCTGGGAGCGTTGACCCGCCCGGCCGCGAGGGTGCTCGGGGCCGTGCGCGATGTGGCGGACACGGTGGCCCATGAGGCAATCGAGGTGGGACGGCACCCCTCCCACCTGCTCGACCTCGCCGCCAGCGGCCGCGCCGACGCCGATGCGCTGGCCAAGGTGCTGCTCACGGGGGCCGATCAGCAGACTCTGCTCAAGGGAGAGTTGGGCGTGGCGCAGCGAGTCGCCTGGTCTTCGGCGATTCGGCTGAGCGAGGTGAAGGCGGCCGGTCACGAGACCGGGACGACCGTCAACGATGTCGTCCTCGCCGCCGTCGCGGGGGCTCTCGGCCACTATCTTCGCGCCCGCGGCGATCTCGTTTCGGAGCTGACCGCCTTCGTCCCCTTCAACCTGAGGCCGCTTGACCAGCCGCTTCCCGCCGACCTCGGAAACCGATTCGGCCTCGTCTTCCTCAGGGTGCCGGTCGGGATCGAGGATCGCCGGCGGAGGCTCGACGAAGTGCACCGCCGAATGGAGGAGATAAAGCACTCGCCGGAGGGCGCGATCTCCTACGGTGTGCTCGACGTGATCGGCAGGACCCCGGTGCAGATCGAGAAGCTGCTCGTCGACCTGTTCTCCACAAAGGGCACCGCGGTGATGACCAACGTGCCGGGGCCCAGGAGCCCGGTCTATCTCGGGGGGACGCAGGTAGGGGGCGTCTTGGTCTGGGCTCCTTGCTCGGGAGGCGTCTCGATGAGCGTGTCGATCTTCAGCTACGCGGGCGAGATCACCGTCGGCCTGATGGTGGACGCTGGGCTGGTTCCCGATCCGGAGGCGATCGTCAGCGAATTCGAGCGGGAGGTTGAAGCCCTCTGCGTCGCCTGAGGAGCACCCCGTGACCGCGGAGCAGACACGACCGCCCGAGGTCGAGGTCATCGAGGCCAAGGCGGAGCGGCTCGACGAGATTGCGCCGCTGTGGCGAGCCATGCACGAGTACCACGCCGAGGTCGCCGGCGAGGCGCGCGAAGTCGCCCCATTTCGGCGCGCGGAGGACTCATGGCAGCGGCGCCGCGGCGAGTTCGAGCGCTGGATGCGCGCCGGTGACGCCTGGCTGTTGGTCGCCGAGCGCGAGGGCTCGCCGGTTGGCTTCGCCTTCTTCAGGATTTGCGATGGCGACTGGAGCTTCGAGACCAACGAGCGGATGGGCGAGCTCGAGGCGCTCTCGGTCGAGCCCGAGCTGCGCCGCTGGGGGATCGGCTCGCTGCTGATGGAGGAGGTCGAGCGGCGCCTCGCCGCCGCGGGCGTGGGCTTCATCGGGCTGGCTGTGATCGCCGGCAACGAGGACGCGCTGCGCTTTTACGAGCGCTGGGGGATGGCGCCATCGCACGTCCGCTGCCTGGGGCGAACGCTCCCGGGCGAACCGTGAGGGCACGACCGCCGAACCTGCTGTTGCTGATCACCGATCAGCAGCGCTACCCGTGCCACTGGCCCGATGATCCTGGCTGGCTTCGCGACCTGACCCCCAACGACCACCGGCTGCAGGCGACCGGGCTTCGCTTCCGCAGCGCCTTCTGCAACACCTCCATGTGCTCGCCGAGCCGCGCCACGCTGCTCACCGGGCTGTACCCCGCCCGCCACGGCGTCACCCTCACCCACACCCAGGCCGATCTGCGACCCGACCCTCGCAACCTGCCCGCGGTCACCGCCGCCCTGCTGGAGATGCTCCGCGGCCCCGGCGCTCCCCGCGGGCGCGCCCTGCGAGGGTTCGGTCGCGGCGTGCTTCGGCCCGGCCCGCGGTCGGGCAACGAGCCGGAGCTCCGGCCCGAGACCCCGAACCTCGCCCGGATCCTTCGCGACGCCGGCTACGAGGTGGCCTACAAGGGCAAGTGGCATCTCACCCATCCGGCCGGCGATGGGCCGCTGCTGGGCGGTTGGGCGGCTGCCGACGCCGAGCGGCTGCGCCGCGAGTACGGGTTCGCGGACTGGGAGCCCCCCGACGCAGGCGAGAACGCCAAGGCCGAGCACTTCGGGGGCGGGAACGCCGGTCCGCTGGGCCTCGGCTGGGACGAGGACTACATCCGCCAGGTCGAGCGCTGGCTGGGGCGCCCCCGGCTGCCGGAGCCGTTTTGCCTGGTCGTCTCGCTGGTCAACCCCCACGACGTGCTCGGCTACCCCGCCCAGTACCTCGGGGGCGGCTATCAGCCGCACGAGTTCCGCGATCTCGGAGTCGAGCTGCCACCGACGATCTCGGAGGACATGCGCAACAAACCGACCGTGCACGAGCTGATGAAGATGGGAATGGCCGCCTACCTCGGTCCCCTGCGAAGCCGTCAGGCCCAGCTCGACTACGTCAACTTCTACGCTCACCTGCACCGGGTGGTGGACGCGAAGATCGGCCGGCTGCTCGACGCTCTCGGCGAGCCCGACGACCCCGGGTCGCTGCGCTCGCGGACGGTCATCTTCCGCTGCGCCGACCACGGTGAGATGGGGCTCTCGCACGGCGGCCTGCGCCAAAAGGCCTTCAACGCCTACGAGGAGACGATCCACGTCCCGCTCGTGATCTCGAACCCGGTGCTCTTTCCGAAGCCTGCGCAGACCGACGCACTCGCCTCCCTGATCGATCTCGTTCCGACCATCGCGGCGCTCGCCGGCGCCCGCCCGAGCGAACCCGGCAGTCAGGGCCGCGACCTGACTCCGATCCTGGCCGAGCGCGCGGCGCGCGAGCGCGGCGGGCCGGGCGACGCCGGGGTCAACTTCGACCCCGTCAGCCGCCATCCCGCCCCGGCTCCCTCGGTCCAGGAGGAGATCCACTTCACCTACGACGATCATCAGGCCGCGACCGCCCTCCAAGACGTATCCGGGCAGCCGAACCGGGTCCGCGCCGTTCGCACGGCCCGGCACAAGTTCGCCTTCTACTTCGACCCGGCGGGCAAGGCTGCGACCGAGTACGAGATGTACGACCTCGAGCGCGATCCCGATGAGCGCCGCAACCTGGTGGACCGCCACAGCGGCGAGACCCTGGCCACCGCCGACCGCGACCTGCGCAGCGAGCTCTCAGAGCGGCTGCGCTCGCTGATGGAGGCCAACGGGACCGCGCCGTGACCGCTCAGCTTTCCTTTACCACCGCGTAGACGATTCGCTCGGCGACGTCGATCACCAGCTCGCCGATGTGCGCGCAGCGGCGGTAAAGCTCGCGGTGGGAGATGCGCTCGCGCATGTCGGTGAGCTCGAGCAGCCCCGCCATGCCCTGGTAGTAGACGTGCTCGAGCTTGCGCTCGGCCTTGATCGCGGCGTCGGCAGCCGCGGTGGCGCGATCGGGTTCCGAATCGAGCTGGCCGATCGCCTCGTCGATCTTGCGGGCGGCCTCGCCCAACAGCCCGGCCATCTCGGCGATGGTGGCGTCCGGGGCACAATCCATTGCCTCGGCCTCCTCGATCAGGTCGCGGCCGTGGTTGAGGATCCAGTCGATCCCCCGCGACAGAGCGAACAGGTCCTCGGCGGCGACCGGTGTGAGGAAGGAGTCGCGGATGGCGTCGAGCAGCTCTCGCTTGGAGGTGTCGCCGCGAGCCTCGGCGGCTCGAACCGCCTCGGCGGAGGCGGCGTCGCCGCCGGCCCAGGCGGCGAGCGCGTCCAGCCCCTCGATCGTCACCGCCAGCTGCTGGCGAAGAAGCCCGATGACGTCTGGAGTCTCGGGCAGAAACCAGCGCCACCGCTTCACGTCAGTAGACGCCATAGGCCAAGTGTGACACCGGCGAGGACGGCCGTGACGGGCATCGTGATCAGCCAGGCGAGTCCCATCGAGCGGACGACCGCCCAGTTGACGTGGTGGAGCCGCCTGCGGCCGGCGCCGATCCCCACCACAGAGGAGGCGACCACCTGGCTGGTCGAGGTCGGCGCGCCGAGCAGGGACGCTCCGAGGATCACCCCGGAGGAAGAGGTCTGGCTGGCCAGGCCCTCGATCTGCTGGAGCCGGTAGATGCGGAGGCCGACGGTGCGAATGATGCGCCAGCCGCCCAGCGCGGTGCCGGCGGTGAGCGCGATCGCGCAGGCGACCGTCGCCCAGGTCGGGGCCGCGAGCGATTCCGTTTCCCCGGCGGCGAGGAGCAGGGCCGCGATCACGCCCACCGCCTTCTGGGCGTCGTTCGCACCGTGGCTGAAGGAGAGCGCCGCCGACATCACCCACTGCCCGCCGTTGACCGGTCCATGCCAGCGCCGGGTCCCTCGCCGGAGCAGCCTGCGGAGCGCTCGGATGACCAGCACGCCGCCGAGCGCGCCCAGCACCGGCGAGATCGCAAGCGCGATCAGGGTGCCGAAGACCCCGACGGGGTGAAGGCCGTCCATGCCTCCCCAGTTGATCGCGTTGAGGCCGCCCTCCACGAGCCCGGCTCCCACCAGTCCGCCGACGAGCGCGTGGCCCGAGCTCGACGGCAGCCCCAGCCTCCAGGTGACCAGGTTCCAGGCGGTCGCGGCCGCCAGCCCGCATCCGATCACCTCCGTGGCGACCGAGGCACTCACGCTCAGCAGCCCCGCGATCGTGTCCGCCACCGCGGCGCCGATCAGCAGCGGTCCGAGCAGGTTGAAGATCGAGGCGAGGACGATCGCCTGGCCCGGGGTGGCGACCCGGGTGGCCACCAGCGTGGCGATCGCGTTCGAGGCGTCGTGCAGCCCGTTGGTGACCGCGAACCCGATCGCCAGCAGAATCGCGACGGCGAGCTCCGGGCTCATCCGGCGACTCTATGCGGTTGAACCCCCGGGTCCACCCGCCGCCGGGCCCCGTGGCGGGGCCGGCGATAGGGTCTTTCGACTTCTGACCACTCACCGGGAGGTCCTCGATGGCACACATGGGCGGCAGCGCCGGCGCCGAGATCGACGCGCCGCTGGACGCGGTCTGGGCCGTGGTCGAGGACGTGCTGATCGCGCCGGAGTGGCAGGGCGGCCTGGTGGGAATGTCGGCGCTCGAGCGCGACGCAGACGGGCGCCCGACGCTGGTCGAGACCGAGAACGACATCAAGGTCAGGCACGTGAAGACGCAGGTACGGTTTCGCTACGAGGCTCCCACCCGCTTGTGCTGGACGCAGGAGAAGGGCGATCTCAAGTCGGTTGAGGGTTCCTGGACGCTGGAGGATCTCGGGGAGGGGCGCACGCGTGCGACCTACACGCTCGACAGCGACCCCGGGCGGGTGCTCGGGATGCTGATCCGCGGGCCGGTCGAGGGCGCGATCCGGGCGATGCTGGTGAACGCCCGCCCGGGAGAGCTGAAGGCGCGCGTCGAGAGCGCCTGACTCAGAGTCGCCCGCCTGCTCGCAGCACTGAGGGCCGGCCCGTCGAGCGGGCCGGCCCTCGTCCTGTTCCGCTTTGCTTCGAGCTAGCGGCTGATGACCGGGCTGTTGTCAGCCTGGCAGTACTGGGTCTTGCGCACGTGGGCGTAGAACTTGCCGTGCTTGTAGCCGCTGTTGCCGATCGACCACATCGCGTCGGGGCCGTTCGGCTGGGCGATGTCGGTGCCGATCTTCATGTCGTCGCCCGGCTTGGGCGTGTCGCCCAAGAGCTTGTAGACGGAGACCTTGCGGTTGTTCTCGCAGTGGTTGGAGTCGGAGCTCTTGACATAGCCGAAGTAGTCGCCGTTCTGACCCTTGATGGTGACCTGGGTCGGCGTCAACGAGGCCGCCGCCGCGCTCGTGGCCAGCGCACCGCTGACCGAGATTGCCGCAACTGCGATGAGTGTCTTGATCTTCATTTCCTTCACCTCTTTGGAGTGGGTTGATCGATGGGTGAAGGATCGGGCCGATCGGGCTCTGTTACCAGGGATCCCAGGGGCCGTCGGCGGGTGACCAAGGGGTGGTCGTGATCACCCCTTGGGTGCCTCTCGCCTCCTTTCTCCGCAATTCGGGCGGTGACTGGCGATCAGCCGCGGAGATGGGCGCACTCCGGGCGCGCAGCGCCTCGTGGGGTTCTGAGACGAAGCCGGCCCCGGACGCTGCTCGGCGCCCGGGGCCGCTCGTCAGCTACTCGCCGCCGGGTCAGTCGTCCTGGCCGTCGGCCTCGGAGCCCACGACCGCGAAGCCGCGGTCGAGCTGCACGTCGACCTGACTGCCGTCGGCCTGGGAGACCTCCACCTCGTAGTAGCTCTCCTCGTCGCCGACCTCGGTCTCGGTGACCTGGCCGCCGCCCGTGTGCTCGAGCGCCGCGGCGCTGGCCTGGTCGAGAGCGCTGCCGTTGATGGCCACGTCCGCCTCGTTGCGGTCGGAGTCGTTCTCGGACTCCGATGTGACCGGCTGGGCGCTTGACCCCGGGGCCGACTGGCCGTTACCTGCCGCGCCCGCGATCGCGGCGCCTCCGATGGCGAGCGCGCCGAGTGCGGCCATCGCCGCCAGCACGCCCTTGATCTTCTCGCTCATGTGTCACTCCTTTAGTTGCCTGCATGACTTCGGGAGCGACGTTAGGTATGGCGAATGGAAAGACGATGAGACGATTAGAAAAGTTTGGTAAACGCAAGGGCAAAGCCTGGGGGCTCGTCTGGCTTGACCGGCGGCTCGACGACCGCGGCTCCCTGATCCGGCCGACAGAGATGTCCGCACCGGGCTCCGGCCTCACTTCCCCTCGGAATAGCTGAGCAGCTCCTCCCGGTCGCTGCCGCCTGACACCGAGACGGCCAGCACGGGCCCGACGTCGCGGCCGTAGAACTTGAACTCGAGCACCTTCGGCTCCAGCGGATTGGTGTCCTTCGTCATCAGCGCCGGTCGGAAGTGGCCGAACGGAACCTCGGCCTGTGCGTCGAGACTCACGATCTCGCCCTCGTCCTCGGCCTCGCCCTCGTAGTACTCCTGCCGGTAGGTCTGGCCGACCTCGGGCTCGCCGGGCAGGATGATGCCTGGCTGCGCCCCGTCGACGCCCGCCTCGAAGGAGCCGGACCTTGACGAGATCTTGCCGTTCTCATACTCGGCGGTGTCCTCGCCCAGGTACCAGAGGTTGCCGTCGGAGTCCTCGGCATACCAGTCGTCGGTGATCTCCACCGGCTCACCGTCCTCGGTCACCTCGTCATGGACGACCCTGGCCTCGACGCCGTTGGCGATCTTCTTCGTCTGCTCAAGCACCGTCACGACCACGCGCTGCTGAGTGCCCTCCGAGTCGGTCTCGCTGTAGACCCAGCGGCTGCCGACCCTCATCGGCCAGTAGGGATGGTCGATATCGGACGTGAACTTGGCCGGATCCAGCTCGACGGGCTCGCTCCCCTGGGGAAGATCGGATCCCGCCGCGGCCGATGACCCGTTTCCCGTCGCGCTTTCCTCGCCGGTCGTATCGCCCTCGTCATCGCCGCCGCAGGCGGCCAGCACGAGCACCGCGAGCGTGCCCAGGATCGTCGAGATCAGCTGCTTTGCCCTGGTGTCCATTCGCGTCTCCTCGAGTCCGGTCGGTGGCCCGCCGGGGCTTGTGGTCAGTCGTCGTCGCCGGCGCCCTCGCCCTCGTTGCCGGCGGCGTCGTCGTCGGGGGCGGTACCCACGGTGTCGAAGCCGCCGCTCAGATGGACCTCGACCTGGGAGCCGTCGTCGCGCCGGACCTCGACCTCGTAGAGGCCGGCCCCGTCGTTGTCCTGGTACTCGACCTCGGTCACGGTGCCGCCACCGACCTGGTCGATCGCGGCGGCCGCCGCCTTGTCGGCGTCGGGGCCGGTGACCTGCTCCTCGGAGTCGCCCCCGACCGCGTAGGCGATGCCAACGCCGCCGGCGGCCACGACCACCGTCGCCGCCGCGATCGCGAGAACCTTTCGGTTGATCTTCATCGGAATCTTGCCTCCTTCGCTGT
>JBDTSW010000070.1:0-11459 GCA_039930945.1 bacterium
TCGGGATCAGCCTCGACGAGGAGTTCCCGCGGGTCTACTTCACCCGCGAGCGCCACCGCTCCGGACGCATCTACTTCGGGCCCTACTCGAATGCCAAGCGCACCCGCGAGACCCTGGACCTGCTCGGCAAGCTCTTCCAGTACCGCACCTGCGAGGGGCCCGAGCCCGGGCGGCGCTCGGGCGTTCCCTGCCTGGACCACCACATCAAACGCTGTCAGGCCCCCTGCGTCGGCTACATCGACCGCGAGGAGTACCGCCGCAACATCGAGGCGATCGTCGGCTTTCTCTCCGGCCGCTACCGCGACGTCGAGCGTGACCTCGAGCGCAAGATGTCCGAGGCGGCCGGCTCGGAGGAGTTCGAGCGGGCGGCGACCTACCGCGACCGCCTGGAGGCGGTCCGTTCGCTGATGCAGCGCCGCAGCGTCACCTCGGAAGCGACCGCGAGCGCCGATCTGATCGGGGTCGCCGTCGAGGGCGCCGACGCCAACGCGCAGGTCTTCCAGGTACGCGACGGGATCCTCGCCGAGCGCCACGGCTTCTACCTCGCGAACGCGGCGGAGCGCGACGAGGCCGAGGTCGCGGAGGAGTTCGTCGCCCAGTACTACTCGGCCTCCCCGGTGGTGCCGCGGCTGATCGCCGTCGGCGAGGCCTTGCGCGAGCGGGTGCCGCTGCTGGCCGAGGCGCTCTCGGTGCAGCGCGGCAGCGCCGTCGAGGTCCGGGTCGCCGAGCGCGGCGACGAGCAGCGCCTGCGCGAGCTGGCCGAGCGCATCGCGCGGCTGGCCCTCGCCCAGGACCGCCTGCGCAGCGAGCGCCGGCGCCAGCAGCGGGTGGAGGCGCTCTCCGAGTTGCAGGAGGCGCTCGCCATGGACCGGCTTCCCGTCCGCGTCGAGGGTTTCGACGTCTCCAACCTCGGGCCCGAGCACACCGTCGCCTCGATGGTGGTGTTCGAGGGCGGAGCGCCGAAGAAGTCCGACTACCGCCGCTTTCGGATCAAGGGCGACCGCTCGGCCGGGCCCGACGACTTCTCCTCGATCGAGGAGGTGCTGAGCCGGCGGTTGGCGCGCCACTCGGACCAGTCGGACCTCTCGCCGCACGAATCCGAGCGCGACCAAAGCTTCGCCGCGATGCCCGACCTGATCGTGATCGACGGCGGCAAGGGTCAGCTCGCGGCCGGGATGCGGGCCTTGGCGCCGCTGATCGAGGCCAACATCGCCGGGGCGGGCGAGGTTGCGGTCGTCGGCCTCGCCAAGCGGGTGGAGGAGGTCTTCGTTCCCGGCCGCTCGCAGCCGCTACCGATGCCGCGAGACTCCGAGGCGCTGCGGCTGCTGCAGCGGGTGCGCGACGAGGCGCACAGGTTCGCGATCCAACACCATCGCGGCCGGCGAGACCAGGCGATGACCCACTCCCTGCTGGACGAGCTGCGCGGGGTCGGGCCGGTGCGCAAGCTGGCGCTGCTGAACCACTTCGGCTCGCCGGATCGGCTGGTCGGCGCCAGCCGCGAGGAGCTCGAGGCGGTCCCCGGCCTGCCCGGCAAGCTCGCCCGCGACATCCACCGCCAGCTCAACAAGGCCGGATGAGCGAGCCCGCGCAATCCACCCGTCCCGTCGACCTGGTGGTGATCACCGGCTACTCCGGGGCGGGCAAGTCCGAGGCGATCGCCGCCTTCGAGGACGGCGGCTATTTCTGCGTCGACAACCTGCCGCCGCGGATGATCGGCGCCCTCGGCGAGCTCTTCCGCCACGAGGGCAGCGGCGTGCGCCGGGCGGCGGTCGTCTCCGACGTGCGCGGCGGCTCCTACTTCCAGGGCCTCTCGACCGTGCTCGAGGAGCTGCGGGCTGGAGGGCTCGACCCGCGCGTGCTGTTCCTCGAGGCGAGTGAGGAGTGCCTGGTCGACAGGTTCAAGGAGACGCGCCGGCGCCACCCGCTGGCGCCGGACGGCCGGGTGCTCGAGGGCATCCGCTCCGAGCGCGAGATCCTGGCGCCGCTGCGGGAGCGAGCCGACCTCGTGATGGACACCTCCGATTTCACCGGGGCGATGCTGAGGCGCCGGATCTCGACCGAGATGCTTGGGCCCAGCGGGCCGGCGCAGCTGGCGCTGACGATCCTTACCTTCGGCTTCAAGAACGGCCCCCCGCGGGACGCCGACCTGATCTTCGACGTCCGCTTCCTGCCCAACCCGCATTACCGCGAGGACCTTCGCCCCCTGACCGGGCGCGATCCGAAGGTCGTCGAGCACGTCGAGGCCGGCGACCTGGCGGGCGAGTTCTACCGGCGCCTGCTGCCGCTTCTCGACTTCCTGCTGCCCGCCTACGTCGCCGAGGGCAAATCCCACCTGACGATCGCGATCGGCTGCACGGGTGGGCGCCACCGCTCCGTCGCGATCGCCGATCGAGTCGCCCAGCACCTCTTCGGGCGCGAGGACCTGGTGCTCAGGGTCGTCCATCGAGACGTCGAGCTCGACTGACCGCGCCGACCCTCTCTGCGGCCTGCGCCGGTCGAAGCTCATAATCACGCCGGTGAACGAGCCCGTCATCCGCGTCAGCGGCCTGCGCAAGTCCTACGGCGAGGCCGAGGCAGTTTGCGGGATCGACCTCGAGGTGCAGTCCGGCGAGGTGTTCGCCTTCCTTGGACCCAACGGCGCCGGCAAGACGAGCACGGTCGAGATCCTCGAGGGCTATCGCAAGCGCAGCGCCGGCGAGGTCAGCGTGCTCGACCTCGATCCGGCGGACGCCGATCGCGACTGGCGTGCGCGCATCGGCATCGTCCTTCAGCAGAGCAAGACGCACCCGGAGCTGACGGTCCGCGAGACGCTCGAGCTGTTCGCGGGCTATTACCCGGATCCGCTCGGGGTGCCGGAGACGATCTCGCAAGTCGGCCTCGAAGAGAAGGCCGAGACCCGCGTCGGGCGTCTCAGCGGCGGCCAGCAGCGCCGTCTCGACGTCGGGATGGCGCTGGTCGGCGACCCGGAGCTGCTCTTCCTCGACGAGCCCACGACCGGCTTCGACCCGTCGGCGAGACGCCAGTTCTGGGGAGTGATCGAGGGCCTGCGGGAGCTCGGCAAGACGATCTTCCTCACCACCCACTACATGGACGAGGCGCAGCGCCTCGCCGACCGGGTGGCGATCATCGTCGCCGGAAGGGTGGTGGCGGAGGGCACGCCCGAGGACCTCGGGGGGCGTCAGACTGCTGTCGCCACGATCCGGTTCCGCTTGCCTGCAGGCAGCGATCTGGCCGACCTGCCGGAAGGCGTCGGGGTCACGGCAGCCGAGGGCAGCCTCGCCTCGCTGAGCGCGGAACGGCCGGTCGAGGCGCTGCATCGGCTCACGGGCTGGGCGCTCGAGCGGGGTGTCGACCTCGGTGGCCTGGAGGTGCGGCGCCCGAGCCTCGAGGACGTCTATCTCCAGCTCACGGGCGGTTCTGAGCCGGAGGAAGAGTGAGCTCCGCCCGGCTCGCTCTGCATCAGTTCCGCTTCGACCAGAAGGCCTTCTGGCGGAATCCGGCGTCTGTCGGGTTCACGGTGCTGTTCCCGGTGATGTTCCTGGTGCTCTTCGAGCTGCTCTTCGGCCGCAGCGATCTGCAGGGCCTCGACGTCGACAGCAGCACCTACTACGTGCCGGCGATCATCACCCTGGCCGTCGTCTCGGCGACCTTCCAGAACCTGGCGATGTCGGTCACGATTGACCGCGAGAACGGCCTCTTGAAGCGGACGCGCGGGACGCCGCTGCCGAGCTGGGCGTTCATCGCCGGTCGCGTCGGCAACTCGGTGATCGTGGCGGTGATCATGCTGGTGCTGGTTGCGCTGCTGGGCCGGATCGCCTACGGCGTCGGGATTCCCTGGGAGCGACTGCCCGCCGTGCTGATCACCCTGGCGATGGGCGCGGCGACGTTCTCATGCCTGGGGCTGGCGCTGACCGCCGTCATCCCCTCGCAGGCGGCGGCGGCACCGATCATCAACCTCATCATCTTCCCGCTCTACTTCCTCTCCGGCGTGCTCGTGCCCGAGAGCGAGATTCCGGACGGCGTCATCGAGTTCTCCGCGCTCTTCCCTGTGCGGCACTTCTTCGAGGCCTTCTTTGAGGCCTGGAACCCGTTGACGACGGGGGCTGGCTTCGAGTGGGGCGACCTCGCCGTCGTCGCCGCTTGGGGGGTCGCGGGCCTGTTGATCGCGCTGGTCAGCTTCCGCTGGGAGCCGCGGGTCTGATCGATGTCCAGTCTCGGCGGCGCGGATAGGGTGCGGGCGTGATCCACCACGTCAGCCTCGATGTCTCGGACCTCGAGCGCAGCGGCAGCTTCTATGACGCGGTGCTCCGCCCCCTGGGCTGGCGCCGCCACATCGACTCCGACGAGCGTGTCGCTTGGGGCATCGTCCGCCCGGTCTTCTTCGTCGTCGAGCGCCGAGGAGCCCGCGCCGGGGGCGGGCACGTGTGCTTCGCCGCCAACGGCATCTCGGCGGTCAAGGCCGGCTGGGAGGGGGGCGCCGAGGCCGGCGGCATCAACCAGGGTGACCCTGGGCAGCGACCTGAGTACGGTCCCACCTACTATTCCGCGTATCTGCGCGACCCAGACGGGCACCGGATCGAGATTGCGGTCGGGAACTACTAGCCAAGGCGCGGCTTCGAGCGCACGACAGGAGGATCAATGGCAACTGTGAAGGTGGGCATCAACGGCTTCGGGCGGATCGGGCGGAACCTGTTCCGCGCCGCGCACGAGGCAGGCTCGGAGCTGGAGTTCGTCGCCGTCAACGACATCACCGACACCCGTACCCTCGCTCACCTGCTCAAGTACGACTCGGTCCTCGGGCGCTTCCCGGGAGAGGTCTCGCACTCGGGCTCCTCGCTGACGGTCGACGGCCGCGAGATCCGGGTGCTCTCCGAGCGCGACCCGGCGCAGCTGGGCTGGGGAGATCTCGGCGTCGACGTCGTGATCGAGTCGACGGGGCTGTTCACCAAGCGCGACGATGCCGCCAAGCACCTCGAGGCGGGAGCGAAGAAGGTGATCATCTCGGCCCCGGCGACCGATCCCGACGTGACCGTCGCCCTCGGCGTCAACTTCGACGACGCCTATGACCCCAGCGCCCACCACATCATCTCCAACGCCTCCTGCACCACCAACTGCCTGGCGCCGCTGGCGAAGGTGATCCACGACTCGGTCGGCCTCGACCACGGGCTGATGACGACGATCCATGCCTACACCGGCGACCAGCGTCTGCAGGACATGCCTCACAAGGACCTGCGCCGAGCCCGGGCGGCGGCGCTCAACCTGATCCCGACGACGACCGGCGCTGCCAAGGCCGTCGGCCTGGTGCTGCCCGAGCTCGACGGCAGGCTGAACGGCATCGCCGTGCGCGCCCCGGTTGCCATCGGGTCGGTCGTGGACCTCGTCTGCCAGGTCTCGCGCGAGACCAGCGCCGAGGAGATCAACGCCGCGGCGAAGGATGCCGCCGATGGCCCGATGGCGGGGATCCTTCTCTACACCGAGGACCCGATCGTCTCCACCGACATCGTCGGCGACCCGCACTCGTCGGTGTTCGACGCCGGCCAGACGATGGTCATGGAGGGCACCCTGCTCAAGGCGGTCTCCTGGTACGACAACGAGTGGGGCTACTCCAACCGCTGCATCGAGCTCGCGGCCCGGGTGCTCGAGCCGAAGGCGGCGGCCGCCGGAGCTTGAGCACCGGGCTGACCCGCGGCACCTTCGCCAAGGCGAGTGTGCGCGACGCTGACGCCGAGGGCCGCCGGGTGCTGACCCGGGTCGACTTCAACGTGCCGCTCGCCGACGGCGCGATCGCCGACGACGCCAGGATCCGCGCAGCGCTGCCGACGATCGAGCTACTGCGCGAGCGCGGGGCGTCGCTGGTCCTGGTCTCGCACCTGGGTCGCCCCCGCGGGGTCGACCCGGCACTTTCGATGGCGCCGGTCGCCGAGCGCCTATCCGAGCTGATCGGCTCCGACGTGCGTCTGGCCCCGGCGGTCGTCGGCGCCGAGGTCGAGCGTGAGGCCGCCGCCCTCGGCCGCGGCGAGGTGCTGCTGCTGGAGAACAGCCGCTTCGAGCCGGGGGAGACCGGCAATGATCCCGGGCTGGCCCGGCGCCTCGCGGCGCTCGCCGAGCTGTTCGTCAACGACGCCTTCGGCGCCGCCCACCGCGCCCACGCGAGCACCGAGGGAGTGGCCCACCTGCTCCCCGCCTACGCGGGGCTGCTGCTGGAGCGCGAGGTGCGCGAGCTGACCGCGGTCCGCGATGACCCCCGGCGCCCGCTGTGCGTCGTCCTCGGGGGGGCCAAGGTCTCGGACAAGATCGAGGTCCTGTCGGCGCTTGTCGAGATCGCCGACGAGCTGCTGGTCGGCGGGGCAATGTGCTTCAGCTTCTTTCGCGCCGAGGGAATCGGGACGGGCGAATCGCTGGTCGAGGCCACCGGGGTGGATCTGGCCCGCGCGATGATGGAGCGCGCCGGCGGCGCGCGGGCCGAGCTGCGGCTGCCCGTGGATCTGGTGATCGCCGATCGCTTCGCGGCCGATGCCGAGCGCAGGGTGCTGGATGGGGTCGAGGTCCCCGAGGGCTGGATGGGGCTCGACATCGGCCCGCGCAGCGCCGCCGCCTACAGTGAGGCCGTGAACGCGGCCGGCACGGTCTTCTGGAACGGGCCCATGGGCGCCTTCGAGATGGAGCCCTTCGCGGCCGGCACGCGCGCCGTCGCCGAGGCGGTGGCCGAAGCCCCCGGCACGACCGTGGTCGGCGGAGGCGATTCGGCCGCGGCGCTGGCGGCCTTCGGGCTTGCCGAGGAGGTCGACTGGCTGTCCACCGGCGGCGGGGCCTCGCTGGAGCTGATGGAGGGTCGCTCGCTGCCCGGGGTGGAGGCGCTGCTCGATGCCTGAGCGCCGCACGCCGTTGATCGCGGCCAACTGGAAGATGAACAAGCTGCGGGCCGAGGCCGGCGCCTTCCTCGACTCCCTGCTGCCGCGCGCGGTGGAGCTGCAGGGGGTCGAGATGGTCGTCTGCCCCCCCTACACGGCGCTTGAGGTCGCGGTCGAGCGTTGTCGCGGAAGCGCGGTTCGCGTCGCCGCGCAGAGCATGCACTACGAGCCGTCCGGCGCGTTCACGGGCGAGGTCTCGGCGGCGATGCTCGTCGACGCCGGCGTCGACGCGGTCGTGCTCGGGCACTCCGAGCGCCGGGCGCTGTTCGCCGAGACGGACGAGGCCCTCTCGCGGAAGGTGCCGGCGGCGCTGGAGGCCGGCCTGGCGCCGATCCTCTGCGTCGGCGAGACCGAGGCCCAGCGCGACGCCGAGGAGACCGAGGAGGTGTTGCGCACACAGCTCGAGGCGGATCTGGCGGCGACCGACACGGCCCGCCTGGGAGAGGTCGTCGTCGCCTACGAGCCGATCTGGGCGATCGGAACCGGCCGCACCGCCACCCCGGAGCAGGCCCAGCAGGCGGTCGCCTTCCTGCGTTCGCTGCTGGCGGCGCGCGATCCCGCCGCGGCGGCGAAGGTGCGGATCCTCTACGGCGGCTCGATGAAGCCCGCCAACGCGGCCGAGCTGCTGGCGCAGGCGGACATCGACGGCGGGCTCGTCGGCGGCGCCAGCCTCAACCCGGGCGACTTCGCCGCGATCTGCGAAGCGGCGGTATGAGCCTTGTCGACGGCCCGGGGGCGATCCCGGTGCCATCGCTGGCGCTGGTGATCCTCGACGGCTGGGGGATCGCTCCGCCGGGCCCCGGCAACGCGATCGAGCAGGCCCGCACGCCGGTGTTCGACGAGCTCTGGTGCGGCTACCCGCACACGCGGCTGTCGGCGAGCGGAGCCGACGTCGGCCTGCCCGAGGGACAGATGGGGAACTCCGAGGTCGGCCACCTCAACCTCGGGGCGGGGTCGGTCGTCAAACAGGACCTGGCTCGGATCGACGAGGCGATCGCCGACGGCAGCTTCTTTCGCAACGAGGCGCTGCGCGCAGCCTGTGCCGCCGCCCGCGAGGGACCGAACGGGCGTCTGCACATGCTCGGGCTCGTCTCCGACGGGGGCGTTCATTCCGGCTGGTCGCACCTCCGCGCCCTGGTCGAGCTGGCCGCGCGTGAGCAGGTGCCCGACCCCGTGGTCCACGTCTTCACCGACGGCCGCGACACCCTGCCGACCTCCGGAGCCGGATACGTTGCCCAGCTGCAGGGATGGCTGGACGAGCTCGGTGGCAGGATCGGCACGGTTTGTGGCCGCTTCTACGCGATGGATCGCGACAACCGCTGGGAGCGCACCAGGCGCGCCTACGACGCCCTGGTCTGCGGTGAGGGAGAGCGCGCCGGCGATCCGGTCGAGGCCATTCGCGCCTCCTATCAGCGCGAGGTCACCGACGAGTTCGTCGAGCCGATCGTCGTCGACGGGCACGAGGGCATCACCGCCTCGGACGCGGTGATCCACTTCAACTTCCGCCCCGACCGGGCTCGCCAGCTCGTCCGGGCGCTGACGGAGGAGGACTTCGACGGTTTCGATCGCGGCGAGCCCCCGGTCGCGCACCTGACCACCTTCACCCGCTACCGGGAGGGCTGGGCCTACCCCGTCGCCTTCGCGCCAAAGCTGCCCGCGGTCACCCTGGCCGAGGTTCTCTCCGAGGCGGGGGCTCGTCAGCTGCACGTCGCAGAGACCGAGAAGTACGCCCACGTCACCTACTTCTTCAACGGCGGCCGCGAGCGCGAGTGGGAGGGCGAGGAGCGCCTGCTGGTCGCGTCGCCCCGGGACGTGCCCACCTACGACCACAAGCCGGAGATGAGCGCCGCCGCCGCCGCGCGGGCATTCTGCGAGCGCTGGCGCGACGGCTTCCGCTTCGGGGTGATCAACTTCGCCAACTCGGACATGGTCGGCCACACGGGCAGCATTCCGGCCGCGATCCGCGCGGTCGAGGCGGCGGACTCATGCCTGGGCGAGGTGGTGGCGGCCGTGCACTCCTCGGGCGGCGCCTGCATGCTCACCGCCGACCACGGCAACGCCGACAACATGCTCGAGCCGGACGGCTCGCCCAACACCGCCCACACCACCAACCCGGTGCCGCTGGTGGTCACGGCGCACGGGGTCGAGCTGGGCCGCGAGGGCGTGCTCGCGGACGTCGCTCCGACTGCGCTGGCGCTGCTCGGCATGCCGCAGCCGAGGGAGATGACCGGGACCTCACTGCTGGGCTCGTAGGCGCTGCTCGCGTGCGGTCGGACCCCCAACGCCTCGCATTCGAGATCGCCGCCAGCGACGGCGACGCCCGCAGCGGCCACCTGCTGACCGCCCACGGCCCGGTCTCAACTCCCGCGTTCGTGCCCCTGGCGACCCGCGGCAGCGTCCGCTCGCTGACCTCGGCGGAGGTTGCCGGACTCGGCTACGAGCAGGTTCTCGGCAACACCTTCCACCTCTTCCTCGCACCAGGGCCCGAGCGCATCGCAGGGCTCGGTGGGCTGCACTCGTTCATGGGCTGGGAGCGGGCGATCATCACCGATTCGGGGGGATTCCAGGTGTTTTCGCTGGCGCACGGCAGCGTCGCCGACGAGGTCAAGGGTCGGCGCGGGAGCGTCGAGAGCTCGGGGTCGGTGTTGAGCATCTCCGAGGACGGGGTCCGATTCCGCTCCTACATCGACGGCTCCGAGCGCTTCCTCGGGCCCGAGGAGTCGATGAACGTGCAGGCCGATCTCGGCTCCGACATCGCCCTGGCGTTCGACGAGTGCACCCCGTTTCACGCCGACCGCGAGTACACGGCCCGCTCGACCGAGCGCACCCACCGCTGGCTCGATCGCTGCCTCGGGTGGCACGAGCGCGAGGGCCCGAGTCACCAGGCCCTGTTCGGAATCGTCCAGGGCGGGGTGCACGCCGACCTGCGGCGCGAGTCGGCGGAGCGGGTGTCGGCGGCCGGCGTCGACGGGATCGCGATCGGCGGCACCCTGGGCCGCGACAAGCCCGAGATGTACGCCGTGCTCGACCTGACCGTGCCACACCTTCCGCGAGAAGCGCCCAAGCACCTGCTCGGCATCGGCGAGCCCGACGACCTGCTGGAGGGGATCGCCCGGGGCATCGACCTGTTCGACTGCGCCGTGCCGACGCGGCTGGCGCGCCACGGGATGGCGCTGGCCCCGCTGCCGGACGGCCGCTTCCGCTTCGACCTGCGCCGCGCCGCCCACGCGACCGACTCCGGACCGCTGGTCGAGTCCTGCCCGTGTGCCTGCTGTGAGACCCACTCCCGGGCCTATCTGCACTACCTCTGCCGCCAGCGCGAGCTGACCGCGGTGCACCTGCTCTCGCTGCACAACCTCAGCTTCCTCGAGCGGCTGGTCGGCGGCGCCCGCGAGGCGATCGCCGGTGGCCGCTTTGCCGCCTACCGCGAGTCGATCCTCGCGGGTGCGGCCCCCTGGAACGCCTGACCGGGCTACTGGGTGTTCTCTTCGATGAAGTCGCGGGCCGACTGGATCTGCTCGTCGATCCGATCCTCGATGAACTGGCTGACGTCGGTGTTCTGGCCGGCGTCGGTGACCAGCAGCACCGCCCCGGCGATCAGCGCGGCGAGCACGCCGATCAACAACAGCAGCCCCACCACCCGCATCAGCCGGCCGAAGGCCGAGGGCTTGCCTCCCGACGGGGCGGGGGTGATCACCGGGCGCTGCGCCGGCGGCCGGTGGCGCACCGGGCGCTGCGCGGCGACCGGAGTCGGTGGCCCGCCGGCGAGCGCCCGGGTCGGCTCGGTCGCACCGCCGATCACCCGGGTCGGGGCGTCCGATGAGGGCGTGGGCGGAGCCAGCCCGGAGATCCCTGCGCGCAGGGCGGTGGAGAACTCCCGGGCGGTCGAATAGCGCGCGGCCACCTCGCCCTCGAGGGCGCGAAGGACCGCGGTCCCCAACTCGTCGGGGACGTCCCGGTCGTAGGAGGTGGGGGACAGCGGCCGCTCGTTTTCGCGGCGGATGGAGAGCTCGGAGAGGGTCGAGCCCTCCCAGGGCAGGCGACCGGTGAGGAACTGGTAGACGACCACCCCGAGCGCGTAGACGTCGGCGGCGGGAGTGGTCTCCTCGCCGCGCGCCTGCTCGGGGGCGAGGTACGCCGCGGTGCCGACGACCGACCCGACCTGGGTCAGGCGGGTCTGCTCGGCCGCCCGGGCGATGCCGAAGTCGGTCAGCTTTACAGTCATCTCCCCGGTGGGCGGGTCGTGGCCCCCGGTGGTCTCGGAGGGGCGCCCGGAGGGCCCCCCGAGCACCATCAGGTTGCCCGGCTTGACGTCCCGGTGGATGATCCCCTGACGGTGCGCGTACTCCAGCCCGGAGCACGCCTGGACGCCGATCTGGACCGCGACCGCGGCCTCCAGGCGGCCCTTGCGCTGCAGCAGCTGCGCGCCGGAGCTTCCCTCGACGTACTCCATGACTATGTAGTGGCGCCCGTCGTCGACGCCGGTGTCGTAGACCTGAACGATGTTGGGATGGATCAGCTTCGCCACGGCGAGTGCCTCGCGGCGGA
>JBDTSW010000071.1:0-11434 GCA_039930945.1 bacterium
ACCGGGCTGGCGATGATGAACATCTGCTCGACCTGCCAGGGCGCGCAGTCGGAGTGCAAGCAGCGCCTGGACGCCGACTCGGCCTACCGCGCGCACATCAACGAGGCGCTCGCCGCCGAGGGGATCAGCTACGAGAAGGACAAGCAGGGGTTCGACAACAAGAACTTCCTCTGGGTCCTGGTCGAGGACATCGGCCTCGACACGCTCAAGCGCAACGTCAAGCGCCCGCTGACGGGGCTGCGCGTGGGCCCGTTCTACGGCTGCTACATCCTCCGCCCCAAGGCCCGCCTCGGCTACGACACCCATCCCGACCGCGACCTCTACCTGGAGCAGGTGATCGAGGCGCTGGGCGGCGAGGTCGTCGAATACGACGGTGCCCGCAAGTGCTGCGGCTTCCCGGTGATCACGATGAACCGCGAGACCTCGCTGCGGCAGTCGGGCACCCACCTGGGCGACGCGCTCGACGCCGGCGCCGACTGCCTGGTGACGCCGTGCCCGCTGTGTCACCTCAACCTCGACATGCAGCAGCCCGAGGCGGCCAAGGTCGTCGGCCGCGACCTCGGGCTTGCCGTCCTGCACCTGCCCCAGCTGGTCGGCCTGGCGCTCGGCTTCGAGCCCAAGCAGCTGGGCATGCCGATCCACGTCGCCTCCACCGACTGGGTCGCCGAGAGGCTCGCCGGCACGGCCACCGCGGCGAGCTGAGCCGGGCCCGCTCCGCTACCCTGCTCGGCCCGATGAGCGATCAGATCGACACCTCAGGCGCGCCTTCGGTCCCCCCGGAGGTCGAACAGGCCGCGATGCTCGGCAACGTCAAGGACGCGGTCCCCCTCTACGTCAAGCACACGGGTGCCGATGCCGATGTCGCGCGCGCCGTCGTCGAGGAGCTCGCCGAGTAGCGGCGGGCGGGGCGGCTCACCGACCTCTTGCCCTTCGTCCCCGCCGCGGCGACCGAAGCCTCGGCCCTGCTGATCGACCTCGCCGTCGTGCTGGCGGCGGCGAAGCTGGGCGACGAGGTCTTCAAGCGGATCGGCCAGCCGGCGATCGTCGGCGAGATCCTGGCGGGGCTCGTGGTCGGCCCAGCCGTGCTCGGGATGGTCGAGCCGAGCGAGACGCTGGAGGTCTTCGCCGAGCTCGGTGTGGTCTTCATCCTCTTCTGGGTCGGGCTCGAGACGCGGCTTGACGAGATGCGCAGCGTCGGTCGCACGGCCGGGGCCGTGGGAGTTGCCGGGGTGGCGCTGCCATTCGCCGGCGGCTACGCGGTCGCGCTCGCCCTGGGTGAGGACGCCAACACGGCGCTGTTCGTCGGGGCCGCGCTCGCCGCGACCAGCGTCGGCATCACCTCGGCTCTTCTCGAGTCCCTCGGAGCCCTGCGCACACGGATTGCTCGGACCATCCTCGGCGCCGCCGTGATCGACGACATCTTGGCCCTGATCCTGGTCGCGATCGCCGTCGGCATCGCAGCCGAAGGCGGCGTGGACGTCGTCTCGATCCTGCTCTCGATCGGTCTCGCCGTCAGCTTCGTCGCCTTCTTCGCGCTCGGAGGCGTGCGGGCGATCCAGAGTCGCCCCGGGATCCTGCAGGAGCCCCGGTTCGCCGAGTCGCCCCTGCTGCCGGCTGTCCTTCTCTGCCTGGCGCTGGCCGCGCTCGCATCGGAGATCGGCCTGGCGACGGTGATCGGCGCCTTTCTCGCGGGGATGATCGTCGCCGAGACCAAGGACCAGCACCCGATCGAGCAGGAGGTGCTGCCCCTGTACGCCTTCTTCTCCCCGTTCTTCTTCGCCTCGATCGGGATCGAGCTGGATCTCGACGCCTTCGCCGATGCAGAGACCCTGGCCGCGCTCGCCGCGATCACCGCGGTGGCGGTCGCGACCAAGTTGGTCGGCGCCTACCTCGCCGCCCGCCCCCTCGGCGACCGCGAGGCGCTCGCGGTGGGGGTGGGCATGGTCCCCCGAGGGGAGGTGGGGATCATCGTCGCCGGCATCGGCGCCGCCAGCGGGGTCATCGACGCCGAGCTGTTCGCGGCGATCGTGGGGATGTCGGTGCTGACGACCGTGCTGGCGCCGCCGACCCTGCGCCGGGTGCTTCCCTGAGATCATGCCCCGATGGCGGTAGCTGTAATCACCTTCGTGGTCGCCCTCGCGGCGATCGCGACGGAGCGCGTGCACCGCACCAAGGTGGCGCTGATGGGCGCCGCGATCGTGGTCCTGTTCGTCGGCTCGCAATACGACCAGGAGCTGGCGATCGAGGCGGTCGACTTCAACACCATCGGCCTGCTCGCCGGGATGATGATCCTCGTCTACCTGACCCAGCAGACCGGCATCTACGACTACATCGCGATCCGCGCCGGCCAGATCTCCAAGGGGCGATCCCTGGCGGTCGTCCTCAGCCTGGCGGGGACCACGGCCATCCTCTCGGCCTTCCTGGACAACCTGACCACGATCCTGCTGGTGGTGCCGATCACCTTCCTCCTGGCCGACACCCTCGACATCGACCCGATCCCGCTGATCGTGATCGAGGTGATCGCCTCCAACATCGGCGGTACGGCGACCCTGATCGGCGACCCGCCGAACATCATCATCGCCGGCGCCACCGGCCTCTCTTTCAACCAGTTCATTCTCAACCTGGCGCCGATCGTCGTCATCACCTTCGCGGCGGTGATCCCGGTGCTGTACCTCGTCTACAGATCGCGGCTGCAGATCGAGGAGCGCAACCGCCGAGTGGTGATGGAGATGGACGCCACCTCCTCGATCCGCGACTGGGACGAGCTGCGGCGCGTGGTGCCGGTGCTGATCGGGACGGTGCTGCTGTTCTTCGCCCATCAGCCGCTGCACATCGAGCCGGCGACCGTGGCGCTGACCGGGGCCGCCGTGGCCCTGCTGGTCACCCGTCAGCCCCTGGAGGAATCCCTGGCCCGGATCGAGTGGCCGACGCTGTTCTTCTTCATGGCCCTGTTCGTGATGGTCGGCGCGCTCGAGGCCACCGGGGCGATCGACGAGGTGGCGACGAGCATCACCGACCTCACCGACGGTGACCGGACCGCCGAGCTGCTGGGGATCGTCTGGCTCAGCGGCGTCGGCTCAGCGGTCGTCGACAACATCCCCTTCACCACGGCGATGATCCCGGTGGTCGACGGCCTGCAGGGTCAGTCCGGCGGCGACGACGCCTACTGGTGGGCGCTGTCGCTGGGCGCCTGCTTCGGCGGCAACGCGACGATCATCGCCGCCGCCGCGAACGCCGCCGCGGCCGGCCTCACCGAACGAGCCGGCCGCCCGATCGGCTTCGTCGCCTTCCTCCGAGTGGGGATTCCCGTGACGATCGTCAGCCTGATTCTCGCCACCATCTACGTAACCGTCCGCTATGTGTGATCTGAGGAGGTCCGATGCCCAATTCGATAGTCGACGCGATCATGCGAGAGACCGACCCGCTCGACGCCGACGAGCCGGTCGGCGGCGCCGCGCGCAAGGTCGTCGACTCCGGGCTGCCCGCCCTGCCCGCTGTCGAGAGCGACGGCGCCTTCGCGGGGATCTTCGGCGAGCGCGAGTTGATGAGCGCGCTGTTCCCCGGATATGTCGGCGCGCTGGGCTCGGCGGCGGTGATCTCGCGCTCGATCGACGACCCGATCGAGCGCCGCCTCGACTGCCGCGCCGAGCCGATCCGCAAGTATCTGACGACCGACCATGTCGCGGTCGGCGACGAGTACTCGGACACCCAGCTGGCGGAGATCTTCCTCCATCACCGCGTGCTGGTGATCCCGATCACCACCGAGGGGCGGGTCCGGGCGGTCGTCACCCGCGGCGATTTCTTCCGGGTGCTGGTCGAGAAGCTGGGTGTCTAGCCGCCGGGCGCGGGCGCGAGCCAGTCGGCCTGCTCACCACAGGCGAACCGGGCCGGCGCCAGCCTCCCACCGAGCCCGGGAAGCGGCGCCTTCCCCCCGCCCGCGTATGTGGGCCCGGCGGCGGTGGCGGCGATCGCGCCGAGATGCGCGACCGAGCTCGTGCCCAGCAGCCTGCCCGCGAGGGGCGGGCTCTCGACCGTCGCGGTCACCTCGACCGGCCCGCCCTGCGACTCCAGCATCCCGGCGGGCCAGAATGGCGCCACGCCCCGGTAGTCCAGGTTTCCGGGGATCTCCGTCTCCAGGCCTGGGGCGGCGAGCGTGACCGGGCGGGTCGCGTCGTATTGCAGCGATAGGGCCCAGGTGCCGGGCGGGAGGTCGATCGTGATCGTCGCCGGCGCGCCGTCCTCGATCGTGGCCAACGGGCTCCAGCCCGAGGCCTCCGCGCGCACGGGCTCGCTCGCCGCGAAGGCGGTGACGCCGGCAGGGGCGTCGCGGCGTCCCCGGCAATCGAGCTCGGCGGTGGGCATGGCGCCGGGCTCGACCGGCTCGCGGCCCTCGGGGGAACGCGCCTGGCGCCAGAGGACATAGGAGTCGGTCGCCTCGACCGCCTCGTATCCGGGCGGCGGCCCGCTCGCATACGAGGCCCGGGTGGTGATCACATAGGGGAAGCGGGCGAGGGTCTCGGAGGTGACCGAGTCGAAGTCGAACTTCGAGCCGACGTTGGCCAGCTCGAAGTCGGGTTTGACGAAGTAGGGGTCGTAGAAGTTGCGGACGTGGGTGAACGGCCGCGAGCCGCGAAGCTCGTAGAGGACGAAGTTGTCGCGCCCCAGGAACAGCACCTTCTCCCCCTCGACGATCGGGCGGATCCGGGCCAGCTCGGAGGCGTGGTCGGTGGGGCCGACGGGAGCCTGGCGCAGGACGAGGAACGAGGAGAGCCCGATCCCGGCGAGCAGGGCGACGGCGACCCCCAGCCGCATGCGCGCGACCGGGCGGGCGTCCAGCAGGCCGCCGAGCGCCGTCAGCGTGATCAGCGGGGCGGCGATCACCAGGGCCTTGGCCGAGGTGTAGACCGTGCCGAAAGCCCGGGCGCCGGCGTAGACGACCAGGGCGGTGACGAGCGCCGCCGGCACCGCGGGGCCGTATCGGCGGAGCCAGCGCGGCAGGCCCAGGCCCAGCGCCAGCGCCCCCAGGGCCGCGCCGGCGTAGAAGACGATCGCGGGCAGGCCGCCGGAGCCGGCGCCGAGCCGGAACTCACTCGTCGGCCAGATGCCCAGCCCCTCCAGCGGCGAGAGGTGGCCACCCAGGTTGCCGAGCCCTCCCTCGTTGGCGCGGCTCGGGTCGAGCGCGCGGAAGTCGGCGAACTCGACGACGCGACCGATGTCGGGGGCGACCAGGGCCAAGGCGACGGCGAGCGCGACCGCGCCGGCCAGGGCCGCCCGCCGCACGAGCGCCTCGGTGATCCGCGGCTGCGGCCGGCGCACCAGCTCGATCGCCCCCCAGACGACCACCGTCCCGGCGAGCCAGACGAGCCCGGGGAAGCTGTAGACGTAGACCACCCCCGCCGCCACGATTCCCAGGGCGGCCGCCTCTCGCGCGGACCGAACCTGCGCCAACAGCAGCGCAAAGGCGACCACGAACAGGGCCAGGATTGGCTCCTTGAAGGCCTCCTGGGCCAGGTAGGCGGCGACCAGGTACGGCAGCGCCGTGGCCGCCGCGGCAAGCGTCCGCGCCGGCGGCCGCAGCCGGTCCAGCGCGCCGAAGGCGACCAGCGCGGTCAGCGCCGGGATCGCCAGCGTCAGCCCGGCGAAAGCACGGACGGGATCGGTCCCCAGCGCCTTGGCGAGCCCGGCGACGAGGGCGTGCGGGCCCAGCGGGTAGCCCTGGTCGATCAGCACCGGCTCGGGCAGGAAGCGCTCGTCCAGCCAGGAGGCCAACAGCAGGTGCGATGCCATGTCGTCGTTGACGAGGCCGACCCCGAGGATCCCGACCCGGCCGGCGACGACGAACGGGATCGAGGCCACGGCGAGCGCGACCAGCATCGCCGGCAGGGCCGCGGCCAGGCCGGCGAGACCCGCCGGTCGCGAGGCCCAGAGGAAGACGGCGGAGGCGGAGGCGATCAGGGCGAGCGCGGCGGCGACCGCGGTCGCGTGACCCGGAAGCCGCACCGCGATCCCGGCCGTGGTCAGCAGCAGCGCCAGGCCGACGGCGCCGGCCAGCACCGCCAGGTCGCGCCGTCCGGCGAGCGACAGGGCCGCCTGCCCGACCACGACCGAGGCCAGGCAGACGACGGCCACCGATGCGTAAGCGCCGATCAAGAACCTTTCCCGGTAGGGGGCGTGCGCCCGGGGGGCGTCACGACCAAGCGGGGCGCCGCCGGCGCGGCTTCCTCATGGCAGCGCCATGCGGGAGTCGGGGCGGTGGCGCATCCGCGATGCGTCGTGTCGTTCATCCGGGCGTGCGATCACCTGGCGGGACAGGTTCAAGGGCGCGGATCGTAGATCAGGCGGCGAGGCCGGCGGCGCGCTCGGGCACGCGCACCAGCCCGCGCTCGCGCAGCAGCTCGGCCAGCTGCACGGCGTTGGTCGCCGCGCCCTTGCGCAGGTTGTCGCCGACGACCCAGAGGTTGAGGCAGCGCTCGTGCGAGGGATCCCGGCGGATCCGCCCGACCAGCACCTCGTCGCGGCCCGCGGCGTCGATCGCCAGCGGGTAGACGCCGTCGCCCGGGGCGTCCACCACGACCACGCCCGGCGCCGCGGCCAGCAGCGCGCGACAGTCCTCGGGGGACAGCTCGCGGCGGGTCTGGACGTTGATCGACTCGGAGTGGCCGGTGATCACGGGAACCCGGGCGCAGGTGGCGGAGATCCGCAGCTCGTCGTCGGAGACGCCGAAGATCTTGCGCGACTCCGCCATCAGCTTGCGCTCCTCGGTGGTGTAGTCGTCGCCGTCGGCGAAGGTCTCGACCTGCGGCAGGACGTTGAAGGCGACCTGGTGGGGGAAGACCTCGGCGGAGGCCGATCCACCCTCCAGCACGGCCCGCGACTGCTCGCGCAGCTCGGCGATCGCCTTGCGGCCCGTCCCCGAGACCGACTGGTAGGTGGAGACGACCAGGCGCTCGATGCCGACCTGGCGCTGGATCGGCGCCAGGGCGACCAGCATCTGCATCGCGGTGCAGTTCGGGTTGGCGACGAGCCCGCTGTGGGATTCGATCGCGTCGGGGTTGACCTCGGAGACGACCAGCGGCACGTCGTCGTGCATGCGCCAGTAGGAGGTGTTGTCGACGACCACGGCTCCCGCGGCAACCATCCTCGGAGCCCATTCGGCGCTGATGGCGCCTCCCGCCGAGGAGAGCACCAGGTCGAGCCCCTCGATCGAGTCGGAGTCGAGCGGCCTGACCTCGAGCTCGCCGCCGGCGAAGGCGACCTTCTTTCCCGCCGAGCGGGCGGAGGCGAGCGCCACCACCTCGGAGGCGGGGAACTCGCGCTCGGCCAGGACCTCGAGGATGGTCGAGCCGACGGCGCCGGTGGCGCCGAGGATGCCCACCCTGTAGCCGGAATCACTCATTTCGCGCTCCGCCCAGAGCAACCGCCCTTTTCGCAGGCTTCGCGCTCACGGCGACACCTTCGGGCGGTGCTCGGTCCCGGTCGGATCCTCGCGCCGGATCGCGTCGGCGCCGAGGTCGAAGGCCTTGTGCAGTGCCTCGACCGCGTCCGGGACGCGGCCGGCGGCGACGACGCAGGAGATCTTGATCGGCGAGGTGGCGATCATCTCGATGTTGATCCCCTGCTCCCCGAGGGTCTGAAAGACCTTGGCGGCGACGCCGGGATGGCTGCGCATGCCGGCGCCGACGATCGAGACCTTGCCGATCGCCTCGTCGGTCGAGATCCCCTCGCCGACGTCGAGGCCCTCGATCGTGTCGAGCGCGGTGCGCAGATCGTCGCGGACGACGGTGAACGAGAGATCCGCCTTGTGGTCGGCGGAGACCGGCTCGTTTTGGATGATCATGTCGACGTTGACGTTCGCGGCGGCGAGCGCGCCGAAGACCCTGCCGGCGACCCCGGGCTCGTCGCTGAGGCCGGTGATCGTCAGCCGGGACTCTTCGGTGGAGTGGGCGACTGCGGTTACGAGTGGTCGTTCCATCGTCTCGTCCTCTGAGATCACGAGGGTACCGGCGGCGTCCTCGAATGAACTGCGGCAGTGGATGCGAACGTCGTGGTTGCGCGCGTACTCGACCGCGCGAAGCTGCAGCACCTTGGCCCCCGAGGCGGCCATCTCGAGCATCTCCTCGAAGGAGACGACGCTGAGCTTGCGGGCATCCGAAACGATCCGCGGGTCGGCGCTGAAGACCCCGGCGACGTCGGTGTAGATCTCGCAGACAGGCGCGCCGACGGCCGCCGCGATCGCCACCGCCGTGGTGTCGGAGCCGCCGCGGCCGAGGGTGGTGACGTCGCGGCTGGCGCCCGACACTCCCTGGAAGCCGGCGACGAGCACGATTCGGTCCTGCTCCAGCCCCTCGCGGATACGATCGGCGCGCACGTCGAGGATGCGTGCCTTGGTGTGCGAGGAGTCGGTGACGATCCCCGCCTGCGAACCGGTGAGCGAGATCGCGTGGTGGCCGAGGTCGTGGATCGCCATCGCGCAGAGCGCGCACGAGATCCGCTCGCCGACCGAGAGCAGCATGTCCATCTCGCGCGGGACGGGCTGATCGGAGACCTCGTGCGCCATGCCGACCAGGGCGTCGGTGGTCTGGCCGCGGGCCGAGAGCACCGCGACGACGCGCCGGCCGCTGTCGCGCGCGGCGACGATCCGCGCCGCAGCGCGCTTGAGATCTTCGGGCTCGGCGACCGAGGTGCCGCCGAACTTCATCACCACCGTCTCGGTCATCGACCATTTGAGGATAGGGACGGTCGCGGCCGCGCGCCGGTGTGACCCGGCTCACACACCAGGATCCCCTCGCGCTGATATATCTGGCTGGGGATGGAGCTGACTGACCCGGTCGCGCGCGCGCTCCGCGAGCTCGAGCCGGGCACCCGCGCTCTGCTCGATCTCTCGCTGCGCCGCGCGCTGTCCGACGAGGAGCTGTCGAAGCTGGTCACCGCGGGCCCTGCCGAGATCGCGCTGCGACGGGAGCGCGCGCTCGACGCGATCGCCGCCGAGGCCGGGATCGCCGGCCTCGAAGCCCGCGACCAGGTGACCGCCCGCTTGCTCGCCGTCCCCTCCGAGGTGTGGCTCGCCTCCGAGGAGTCGGGCGCGCCCGAGCCGACTCCGGTTGGCGGTCCGCCCGGCTCGCCGATGTTTGACGGACTCGCGCGTTTCGCCCAGAAGCGCCGCCGTCTGGTCGCGATCGGCGCCTTCGCCTTCTTCCTCGCCGCGGGCGCGCTGGGCGGCTCGGTCGCCGACCGGCTCGACCCCTACGGCGCGGATGACCCCGACACAGAGTCCGTGATCGCCACCGACCGGCTCAAGCAAGCCGGCTACCGCTCGCCGAGCGTGATCGTTCTGATCGCCGACGTCGACGTTCGCACCCCGGCCGGCCGCGATCGCGTCGAGAAGGTCGCGGCCGGACTCGCCGACGATCCCGATGTTCGCGACGTCAACAGCTTCCTCAACACCGACTCGCCGGCCTTCGTCTCGCGCGACGGCGACACCACCTACCTGGCGGTGGGCCTGATCCCGACCTCGGACGACGAGGCCCAGGACGCCGGCAAGCGAATCGCCTCGGAGCTCGAGGCCGAAGCCGGGGTCAGCGTCGGCGGCAACGCCGTCGCCCAGCAGCAGGTCAATGAGCAGGTCGAGAAGGACCTGCGCACGGCCGAGCTTTACGCCTTCCCGCTCCTCTTCCTGCTCTCGTTGCTCTTCTTTCGCAGCCTGGTCGCCGCCGCCCTGCCGCTCCTGGTCGGGGGGCTGGCGATCGTCGGCACCTTCCTGATGCTGCGCGTCGCCAGCGAGCTGACCTCGGTCTCGATCTTCGCCCTCAACCTGGTCACCGGCCTCGGCCTCGGCCTGGCGATCGACTACAGCCTGTTCATCGTCTCCCGCTATCGCGAGGAGATCGCCCGCACCGGCCCGGGACTGGAGGCGATGCGACGCACCCTCGCCACGGCCGGGCGCACGGTCCTGTTCTCGTCGCTGACCGTCGCCGGGGCGCTCGCCGCACTGCTCGTCTTCCCGCAGCGGTTCCTCTATTCGATGGGCCTCGGCGGCTCGATGGTGGCGCTGATCGCCGCCGCGATCGCCCTGATCGTCCTGCCCGCCATCCTGGCGCTGTTGGGCGACCGCGTCAACGCCCTCTCCCCGAGGTTCCTGCAGCGCCGCGCCGACGCCGACGCGCGGGCGGCAACCGCGGGCTTTTGGTATCGCCTCTCGCGGCTGGTGATGAGAGCGCCGGGCCGGATCGCCACCGTCAGCGCGGCGTTTCTGATCGCCCTCGGCATCCCCTTCTTCTCGATCCAGTTCACGTCAGTCGACGCGCAGGTGCTGCCGGCGGAGGCCAGCGCTCACCAGGTCGACGACGCGCTCCGCGCCGATTTCCCGCCCTTCCACGACACCCCGATCCAGCTCTCCGTGTCCGGCGGAGCCGGCGAGGCCAAGCGGGTCGCCGCGCAGGCCTCGAAGCTCAAGGGCGTCGCCGCCGTCAACCCCCCGGTCGAGTTGGCGGGCCGCGACTCCGTGGTCGAGGTGATCTCGGCCCGGCCGCCGCTGAGCGAGCCCAGCCAGGACCTCGTCGACGAGCTGCGAGCCCTCCCCGGCGACGTCCTCGTCACCGGGTTCAGCGCCCACTACGTGGACCTGCAGCTGAGCCTCGTCGATCATCTGCCGCTGGTCTTGGGCCTGGTCGGCCTGATCACCTTCGTCGTGCTGTTCCTGTTCACCGGCTCGGTGATCCTGCCGCTGAAGCAGATCCTGATGAACCTCCTCGCCCTCAGCGCCGTCTTCGGGCTGATGGTCCTGATCTTCCAGGACGGCCGCTTCGAGGGCCTGCTCGACTACACCAGCCAGGGCGGGCTCGAGTCGACGCAGCCGCTGCTGCTGTTCGCGGTCGCCTTCGGCCTGTCCACCGACTACGGCGTATTCCTGCTGTCGCGAATCAAGGAGGCCCGCGACCGCGGGGCCTCGGACGGCGACGCGGTCGCGATCGGGCTCGAGCGCACGGGCAGGATCATCACCGCCGCGGCGCTGCTGTTCGCGATCGCGATCGGCGCCTTCGTCACCTCCGAGCTGATCTTCATCAAGCAGGTCGGGCTGGGCACGGCGCTGGCGGTGCTGATCGACGCCACGATCGTGCGGGCGCTGCTGGTGCCCTCGCTGATGGCGCTGCTGGGCAAGTGGAACTGGTGGGCGCCGGCGCCGCTGCGCCGGCTGCACGTCCGGCTCGGGCTGTCCGAGGCTTGGCCCCGAGGGCGAGCAGCGCCAGGGTGACCGGCATCGCCAGCACCAGCGCCCTGAGCGGCGGCCCCCAGTGCTTGGTCAGCAGCTCGCGATCGACCACCAGGCCGTCGGAGATCAGGGTTAGGATCAGCGCCAGCTCGACCAGCTCGAAGGTCCATATGAGGGGCTCATACGCGAGCGGGCCACCCCGCGCCGTGGCGCCGGGTGGCCGAC
>JBDTSW010000072.1:0-11328 GCA_039930945.1 bacterium
GGTTTCAGACTTCGAGGATCTCTTCCTCTTTGGCCTTGAGGGCGGCGTCGATGTCCTTGGTCGCATCATCGGTGAGCTTCTGCAGCTCTGCCTCGGCGCGCCGCTCGTCGTCCTCGCCGAGCTCACCCTCCTTCTTCAGCTCGCGCAGGTCATGCATGACGTCGCGGCGGATGTTGCGCACAGCCACCTTGCCCTCCTCGCCGACGCCGTGGACGACCTTGACCATCTCCCGGCGCCGTTCCTCGTTGAGCTCGGGGATCTGCAGGCGGATGGCGTTGCCGTCGTTGGAGGGCGTCAGCCCGAGGTCCGACTCCATGATCGCCTTCTCGATCAGGCCGATGGAGTTCTTGTCGTACGGCGTCAGGGTCAGCAGCCGGGCGTCGGGTGCGGCGACGTTGGCGAGCTGCTTCAGCGGGGTCTCGGCCCCGTAGTAGTCGATCATCAGCCGATCGAGCAGGTGCGGCGAGGCCCGGCCGGTGCGCACCGTCGCCAGCTCGTGCCGGCAGTTCTCGACCGACTTGTTCATCCGACCTCCGGCGTCGGCGAGCAGCTCGTCGGTGAATTCGTCAGCCATTGCCCGTCCTCTTCTCCGGAGTCACGATCGTCCCCACGCGCTCCCCGCGAACGATCCTATCTATGTTCGCCTCGTCCCCCATGTTGAAAACGTAGATCGGGAGCCGGTTGTCCATGCACAGCGAGAGCGCGGTCGAGTCCATCACCTTGAGCCCGCGCTCGATCGCCTCGCGGTGGGTCACCTCGGGCAGGAACTTGGCGCCGGGGACCTCGGAGGGATCGGCGTCGTAGACGCCCTCGACCCCGTGCTTGGCCATCAGGATCGCCTCGGCGTGGATCTCCAGCGCGCGCAGCGCGGCGGCCGTGTCGGTGGTGAAGAACGGGTTGCCGGTTCCCGCGGCGAAGATCACCACCCGGCCCTTCTCGAGGTGGCGGATCGCGCGGCGGCGGATGTAGGGCTCGGCGACCTCCATCACTTCGATCGCTGAGAGCACGCGCGTGTAGGAACCGCGCTTCTCCAGCGCGTCTTGGAGGGTGAGCGCGTTCAGGACCGTCGCCAGCATCCCCATGTAGTCCGCAGTGGCGCGGTCCATTCCTTCCGCCGCGGCGTCAAGGCCGCGGTAGATGTTGCCCGCGCCGACCACCAGGGCGATCTCGACGCCGCGGTCCGAGACCTCGTGAACCTGCCTGCTGATCCGATCGATCTGCTCGGGATCGGTGCCGTACTCCAGCGAGCCCATCAGGGCCTCGCCGGAGAGCTTCAGCAGGATTCGGTTGAAGACAGGTTTCGTCAAGGGCCGGCGCAAGCCTAGTGTCGCCCACACGCAGGCGTCGCAACCCCGTAGGCGCTTGCGCCCGCGGGAGTTGTTCTCAGCCTATTGCTCGCCGACTACGAAGCGGGCGAAGCGGGCGACGCGGACGTTCTCGCCGGTCCTGGCGGCGAGCGTCGCCCGCAGCTCCTCGACGGTCTTGCCCTCGTAGCGGTCCGAGCGCACGTGCTCCTGCTCGAGCAGCGCCACCCCCTTGGCCCACTTGTCGAGCTGGCCCGCGACGATCTTGTCGAGGATCTCGTCGGGCTTGCCCTCCTCGCGGGCCTTGGCCTCGAAGACCTTTCGCTCGGCCTCGCGATCGGCCTCGGAGGCCTCCTCCGCCGCCACGTACTGGGGCGGCGACGGCGAGCCGGCGATGTGCAGGGCGACCTCGTTGGCGAACTCGAGGAAATCCTCCGAGCGAGCGACGAAGTCGGTTTCACACTGCACCTCGACGAGCACGCCCACCCTGCCGTTGGCGTGGATATAGGAGGCGACGACGCCCTCGCTGGTGGCGCGGCCACTTCGCTTCGCCGCCGAGGCCTGGCCCTTGACCCGGAGGATCTCGATCGCCTTGTCGAGCTCTCCCCCCGACTCGGCCAGGGCGGCCCTGCAATCCATGATCGCCGCGCCGGTGCGTTCGCGCAGCTCCTTGACGTCGGCGGCGCTGACCTCGGCCGCTGCGCTCACGAGCCCTCCTTCGCAGGCGCGGGCGGCGCCTGGGCCGGGGCGTCGGCCTGGGTAGCCGCCGGCGGAGTGGCCGCGGGCGGAGTCTCCCCCTTGGGCGCATCGGCCTTGGCGGCCTCGGCCTCGGCAGCGGCCTTCTCGGCAGCCTCCTTCTCGGCCTCCTTGCGGGCGCGCTCCTCCTCCTCGCGACGGCGCTTCTCCTCGGCCTCGCGTTGGCGGCGCGCCTCCTCCTCGGCGCGGCGCTTAGCCTCCACTTCACGGTAGGTCCCGGCTGCGTCCTCGATCGCCTCGCCGAGGGTGCCGATCACCATGTTGCAGGAGCGGATCGCGTCGTCATTACCTGGAATCGGGTAGTTGACCGGGACCGGGTCTACGTTCGAATCGACCAGGCCGATGATCGGGATCCGCAGGCGAGCGGCCTCGCGCAGGCCGATCTCCTCGGTCTTCAGGTCGATGATCACGACCGCCTGCGGCAGCCTCTCCATGTCGCGGACACCGCCGAGGTTGTAGGTGAGCTTGGTCAGCTCGGCCTCCATCGACATCCGCTCCTTCGTCGGCAGCAGGTCGAGCTGACCCTCCGTCTTCAGCGAGTCGAGCTCATGCAGGCGGTCGATCCGCTTCGAGATCGTCTGGAAGTTGGTTAGCAGGCCACCGAGCCAGCGCTGGTTGACATAGGGCATGCCACAGCGGTCGGCCCACTCCTTGACGCCGTCGCTCGCCTGCTTCTTGGTGCCGACGAAGAGGATCGTGCCACCCTGGCCGGCGATCTCCACCACGAAGTCGCGCGCTTGGTCGAGCAGCTTCTGCGTCTGCATCAGGTCGATGATGTGGATGCCGTCGCGCTCGCCCCAGATGTAACGCCCCATTCGGGGGTTCCAGCGGCGCGTCTGATGGCCGAAGTGAAGCCCTGCTTTGAGCAGGTCCCTGATATCCGTTTCAGGCAATTCGAGTCTTCCTTTGGTTCTTGGGTTCTCGCCCGATGGGCTCGCGGGAACCCGGCCATCGGTCGCCTCGCAGGCGCGCCGGCCGGGCAGGACCCCGTTCGCCCCACCGGGGGGTCGGTTTCCGTGCGTGGCGAAGTCTAGAGGGGTGGGGCTAACTTGCCCCGCGCGCCCGATCCAGCGTCGCCACGAGGTCGGCGGGGAGCTCGGAGCCAAAGCTCACCTCGTGCCCGTCGCGGGGATGAGCGAAGGCCAGCCGGGCGCTGTGCAGGAACTGGCGCTCGAGCCCGTGACGCCCGCGGTGCCCGTAGCGGGGATCGCCGCACAACGGGTGGCCGATGGCGGCGAAGTGCGCCCGCACCTGATGGGTGCGCCCGGTCTCCAACCGCGCCTCGACCAGGGTGTCGGCCGGGAGCGTCTCGAGCACGCGAAAGTGGGTGCGCGCCTGGCGGGCGCCGGCGCCGCCGACGGCCCGCTTCTCGGGGGCTCTGTGGTCGCGCCCGAGTGGAGCGTCGATCGTCCCCTCCCGCGAGCGCGGGCGGCCCTCCACCAGCGCCAGATAGGTGCGCTCGACCTGGTGCCGGCGGATCAGCTCCGAGAGGCGCCGGTGGGCCCCCTCGGTGCGAGCGACGATCATCAGGCCCGAGGTGTCGCGGTCGAGGCGGTGGACGATCCCCGGCCGGCCGGGGTCCGGACCTCCGCCGAGGACGTCGCCGAGCACGTCGACGAGGGTCGGCCCGACGACGCCGGCGCCCTGATGGACCACCAGCCCGGCAGGCTTGTCGACGATGGCCAGCCAGTCGTCGCGATGGACCAGTCGCACCTCGGTCACGGCCCTCGCGCGGGCGACGGCCTGTCGGCTGCGAACACCACCAAGACCAGCCCGACGGCGCCGAGCGCGATCGCCACGTCGGCGAGGTTGAACGCCGGCCAAAGGGGCGGATCGATGAAGTCCGTGACCGCGTCCTCGCGCGCGCGGTCGGCGAGGTTGCCGAGCGCGCCGCGCGCCAGCAGCCCGACCGCCAGCCACAGGCCCGGCCGCGAGGACTGCAGCGCGAACCACACCAGCATCCCCCCGAGGGCGACGATGGTCACCGCGAGGACGATCGATCCGCCGCCGCCGAACAGGCCGAAGGCGATGCCGCGGTTGGAGACGTCGACGAGTTCGATCCCGAACACCAGCGAGATCCGCTCGCCCGGCTCCAGCGCGGCCGTGATCGCAGCCTTCGACCCCTGGTCGAGAGCGATCACCACGGCGGCCACGGCCAGGGCTGCGCCCCAGCCCCGCAGCCTGGCGGAAGGGCCCGCGCTCACCCGCGGATCGCGCCGACGACGATGCCTTCAACGAGGAAGAGCACGAGGATGGCCAGGATCGGGCTGATGTCGATCGGCCCGATCGGGGGGATGAAGCGGCGGAAGAAGTTCAGGTACGGGTTCGTGGACTCCTCGACGAAGCGAATCACCGCCCGCAGGGTCGTGTTGTAGGGAAGCGCTCGGAAGCTCTGCGCCCAGGAGAGCAGGATCCGGACGAAGATGAGGACGAAGTAGACGAGAAACAGCGCCGCCACGTAGTCGGCGATCTCGTTGCGTCCGATGGCCGCCAGCAGCAGGCTCATCGGAAACGCTCCAGCGACGCCTCGAACGCCGCCTCGAGGGCCCCGACGAAACCCCCCGCGCGGAGCGCGTCGAGGCCGGCCTCGGTGGCGCCCCCGGGAGGCGCCACCGCTCGGCGGATCGCCTCCGGGTCGCGCTCGGCCAGCATCTCGCCGGTGCCCGAGAGCGTCTCGGCGACGAGCTCGAGGGAGAGCTGAGGATCGAGCCCCTCGGCGGCCCCGGCCTCGGCCAGCGCCTCGGCGAAGAGCGCGACGTAGGCGGGAGCACAGGACATCACCGCCATCGCCGCCTCCATCCGCTCCTCCTCCACCGCGACGGCGACGCCGAGCAGCGAGAGCAGGTCAACCAGCCTGTCGCGAAGCTCGGGGGCCATGCCCGTGGGCTCGACGAAGCAGCACACCCCCCTTCCCACCTCGACCGGCTGATTGGGCATCACCCTCAGCGCGGGAACGCCCGGGAAGGCCTCGGCCAGGCGGGTGGTCGGGGTCGCGGCGACCACCGACAGCAGCGCCGGCGCCGCGCCGCCGATCGCCTCGGCGGCCTGGTCGAGCGCGGCCGGTTTCACCGCGATCACGACGACGTCGCTGGAGGCCGCCAGCTCGGCCAGGCCGGCGCAGGTCTGGCCGCCGACCTCCTGCGCCAGCGACCGCGCCCGCTCGGTGTCGAGGTCGCAGAACAGCATCTCCTCGGGGCCGCCGTCGGCCCGCGACCAGCCGCGGGCGATCGCCGCCGCCATGTTCCCGGCCCCTGCAAACCCAACCTTCATCGTCAGGCACCATCTCAAACCAGGCACACGCCTGTCGCGGCGCCTGGCGGCACCGCGCCGGAACCTATGACTGGTTGAAGAACCCCTTCTCGACCAGCCGCGCCTGCTCCTCGGCCGAGACCTCGACGTTTCGAGGCGTGAGCATGAAGGTCTTCTCGGCGACCTTTTGCATGCCCCCGTCGAGGGCGTAGGTGAGGCCCGAGGCGAAGTCGATCAACCGCTTCGCCAGCTCGCCCTCGGTCGTCTGCAGGTTGAGGATCACCGGGACGCCACTCTTGAACCCGTCGGCGATCTCCTGGGCGTCGTTGAAGCTGTGGGGGTTGACCAGGTGCACGCGCACGTCGGCGCCGCCGTTGCCGACCGGCCGCAGCGACCGGGTGCGTCCCGCCCTGGGCTCGTCGTCGGCGAAGATCTCGTCGATCTCGTCGCGATCGCCGCGGCGATCGCTGATCCGGCTGACCGAGGCCTGCTGCCTGGGGGCGGCCTGGGAGTAGAGGTCACCGTGCGAGCCGGTCTCGGGCTCGTAGTCGCCCTCGACGTAGTCCGGGTCCTCGGCGAGGCCGAAGTACACGAGCGAGCGGTGCCATGTGTCGCGAATAGCCATAGCTGGAGCGGTGTTCGCCTCTGGGCTCCTTATTCCTTTCCACATTATGCCCGCAACGGACCGTGCGTAAGACCCCGCTCGCGAAAAGGGCTCGGGCCGGTCGCTCAGGAGTAGAGGACCGTGCCGAGCCGGATGATGGTCGCGCCTTCGGCGACGGCCACCTCCCAGTCCTGGCTGGTGCCCATCGAGAGGCGCTCGAGGCGATGCTCGCGGGCGAGCCCGGCAAGGCGGGCGAAGTAGGGCCGCGAGGCCTCGGGGTCCTGGGCGAACGGCGGCATCGTCATCAGCCCGGCGACCGTCACCGGGCAGCGCTCGATGAAGGCGCCGAGCTCGCCCGGCTCCACCCCGCCCTTGCTCTGCTCGCCGGCGAGGTTGACCTCGACCAGGACCTCGGTGTCCGCCTCGGCGTGGGCCTCGAGCTGGCGCATGGCCGAGTCCGAGGCCAGCGAGTGGATCAGCCTCACCAGGGGAACGATGCGCTTGACCTTGCGGCTCTGGACGTTGCCGATGAAGTCCCAGGTGAAGGCGTCACCCCAGCGCTCGTGCTTGGCCTCGAGGTCCTGGAGGCGGTTCTCGCCGACCAGCCGCACGCCGGCGTCGGCCAGGGCCCCCATCTCCTCCAGGGGCACGTACTTGGTTGCGGCGAGCACCTCCACCCCCTCCCCCGCGTGCTCGCGCACACGCTCCAGGTTCGCGCGCACGCGCTCGGGGTCGATCCCGGTGATCAGCTCGGCCATCGCCACACGATCCCAGCCTGGCGGCCCGCTTGTCCCTCGTCGCGGCGGTGCGAGAAGAAGAGCTCGCGCTCGCAGCTCGTGCAGAGGCCGCTCGCCTGCACCGTCTCGACGCCGCTGGCGGCGAGAAGCCGGCGCGCGACCTCGACCAGGTCGAGCATGCGGCCGTCGGCGATCCCGGGGCCGAGGCCGGCAAAGGCCGCGAGCACGTCGGCGCCTACCTGGTAGCAACAGGGGCCGATGCCCGGCCCGATCGCCGCGGCGCCGGCTGTGACCGCCTCGACGCCCTCGGCGACGATCCCCGCCGCCAGCCCGCGCCAGCCGCAGTGGATCATCGCCACCCCCTCCGGGCCAGCCAGCGCGACCGGAAGACAGTCGGCGACGAAGACGAGCGGGGCGAGGTGCGGCGCCGCCGTCACCTGGCCGTCCGCCTCGTCCACCGGCGGGCCGGGCTCGGCGAAGGGGTCGCCGACCTGGCGGGCGTCGTGTCGCCGGATCTCGGCGCCGTGGACCTGGCGCCCGATGAGGACGTCGCGTGGGTCGATTCCCACCGCGGCGGCGAGGCGATGGCGGTTGCCACGCACCGCCACGGGGTCGTCGTCGGTGAGGAAGCCGAGGTTGAGCTCGTCAAACGGCGGCGCGCTGACGCCGCCGACGCGGGTCGAAAAGGCGGCGCGGGCGCCCGGCAGCTCGGCCTCGAGCCAACGCACCCCTCCGTCCTCGCGCCATCGCATCAGCTCGCGTCCCGGGCGACTCGGAGCTCGTCGGCGCGGCCCGAGATCTCGCCGTCGAGCTTGGCGCGCAGGGCCGCCGCCAACCCCCTGCCGATCGCGGGCCCCCGCTCGACTCCCGCCGCCAGCAGGTCCTCGCCCCCGATCTCCAGGCGGACATCGCGCCATTCGGCGAGATAGCGGTCAAGCCAGGCGGCACCGAGGGCCCGCGCGACCGCCAGCTCTTCGCCCGAGTGGCCGTGCGCCGCCTCGACGGCGTCCGAGGGCCGCTGGGGATCGGCAGCCACGAGCGCCCGCGGCCCTTGCAGCCGGCCCTGCGCAACCGCGAGGATCGCCTCGCGGCGGTCGGCAGCGTCGCTCCAGGGCTCGGCGGCGAGCAGGCGCGAGAGCTCGGCGATCAACCCGACGGCATCGGCGTCGATGTCGATCAGCCCCCACTCGCCGATCAGCCCGAACCCCGGCGCCGGGTCGTCCTCGGAGGCCTGCCTTCGCAGCTCGGCCTCGACGCGCTCGGCCGAGACCGTGCCGAGGTCGGCCTGCGCCAACAGCGCGGCCGTGCCGGGCTCGAGCGAAAGCCCGAGTCTGGCCGCGTAACGGGCGGCGCGCAGGGCCCGGGTGGGGTCGTCGCAGAACGATCGCGGGTGAAGGAGGCGAAGCAGGCGGGCCTCGAGGTCGGCCAGCCCTCCGTGCGGATCGATCAGCCGGGCCGGGTTCTCCAGCGGCAGCGCCATCGCGTTGACCGTGAAGTCGCGCCGGGCGAGGTCGTCGGCGAGGGAGGCGGGCTCGACCTCCGGCAGGGCGCCGGGGCGCGAATAGGACTCGCGCCGGGCAGAGGCGATGTCGACAAGCGTCTCGCCCAGGGTGACCGTGGCGGTGCCAAAGCGCTCGTGGAGCGTCGGCTCGGCCCCGAGGCGCTCGGCCAGGGCGGCGGCGTTCCCCTCCACGACCAGGTCGAGGTTGGCGATCTCCTCCAGGCCGAGCAGCAGGTCCCGGACGACGCCTCCGACCAGGTAGACGGGCTCGGGCCCGGACGTGGCGCGGACGCGATCGATCCCCGCGAGCCCGGCGAGGCGGCCTTCGAGGCGGCTGGGATCGATCTCTGGCTGCGGCGCGGTCACTTCGGACCCGACTATGCCCGTTCCCTACCATGACGTGTTTCCCGATGGCCCAGCATGCATTGATCACCGCGCTCGGGGGCTACGACGTGCACTGGTGGCACATCGCCCTCGCAGTCGTCGTCGCAGCAGCAGTCTGCGTCGGGGGCTTCTTCGCCGTGCGCGCCCTGTGGCCGGTCGTCAGCGAATGGAGCCGATGGCAGCAGGCCGGCGCCGCCGGGGTGATCGCGCTGGCGATCGCCGGCGCCGCGTACGCGATCTACGGCTTCAACGACCGCCCCTCGGACGTGCTCAACGAGGGCGTCGACTTCGAGCAGAACGAGCCCGAGAAGGTGATCGAGACGGTCAATTGGCCGGTCTACGGCTACGACGATCAGCGGACGCGATACCTGCCGTCGAAGCTCGTGCAGCCGCCCTTCAGGTCGTCGGACTGGAGCTTCCAGGCCGGCAAGCTCTTGGAGTTCTCGCCGATCGCGGTCAAGGACCGCCTCTACTTCGTCGACAAGGACGCGCTCGTCTACGCGATGGCCTCCAACAACGGCAAGGTCCGGTGGAAGCACAGGGTCGGTGCCCTGTCGGCGGCGTCCCCCGCCTACGAGGACGGTCGCCTGTTCGTGGTCACGCTCGAGCCGGGCGACATCCAGGCGATGGACCCCCGCAGCGGCAAGATCCTCTGGGAGAGGCCGCTGCCCGGCCGCTCCGAGAGCTCGCCGCTCGTCTACGGCAACAAGGTGATCGTCGGGACGGAGCCCGGTACGGTCTTCGCCTTCGACGTCAAGACCGGCAAGGTCGAGTGGAGCCTCGACACCCCGGACGCGGTCAAGGGCGGAGTCGCCCTCGACGAGGGGATCATCTACTTCGGCAACTACGCCGGCGAGCTCTACGCCGTGAACGCGGCCAACGGCGAGGTCAAGTGGCAGACCGGCACCCAGGGCTCCAGCTTCGGGCGCACGGGACGGATCTACTCGACCCCGGCCGTGGCCTTCGGCCGGGTCTACGTCGGCAGCGTCGACAACCGCATCTACAGTTTCGACCAGGACACCGGCGAGCTTGCCTGGAGCCACTCCACCGGCGACTGGGTCTACCCGGCGCCGGCGGTGGCCGAGGTGCCCGGAGGGCCGCCGACGGTGTACATCGGCTCGCTCGACCAGAACTTCTACGCGCTCGACGCGCGCGACGGCTCGGTCCGCTGGCAGAAGGATGTCGGGGGCGTCATCCTCGGCGCCGCCAGCGTCATCGGCGACGTCGCCTACGTCGGCGTGATCGGCCCCAAGAACGGCACCTTCGGCTTCGACGCCGACACCGGCAAGCAGGTCTTCGAGCACGAGCTCGGCGAGTACAACCCGGTGATCTCCGACGGCAAGCGCCTCTACCTGACCGGCGCCTCCGGCATCCGCGCCTTCTCGCCCGACCTGCATCCGGACCGCAAGAAGCCGAAGGGCAAGGAGGCCGCCGACGCGGACGGCACCGCTGCCCCCGAAGCCGACGGCTAGAGCCGAACGGACACGCCGGCGTCGCGGAGGTGGCGCTTGGCCTCGCGGACCGTGTGCTTGCCGTAGTGGAAGATCGAGGCGCACAGGACCGCGTCGGCGCCCCCTTCGACGATCCCCTCCGAGAGGTGCTCCAGCTCGCCGACCCCGCCGGAGGCAATCACCGGCACGTTGACCGCATCGGCGACGGCGCGGGTCAGCGCGAGGTCATATCCCGAGGCGGTGCCGTCGCGGTCCATGCTCGTCAGCAGCACCTCTCCCGCTCCCCGCTCGACGGCCTCCCGCGCCCAGGTCACCGCCTCGCGCCCCTCGACCTTCGCGCGCCCACCGTGCGTGTAGACGTCCCACGCACCAATGCCCGCCGGCTCCTCCCAGCGAAGCGGTGATCCCGGCTCCGCCGGGATTCCTCCGGGGCCGGCGGGGTCCGCCAGGGCTCGCTTGGCGTCTATCGCGATCACCACGCACTGCGCCCCGAATACCTCGGCGAGCTCGCCGATCAGCTCGGGCCGCGCCAGCGCGGCGGAGTTGATCGCGACCTTGTCGGCGCCCGCGTCAAGCACCGCCTGGGCGTCGGCGACCGAGCGGATGCCGCCGCCGATCGTGAACGGGATGAAGACCTCGTCGGCGGTCCGCCTGGCCAACTCTGCGATCGTCTCGCGGCGTTCGTGCGAGGCGGTGATGTCGAGGAAGATCAGCTCGTCGGCGCCCTCGGCGTCGTAGCGGGCGGCAAGCTCGACCGGATCGCCCGCATCGCGCAGGCCGACGAAATTGGTCCCCTTGACCACCCGTCCGGACTCGACGTCGAGGCAGGGGATGACGCGCTTCAGTGCCACGGGGCTGAGGTTAGAGCGACGCTAGCGCTTGCGGCCGGAGCCGCCCCGCACATGACTGATGGCGCCGCGGCCGAACTGTCCCGGCTCGAGCTTGCGGACCAGGCGCAGCATTTCCCCGCGCTCATTCGCCGCCAGGTTGCGACCGGGCCGCCCCTTGGACTTCTTCACCAGGGAGGCGAGGCGGCCGAGCTCGTCGGACTCGAGCAGTTGCAGGTGGCGGCGCGCCAGCAGCGCGACCTGGGCGAAGGCGAGCACACGAAGCCAGAACATCGACCGTCGATGCTAGCCATCTCGGCCGCCGGCGAGGGCGGCTTCGCCCTCCGCCACCGTGAACCGGCTCTCGTACAGGGCCCGCCCGACGATCACGCCGGTGAGCGCACGCAGGTCGAGCGCCGCGAGCCGCCTGAGGTGGTCGAGGGTGCCGACGCCGCCCGAGTAGATCAGCTCCGCGCCGGCCGCCGCGGCGGCCGCGGCGGCGACCCGTAGCCCTT
>JBDTSW010000073.1:0-11272 GCA_039930945.1 bacterium
TTCGCCTACATGACCGCGGCCTATCTCACCCAGGGCGCCTTCAAGGAGACGATCCAGGCGCTGTTCGTGCTCGCCTTCGCGATCGGGCTCGAGCGCCTTGGCGGCGGCCGGCTGGCCGGGGTGGGGGTGGCGCGGGCGGTGCCGCTCGCCGTGCTTGCGGCGGGATCGATCTACGTCTACAGCTTCCCGGGGTTGCTGTGGCTGGCCGGAGCCGCCGCGGCCTGGGCGCTGGTCGAGTTGGCGCTGGCGGGGCGAGGCGGCTGGTGGTCACGGTCGCGGCGGCTGGCAGGGCGCGCGCTTCGGCCCATCGCCCTCGCCGTCGGGGTGTTGGCGATCGCGGTCGTGCCCGAGGTTCCGCGAATCCTCGATTTCGCCGGCTTCGAGACCTTCGATCCGGCCGGCGCGGGCCTCGGCAACCTGTTCAACCCGCTCTCGCCGCTGGAGGCGCTGGGCGTGTGGCCGTCGGGCGACTTCCGCCTCGACCCGGGCGACGGCGCGGCGCCTGCGCTCGTCTACTACCTCGGCGGCGCGCTGGGCCTGGTCTCCTTGGCCTTCGGGCTTTGGTGGTGGCTGTGGCGCGGGCAGCGCGCGGTCCCCGTGGCCCTCGGCGTCGCCGCCCTTCTGGTCGCCTCCGCGAACCTCGTCGGCACCCCCTACCAGGAGGCGAAGGCGATCGCCCTCGCCGCCCCGCTGGCGATGCTGGTCAGCGTCCGGGCGCTGGCCGAGGCGGCGCCGACGTCGGGCCAGGTGGTGGAGATCCTCCGTCGCCGCGGGATCGCCCGGCTGATCCCGCGAAACGCCCGGGTCGCGCGCCTGCGCCTCGGGCTCGCCGCGCTCGCCGGGGCCTTCACCACGGCAGCGGGGCTCTGCAGCCTGGCCGCGCTCGCCAATGGGCCCGTCGGCCCCTCGAGCTACTCGCCGGCGCTGGCGGAGGTGCGCCCGCTGCCGGGCGCCACGCTCGTGCTCGCGCCGGAGGATGTGCTCGCCGACGAGCACGGTCGCGACTACTTCGTCTGGGAGCTGCGGGGGGGCGAGGTCTGCGTCGAGGCCGAGGGCTCGCAGAGCCCAGGGCGGCCGCCGCCCGGGATCTCCCACGTGCTCGTCTTCGGCGACTCGCCGGAGCCGCCGTTCGCAGGGACCGACGCCGGCGAGCAACTGGGCTCCTACGTTCTCTGGCGGGTCAGCGACCCCGCTCCGGGGCCGTCGGGCTGCCCGTTCGTCTCCGACGGCGAGCGCGCCGACCCGGGCGGCGAGTAGGCGCGCGACTAGCATGGGCATCCATGGCCGCGACCGCGATCACAGCCAAGCTGCCCGACGGCTCCGAGCTGCAGCTCGCCGACGGCGCCACGGGCGCCGACGCCGCGGCGGCGATCGGCCCCGGGCTGGCGAAGGCCGCGCTCGCGGTCAAGGTCGACGGTGAGCTGCGGGACCTGGGTACGCCAATCCCCGACGGCGCCTCGATCGAGGTGATTACCTCCAATAGCCCGGAGGCGCTGGAGTTGTTGCGCCACGACACGGCCCACGTGCTCGCCACGGCGGTGGTCGAGCTTTGGCCCGGGACCAAGGTCTCGATCGGCCCTCCGATCGCCGACGGCTTCTACTACGACTTCGAGTTCCCGGAGGGCGTCAGCCCCTCCGAGGACGACCTGGCGAGGATCGAGGAGCGGATGGCCGACCACGTCGCCGCCGACGAGCCGTTCGAGCGCTCGGAGGAGAGCGTGCAGGAGGCGCTCGAGCGGTTCCGCGCCGCTGAGGAGCCCTACAAGGTCGAGCTGATCGAGGACCTGATCAGAGATGAGGGGGCGGAGACCGTCTCGCTCTACCGCAACGGCCCCTTCCTAGACCTCTGCCGCGGCCCGCACGGCCCCTCGACCGGGCGAATCGAGGCCTTCAAGCTGAGCTCGCTCGCCGGCGCCTACTGGCGCGGCGACGAGACGCGGCAGATGCTGACCCGCGTCTACGGCACCGCCTTCTTCGCGAAGAAGGACCTCGACGCGCATCTCGAGCGCCTCGAGCTGGCGCGCGCCAACGACCACCGCAAGCTCGGGCCCCAGCTGGGGCTGTTCATGCTGCGGGGCGAGGCGCCCGGGATGCCGTTCTGGCTGCCGAAGGGAACGGTCCTGCTGCGCCTGATCGAGGCCGAGGTCCGCGAGCAGCTGCGCCGCCGCGGCTACGAGGAGATCAAGACCCCGCAGATCATGGACGTCGAGCTGTGGCACCGCTCGGGCCACTGGGACAACTACCGCGAGAACATGTTCTTCGCCGAGCCCTCCGAGCGCGACCGCGATTGCAGCGAGCGCGGGTACGCGGTGCGGCCGATGAACTGCCCCGGGGCCTGCCTCACCTTCGGCTCCGAGCGCCACTCCTACCGCGAGCTTCCCCTGCGCCTGGCCGAGTTCGGGCAGGTCTGGCGCTACGAGCGCGAGGGCGTGCTGCACGGCCTGCTGCGCGTGCGCTCCTTCACCCAGGACGACGCCCACGTCTATTGCACGCTCGAGCAGGTGCCCGAGGAGGTCAACTCGATCTGCGAGGCGATCGACGAGCTCTACGCGCGCTTCTCCTTCTCCGACGTCCGGGTCGAGCTCTCGACCCGCCCGGAGAAGGCGATCGGCTCCGACGAGCAGTGGGCGGAGGCCGAGGCCGCGCTGACGAAGGCGTTGGAGATGCAGGGGCGCGAATACCAGCTGAACCCCGGCGACGGCGCCTTCTACGGGCCGAAGATCGACTTCCACGTGACCGACGCGATCGGGCGCTCCTGGCAGCTCGGCACCTGCCAGCTCGACTTCTCCATGCCCGAGCGCTTCGATCTCAGCTACCGCGGGGAGGACAACGCCGAGCACCGGCCGGTGATGATCCACCGGGCGCTGCTGGGCTCCATGGAGCGCTTCGCGGGGATCCTGATCGAGCACCACGCAGGGCGCTTCCCCACCTGGCTCGCGCCCGTGCAGGCGCTCGTCCTCCCGGTCGCCGATCGCCACAACGACTACGCGAACGAGGTGGGGGCGCAGCTTCGTCAGCAGGGCCTGCGGGTCGAGGTCGACGCGCGCTCGGAGTCGGTCGGCCGCAAGATCCGCGACGCCGAGGTGGCCAAGGCGCCCTACATGCTCGTCGTCGGCGACCGCGAGGCCGACGACGGGGTCGTCGCGCTGCGCTCTCACGCCGAGGGCGACGTCGGGCCGGTCCCCGTGGCCGAGCTTGCGGCACGGCTCGCGGCCGACGCCTAGGGCTCTATACTCGCCTTCGATGCAGGGCACCACGACCACGACGCGCCGCTGAGCGCCCGTGCCCTTGCGATCTTCCCAGCCTCTCGACTCGTCCCCGACCGCCGGTTAGCTTGAAGCTTCCCGTGCTTCGCTCCTAGTGCCGGTCCCGAGACGGTTCGACCGGCGGATGCCCGAGAGGGATCCGACCCGGGTCAACGAGCGGATTCGCATCTCCGAGGTGCGGCTGATCGACGAGGAGGGCGAGCAGGTCGGCGTGATCGAGACGAAGAAGGCGCTGGAGATGGCCCGTGAGCGCGATCTCGACCTGGTCGAGGTCGCCGCGGACGCCCGGCCGCCGGTGGCCCGGCTGCTCGACTACTCGAAGTACAAGTACGAGCAGGAGCAGAAGGCGAAGGCCGCCCGCAAGCACCAGCAGCAGGTCAACGTCCGCGAGATCAAGCTTCGCCCGAAGATCGCCGACCACGATTACGCGACCAAGCGCGGCCACGTCGAGCGCTTCCTGCGAAACAGGGACAAGGTCAAGGTGACGATCATGTTCCGCGGCCGCGAGCAGGCTCATCCGGAGCGGGGGCGGGCACTCCTCCAGCGCCTCTACGAAGACATCGCCGAGATCGCCACGATCGAGTCCGAACCCCAGCAGGAGGGGCGCAACATGCACATGATGGTGGCGCCCTCGAAGGAGCTCTTGGCCGAACAGCAGCGCGACGACGCGGAGGCCGCCGAGGACTCCGACGCCGCCGAGCCCGCCCCCGCCGAGGGCGAGCCGGATGCCGACGGCGGCTCGCCCGCCGACGAAGCCGTCGCCTAGCCGCTCGATTTGACGCCGGGCCCCGGGCGCTCTAGGCAGTGGAGCAAGCCGACCGTGAAGGCGGGCAAGCACGTAACCGCGATGATCGGTCAGACGGCGGAGACCGGCGTCTCCCGCGACGAGTTGGTCCAGTTCCTCCTGATCGGCCTCCACGACAGCAACCAGCTCTCGGTGGACGGCACCCGCAAGTGGGACGTGAAGGGGAAGCTCGGCGGGCCGAAGACGATGTTCGCGGACGGCGCCCTGAAGAACGCCGCGATCAACTCCGACCAATGCGTGATCGGCACCACCAAGCCAAACGAGATCATGGACACGATCTGGGTCGCCCTGCGGACCGAGAAGGAGATCAACGACCGCGACAAGGCGAACGTCCTGACGCTGTCCAAGGTCGCGCTCAAGGCAGCGGCCAACGCCACTGCCACCCAGCAGCAGGTCTACTTCTTCACTGGTGGCTGGCACGACTCCAGCGGCGACGGGCAGCCGCAGTCCGACGAGCTCGGCTGTGCCGGGGGCACGATCACCGCCATGACCATCCGCTAGCGCGGATGCCTCTCTGCTTCAATACTCGGTTCGATGCCGAAGATGAAGACACACTCGGGCGCCAAGAAGCGCTTTCGCAAGACCGCCACGGGCAAGCTGCGGGGGCGCCGTGCCTACTCCAGCCACATCCTGGAGAAGAAGTCGCCGAAGCGCAAGCGGCGGATGCGCAGGCCGGTCGAGGTCAAGAAGTCCGACGAGCACCGCGTGAACACGCTGCTCGGCAAGAGCCAGGGCGGCTGATGTGAGATGAGGTGCTTTAGCGCCGAAACTGGCATGTCAGGCGGCGAAGCCGCCGCAGGTGGCTCGTGAGCCGCTCCACCAACGCCGTCGCCCGGCACCGCCGTCGCAAGAAGGTCCTGAAGCAGGCCCGTGGCTACTACGGGCGCAAGCACTCCAGCTACCGCTTCGCCAAGGAACAGGTGCAGCGCTCGGGTCGCTACGCCTACCGCGACCGGCGCCGGCGAAAGCGCGACTTCCGCCGGCTGTGGATCGTCCGCATCAACGCCGCCGCGCGGGCCGAGGGGATGAGCTACTCCGAGTTCATGCACGGCCTGAAGCTGGCCGAGGTCGAGGTCAACCGCAAGATGCTGGCCGACCTCGCCGTCCGTGACCGCGAGGCCTTCCGCCGATTTGCCGAGCTCTCCAGGGAGGCTGCCGCCGTCTGACAAGCAGTAGGACGCGTAGGTCTCCCGGGCGCCCGACGAGGCGCCCTTTTTGTTGGACGACCGGCCGTTGGGAACGACGATGATCACCTCCGCCCAAAACGAGAAGCTGAAGCTGGTGCGCAAGCTCGCCGACCGCAAGCACCGTCAACGCGAGGAGCTGTTCGCGACCGAGGGCGAGGACCTGCTCGAGGCGGGCCTTCGGGCGGGACGCGAGCCCTCGTTCGTGCTGGTCGCACCCGGGTTCGGGCTGCAGGGCGAGGAGGTCGAGCCGGAGCTGCTCGACTCGGTCTCCACCCTGGGCTCGGGAACGCGGGCGATCGCGACCTGGCCCCAGGCCTGGGGGGAGCCCGTCGGCCCGGTCTGCGTCTACCTGCACGGGGTCGGCGACCCCGGCAACGTCGGCACCGTGATCCGCTCGGCGCATGCGCTGGCCGAGGGCAGCGTCGTCGTCGGCCCGGGCAGCGCCGATCCGCACTCGCCCAGGGCGGTGCGGGCGAGCATGGGCTCGATCTTCGGTGTCTCCCTGGCGAGGGGCCGGGTGACCGATACACCGCGGCCTCGGGTCGGCTTGGTCGCGCATGGGGGGGAGGCTCCCGGCGCCGCAGCGGCTGCGACCCTCTGCCTGGGCGCCGAGCGCGAGGGCCTGCCGGCCGAGGTCCTCGGGGAATGCCAGGCGACGTGGACGATTCCGCTGCGGGCCGGTGGCGCCGAATCGCTCAACGTCGCCGCCGCGGCGGCGATCGCGCTGCAGCGGATATCGTCGGCAGTCGCCGAAGGAGGGCCGGAAACCTGATGCTGGAGCGGATCTCAAAGCTGCGCGACGAGGCCGACAAGGCGATCGCCGAGGCGGCGAGCGCGGATGCCGTCGCCGAGCTGCGCGTGCGCTATCTCGGCCGGCGCTCGGAGCTGACCGGGATCCTGCGGGGGATCGGCGAGCTGCCGGCCGCCGAGCGGGGCCCGGTGGGCTCGGGCGCCAACCAGGCACGGCAGGCGATCGAGGCGGCCCTGGAGGCACGCGGGGCGTCGTTGCAGGGGGCCGAGCTGGAGCAGGCGCTGGCCGCCGACGCGCTCGACGTCACCCTGCCCGGGATCGCCCCCGTCGCCGCCGGGCACCTGCACCTGATCACCCGCACCCGCCGCGAGATCGAGGACATCTTCGTCGGCCTCGGCTACGGGGTGCTCGAGGGCCCCGAGGTCGAGCACGATTACTACAACTTCACCGCGCTCAACCACCCGCCCGGCCACCCGGCGCGGATGGTCCAGGACACCTTCTACGTCGATCCGGCGACCCTGCCCGAGGGCGTCGTCAACGACCGGGGGCTGCCGCCGGGGCCCCGGGACGTGGTCCTGCGCACCCACACCTCGCCGATGCAGATCCGGGCGATGGAGTCGCAGGGGCCGCCGATCTTCGTGATCGTCCCGGGGACCGTCTACCGCCGCGACTCCGACTCGACCCACACGCCGATGTTCTCCCAGGTGGAAGGCCTGGCGGTTGCCGAGGGGATCTCGCTCGCCGACCTCGCCGGAACGCTGCAGGAGGCGGCGCGGGCGCTGTTCGGCCCCGACCGGAAGACCCGGCTGAAGCCCGACTTCTTCCCCTTCACCGAGCCCAGCGTCCAGGTCGATGTCTCCTGCTTCGCCTGCGGCGGCTCGGGAACCCGCCCCGACGGGTCTCGCGACCCGCTCTGCAAGGGCACGGGCTGGATCGAGATCCTCGGCGCGGGGATGGTGGATCCCAACGTCTTCGGCTTCGTCGCCGAGCACGGATATGACCCGGAGACGACCCAGGGCTTTGCCTTCGGGATGGGGATCGAGCGAATCGCGATGCTCAAGCACGGCCTCCCCGACCTGCGGATGTTCTTCGAAAACGACGCTCGGATGCTGGGGCAGTTCTCGTGAGCGGGGGCCAGTCGTGAGGGTTCCGTTCAGCTGGCTGCGCGAGTACTGCGACCCGGGGCTGCCGGTCGCCGAGGTGGCGGAGCTGTTGTCGATGCGCGCGGTCGAGGTCGAGCGCGTCTCCCGCGTGGGCGCGCCCTCGCAGGAGGGCTTCGTCGTCGGCAGGGTGGTCTCGGCTGAAAAGCACCCAAACGCCGACCGGCTGAGGGTCTGCGAGGTGGAGACCGGCGACGGCGTCCGCGCGATCGTCTGCGGCGCCCCGAACATCGCCGCCGGCCAGACGGTGCCGGTGGCGCTCCCCGGCGCGGTGATGGGAGACGGGCAGGAGCTGGGCCGGGCGAAGCTGCGCGGCGTCGTCTCCGACGGCATGGTCCTCTCCGAGGCCGAGCTGCAGATCGGCGAGGACTCGGATGGAATCGTCGTTCTCGACGAAGGTCCCGCCGCCGGCACGCCGCTTGCGGATGTCCTGCCGATCGCCGAGTCCGTGCTCGAGCTGGATCTGAACCCGAACCGGGTCGACTGCTTCGGCGTCTACGGGGTGGCGCGCGAGGTTCACGCGATCACCGGCGCCGAGCTGGCGCCGCCGCCCTGGTCCGACGACGCCGGGGCGACCGCTGACGGGGAGGCCTCCGAGCACGCCTCGGTCAAGGTCGAGGTGCCCGGCCTCTGCCCCAGGTTCACGGCGCGCGTCTTCACCGACGTCCAGGTGGGCCCTTCGCCGCTGTGGCTCAAGGCCCGGCTGATGGCGGCCGGACAGCGTCCGATCTCCAACGTCGTCGACGTCACCAACTACGTGATGTTGCTGACGGCCCAGCCGCTGCATGCGTTCGACCTCGAGAAGGTGCCCGGGGGGGAGTTGATCGTGCGGACAGCGCTTGACGGCGAGAGGATGACGACGCTCGACGGGGTCGAACGTGAGCTCGACCCGGAGACCGTGCTCGTCTGCGACCGCAACGGCCCCTCGGGCATCGCCGGGATCATGGGCGGCCAGGTCTCGGAGGTCTCCGGCGACACCACCCGGCTGCTGCTCGAGGTCGCGAACTGGGACGGGGTCAACATCCTCCGCACCTCGAGCACGCTCGGCCTGCGCTCCGAGGCCTCGACCCGCTTCGAGAAGCAACTTCACCCGGAGACGACGATCTGGGCCCAGCGGGTCGCCTCGAGGCTGCTCGGCGAGATCGCCGGCGCCCGCATGGTCGGGGGAACGATCGACGAGGCCGCCGAGATTCCCGCCCCGCACGTGGTCTCCCTGCACGGGGCGCGCCTCGACTCGCTGCTGGGCATCGAGGTCCCGCGCGAGCGAGCGGCCTCGCATCTGGAACGTCTCGGGTTCGCCCTGGAGCTGGAGGGCGAGACCGACCTGATCGCCACGGTGCCGCTTCACCGCCACTACGACGTCACCCGCGAGGCCGACCTGATCGAGGAGGTCGGGCGCCTCGAGGGCTTCGACCGGTTGCCGAGGATGCTACCCGCCAGTCGCGACCGCGTCGGACGCCTGACCCGCGAGCAGCTGCTGCGACGCCGGGCCGAGGACGAGCTCTCCGACCTGGGCTTCGACGAGATCGTCGCCTGGCGCTTCGGAGCCCCGGCCCTCGCCGACCGCCTGCGCCTGGCCGACGACGACGCCCGCCGCCCGCAGCTCGCGATGCGCAACCCACTCTCGGAGGACCAATCGGCGATGCGCACGACGCTGATCGCCGGGTTGCTCGACGCCGCCAGCCACAACCTCTCCCGGGGCGCCGAGCGCGTCGCCCTGTTCGAGTGCGGCCGCGCCTATCTGCGACAGCCGCCGCCGCTCGAGGGCGGGCCGCTGGCGGGGGCGTTCGCCGGCGAGCTGCCCCCGCCGGTGCGCGAGCCGCACCTGCTGGGGGCGCTGGCCGTGGGTCCGCTGCGACCGCAGTCGTGGGGTGCCGCCCCCGTCCCCGCCGGCTTCTACGAGCTCAAGGGCTCGCTCGAGGCGCTGTGCGCACGCCTGGCGGCGCCGCTCGCGGTCGAGCCGAGCGCGGAGCCGTTCCTTCATCCGGGCCGCGCCGGCCGGGTCGTGCTCGGCGGCGTCGCCGCCGGCTGGCTCGGTGAGCTTCACCCCACCATCGCCGCCGGCTGGGACCTGCCGGGCGGGGTCGCCTTCGAGCTCGACCTCGCCGCCCTGGTCGCCGCCTCGGCGTCGGGCCTCGAGCGCTTCGAGGACGTGACCAGCTTCCCGGCCGTGCTCCAGGACCTGGCGGTTGTCGTCGGAGACGACATCCCCGCCGAGCAAGTGCGCGTGCTCGTGCTCGAGGCCGGGGGGGAGCTGTTGCGGTCGGCGCGAGTGTTCGACCTCTATCGCGGCGACCAGGTGGGCGAGGGCCGCAAGAGCCTGGCGCTGCGGCTCGAGTTCGCCGCCCCCGACCGCACGCTCACCGACGAGGAGGTCTCCGAGCGCCGGGAGGCGATCCGGGAGGGCCTCGGCGAGATCGGAGGCGCTTTGCGTGAGTGAGCTCGTCGCCGCCGATCCCTCAGCCCAGCCGATCTCCGGCGAGCCCCGGGCCCGGGTCCTGGTCGCCGGGGTGACCGGCCTCTCCGGCGCGCTCGCCGCGCGCCTGATCTGGCGCCATCCGCGGCTGGAGCTGGTCGCCGCCACCTCGCGCTCGCAGGCCGGCCGCCGCCTCGACGAGCTCTATCCGCGACACCGGGTGCCGATCACGCTGACCGAGCTCGACCTGCGCGCGGCCGACGAGGTCGAGGCGGCGGTCGTCGCGCTCCCGCACGGGGCCTCCGCACCCGTCGTGGCCGAGCTGCGGGGCCTGGGGGCGCTGGTGGTCGACCTCTCCGCCGACTTCCGCCTGCGCGACCTGACCACCTACGAGCGCTGGTACGCGCCGCACGGCGAGCCGGACCTGCTCTCCAGCGCCGTCTACGGCCTCACCGAGCTCAACCGCGCAAAGGTCCGGGAGGCCGAGCTGGTCGCGAACCCCGGCTGCTATCCGACCGCGGCGATGCTGGCGCTGGCGCCGCTGGCCGAGGCGGGGGCGTGCGCGGAGGTGATCGTCGACGCCAAGTCGGGCGTCTCCGGCGCCGGGCGCGGGGGCGCCGACTTCGCCGACGTGGTCGAGAACTTCAAGCCCTACGGGCTCGAGGGGCACCGCCACTCCCCGGAGCTCGAGCAGGAGCTGCGCGCGCTCGGGTACGAGGGCACGGTGACCTTCGTGCCGCACCTGCTGCCGCTCGACCAGGGGCTGCTGGCGAGCTGTTACGTCACTCCCTCCCGCGAGATCGGCTCGGAGGAGCTGCGGGCGCTGTACGAGGCCCGCTACGCCGGGGAGCCGTTCATCGACCTCGTCGACGTCCCCCCGGGGGTGCGCGACGTCCGCGAGACCAACGTGGCCAGGGTCCACGCGAGGCTGGACGAGCGCTCGGGGCGCGTGCTCGCCTTCTGCGCGATCGACAACCTCTGGAAGGGCGCGTCGGGCCAGGCGCTGCAGAACCTCAACCTGATGCTCGGCCTGCCGGAGACCGAGGGGCTGGTTTGAGCGCGACGGTCTCCAGCTTCCTGCGCTCGCGCTGGGTCAGCGCCCCGGAGGGGGTTGAGCAGCTCGATCCGGGTGGGCTCGCCCCGGGCTTCGCCGCGGCTGGGGTCGCCTGCGGGCTCAAGCCGGGCGGTGGCCCGGACCTGGGCCTGCTGTTCAGCCAGGCCGACGAGGTTCGTTCTGCGGTGCTGCTGACCCGTAACGCGGCCGCGGCCGCGTCCGTCCGGGTCTGTCGCGACGAATGCGAGACGGGGTCGTTGCGGGGGGTCGTCGCCAACTCCGGCAACGCCAACGCAGCCACGGGGGAGCGCGGCTACCGCGACGCCCTGGCAATGCGCGATGCCGCGGCGCGGGCGCTGGGGGCCGAGCCGGCGCGGGTCGCCGTCGCCCAGACCGGGGTGATCGGCGTGCCGCTGCCGCTCGACAAGGTGCTCGACGGGGTCGAGCGGGCTGCGCCGCTGATCGCGGCCGACGGCGCCGCGGCGTTCACGCGGGCGATCATGACCACCGACCGCGGGCCCAAGGCCTGCACCCTGCGCTGCGACGGGGTCACGCTCTCGGCACAGGCCAAGGGGGCGGGGATGATCGAGCCCGGCTTCGCGACGATGCTCTGCTTCGTGCAGACCGACGCGC
>JBDTSW010000074.1:0-11204 GCA_039930945.1 bacterium
GGCCCGCAGTGAGGACAGCTCCAAGCCGAAGAAGCGCAAGAGCGGCTGGTCGCCGCCGCTGAAGATCGAGCCCGACGTCTAGCGGCCCTTGCGGGTGGTGCGGGCGCCGACCCGCAAGAGCGGCACCAGGCCCTCGCGCAGCGCCCGGGCCCGCTGGCCGTTGCGGCCGTAGATCAGGCGCGCGGAGGAGCGGATCGCGGTCCCCAGCGTGCGGTCGTAGGGCTGCCACCAGAAGTCGCGGGTGCGGCCGGGCTCCCAGGACACGAGCTTGATGTTCGAGCATTCGTACATGCCGAACTTGGAGTGCGAGCGCCCGAGGCCGGAGTCCTTGACCCCGCCCCACGAGCACTGGCACGCCCCGTGCGAGTAGGAGTGGTCGTTGATCCAGACCATCCCCGACTCCACCCGGCGCGCCATGCGCTCCCCCTTGGCGCGGTCGCGGGTCCAGATCGAGGCCCCGAGGCCGAAGTTCGAGTCGTTCGCGCGCTCCAGCGCCTCCTCCTCGGAGTCGACGACGATGATCGGCACCACCGGCCCGAAGATCTCCTCGCGCATGATCCGCATCTCGTCGGTGACCCCCCCCAGGACGGTGGGGGCGAGGAACTTGCCCTCGTAGCCGTCGACCTCCCGCGGGCCCCCGGTGAGCCGTTCGGCGCCGGAGGAGATCGCATCGTCGACCAGCGCGGTCACGGTCTCGAACTGCCCGGCGGAGACCATCGGCCCGATCTCGGTGTCATAGGACAGCGGATCGCCCACCGTCAGGCGCTCGGTCTCGCGCAGGACTCCCGCAGAGAAGGCGTCGGCGACCTCGCGGACGACGTAGGTGCGCTCGATCCCCGAGCAGGTCTGGCCGGCGTTGGCGAAGCCGCCCCAGACGCAGCCCGAGATCGCGTTGGCCAGGTCGGCGTCGGCGCAGACGATCTGGGGGTCCTTGCCACCCAGCTCCAAGACCGAGCCCTTGAGCCGGCGAGCGCAGGCCTCGCCCACCTCCCTGCCGACCTCGACCGAGCCGGTGAAGAAGACCTTGGCGACCCCCGGGTCCTCGCAGATCGCCTTGCCGATCTTGGCGCCGCCGTGGACGGTCCGCACCAGGTTCTCCGGGAAGCCGGCGCGGTCGAAGATCGACTGGATCCGCTCACCCAGGAGCGGCGTCAGGCTGGCCGGCTTGAGCACGACGCCGTTGCCCGCCATCAGCGCGATCGCGACCTCGCCGAAGGGGATCGACCAGGGGTAGTTCCAGGGCGCGATCACCCCGACCACGCCGAGCGGCTCGTAGCTGAAGAAGCTGCGCTTGGTCTTGAGGATCAGCTGTGGGTAGGGGACCTTCTCGTCGGCGAGGATCTCGGGGCCGGCGTCGGCGCACCAGTGCAGCGCGTCGATCGCCGGCACGATCTCCATCGTGTAGCTCTCGGTGATCGGCTTGCCCTGCTCCCGGGTCAACAGCTGCGCGACCTCGTCCATCTCCTCGACGAGCACGTCGGCGGCGCGCCGCATGTAGCGGGCTCGATCGGCAAGCGCGAGCTGCGCCCAGAACGGCTGCGCCTCGGCGACCGACGCGACCACCGAGCCGAGATCCTTCGGCGCGATCGTCTCGACCGTTCCCACGAGCTCCCCGGTGGCCGGGTTGAACGACTCGAGCTTGCCCATCGCGGCGATTCTATGGCCGCCGGCGGGTTGACCCGGCCGGCGTTGGGGTCTACGCTGGCCCGGGCACGGAATGCGCGGCGCGATCGGCCATCTGCGAGCAAACGCCGTCGCCTACGTTGCCCTGTTCGTCGCCCTCGGCGGCACCGGCTACGCGGCGAGCCAGGTCGGCAGCGACGACATCGTCGCCAACGCGGTGCGCAGCAAGCACATCGCCAAGGGCCAGGTGAAGAAGTCCGACGTGAACGCCCGCAGCGTCTCGGGGGTGCTCGGCTCGGGCCTGCTCGGCGGCCAGCTGAGCGAGCTCGATCCCGCGCCGAACTCGTCTACGGGCGGCAACGTCACCGCGTTCGGGCTGTGGTCGTCTCCCAACGGCGACGGCTCCGGGGAGCCGTTCGGGATCGCCGTGCCCGTGCGCGCGACCGTCAGCGACCTGCATTTCTCGATCCTTGATGCTCAGCCCGTCAACCCGCCCGATGCCGACGTCGGCCTGCTGATCGCAAACTCGGGGGGCGGCGGCTTCCTCGTCTGCACGATCGAGGGCGGGGAGCGCGACTGCGACTCGGGATCGGACAGGCTCAAGTTCGCTCCCGGCGACCAGATCACGGCGTCGTTCCAGGTGAGCACCGGCCCCACCGACCCCCCCGCCAAGACCTACCGGTTCGGCTACCGCGTGACGCCCTAGCCACCACCCCGCGCGGGGGCCGGCGCCCGGTAGCGTCCCGCGCATGCCGCTCGACGACCTCGTCCATCGCTTCCGCCCCGCGGACGGCGATCCCGCGGGCGTCCTCGTCCTGCTCCACGGCCGCGGAGTCGACGAGAACGACCTCTTCGGGCTGCTCGACCTGCTCGACCCCGAGCGCCGCCTGGCCGGGTTCTCCCCCCGAGCGCCGCTCACCCCTCCGGGCCACACGGGCAACCACTGGTACGTGGTCGAGCGGGTCGGCTTCCCGGATCCCGATTCCTTCGCCTCGACCTACGCCCGGCTCGGCGGCTGGCTGGACTCGGTCGCCGAGGACACGGGGGTGGCCGCTGATCGGGTCGTCATCGGCGGCTTTTCCCAGGGCGGGGTGATGTCCTACGCCGCCGGCCTCGGGCCCGGCCGCCCGCGCCCGGCCGCGGTCTTCGCCCTCTCCAGCTTCGTCCCCGTTGTCGACGGCTGGGAGCCCGACTTCACCGGCCGCACCGACCTCCCCGTCTACCACGCCCACGGAGCCCAGGACCCGATCATCGGGGTCGAGTTCGGCCGCCAGGCCCGCGAGCTGCTCGAGGGCAGGGTCGACCTCACCTACCGCGAGCACCCGGGCGGGCACAACATCGACCCCCGCGGCTTCGAGGAGCTGCGCGGCTTCGTCGAGCGGGCACTGACGCCCCGCCAGGGCGCCGACCCGCCCGCCTAGCTGTCCGGCTTGCGCCTTCGCAGCGCCGCCAAGCGCTGCGCCAGCTCGGCCTCGAAGCCGCGGTCGCTGGGCTCGTAGAAGCGCTCGCCCTGGAGCTCGTCGGGAAGCAGCGGCTGATCGGCGACTCCGCCCGGCTGATCGTGGGAGTAGACGTAGCCCTCCCCACGGCCCAGCTCCTCGGCGCCGGCGTAGGCAGCCCCGCGCAGGTAGTCGGGAGGGGGCTTGGCGCCGTGGCGGCGAACGTGCCCGATCGCCGCGCCGAGGGCCTTGTAGGAGGCATTCGACTTCGGCGCCATCGCCAGGTACACCGCCGCCTGGGCGAGGTTGAGCCGGCACTCGGGCAGGCCGACGCGGTCGACGGCCTGCGCCGCGGCGGTCGCCACCGCCAGCGCGCGGGGGTCGGCGTTGCCGACGTCCTCGGAGGCCAGGATCACCATCCGCCGAGCGATGAAGCGCGGGTCCTCACCGCCCTCGAGCATCACCGCCAGGTAGTAGAGGGAGGCGTCGGGGTCTGAGCCGCGGGTGGCCTTGATCCAGGCCGAGATGTAGTCGTAGTGCTGGTCGCCCTCGCGATCGAAGCGCACCGCCTTGCGCTGTAGCGCGTTCTCGGCCGTCGTCAGGTCCACGGCGCCGGCGGCGGCGCGAGCGGCCTCGACGGCCCGCTCGAGGGCCCCGAGCGCGACCCGCGCGTCGCCGCCCGCGCGCGTCGCCAGCAGCTTCATCGCCTCCTCGCTGACCTCCGGCGGATCGGCGAGGCCGCGCCGCGGATCGGCGAGGGCCCGAGCCATCAACTCGCGCATGGCCTCGGGCCCAAGCGCCTTCAGCTCGTAGATCTGGGCGCGGCTCAGGAGCGCCGAGTTGACCTCGAAGTAGGGGTTCTCGGTGGTCGCCCCGATCAGGGTCACCAGGCCCTCCTCGACCGCCGGCAGCAGGGCATCCTGCTGGCCCTTGTTGAAGCGGTGGATCTCGTCGAGGAAGAAGATCGTCGGCTGGTTGGTGGCGCGGCGGCGCTCCTCGGCGCGGGCGATCACGGCGCGCACCTCGGCGCGGCCCGCGTTGACCGCCGACTGTTCCTCGAACGCGCCCCTGGCCGACGCCGCGGCGATCCGGGCCAGGGTCGTCTTGCCGGTGCCGGGCGGGCCGTAGAGGATCGCCGAGTGCGGCTCGCCCGACTCGATCGCGATCCGCAGCGGTGAGTCCACCCGCAAGAGCTCGTCCTGCCCGACCAGCTCGTCGAGCGAGTGGGGGCGCATGCGCACGGCCAGGGGCGCCTCGGCGGGCGGCACGCTGGTGCGACGCTCGGGGCCCTCGTCGCCGGTCTCGAACAGCCGATCCATGCCTGTCAGTATCTCTGCCGTGGAGGAGGCGACGGCGACAACCGGCTCGGCCCTGGGCGACGAGCGGATCAAGGCGTCGGATGTCGGGCTCGGCGCGCGCTTCTTCGAGGACACCCGTAAGGTGCTGGGGTGAACGGCTCGAGCAACGGGGCCGGAGCCGATCGCGAGGAGTCCGGCGCCGAACCCGAGAAGGTGCGCCTGCGCCTCGGCGGAATGGCGCTGCGAAACGGCCTCTTGATCCACGGGCCGCGAGCGTGGGCCGCGGCCGCACGCACCCCCGACGGCACGATCGAGGTGGCAGCCGGTCCCAAACCTTCCTTCGCCCAGGGCCGGCTCGGCGCGACCCCGGGCCTGCGGGGCCCGCTGCGGATGGCCGAGGCGCTGGCCGTGGTCCCACTGGCGCGGTCGCGCCTGCGCTCGGCCCGGCTTCCGCTCGAGGATCGCCGCGTGATCGCCGCCGCGGCCGGGACGATGGTCGCCGGCGGCCTCGCTCGGCGCTGGCGCGAGCGGGCCACCTCCACCTCGGGCGCCACCCTGCGCGAGGCGGTGGTCGCCGTGATCGGCCTGGTTCCCGCGCTGGCGGCGCTGCGAGACCGCGACCTGGCCGCCTACCACGGAGTCGAGCACAAGGCGATCGGTGCTTATGAGCGGGGCTCGCTCGATCCCAGCATCGCTCCCAGGGAGCACGATCGCTGCGGCTCCAACCTGATCGTGCCCCTGCTGGCGTTCTCGGTGGCCGGCCAGGTGGCGACCGAGCGTCTTTCCTCGAATCCGGGTCCGCTGACCCGGGCGGCCGTTGGCACCGGCGCCGTCTCGGCCGCCGTCGAGGTCTTCGCCTACGCCGAGCGTAACCCCGACTCCTCCCTGGGCCAGGCGGTGCACACGGTCGGGCACGAGATCCAGCGGCTGCTCTCGACCCGCGAGCCGACGGCCGAACAGCTCGAGGTCGGGGTCGCCGCGCTCGGCGCGGCGCTTCGCGAGGACGAGAGATTGCAGGCCGAGGCCCGGCCTGCCGATAGCGTCTAGGCCGACGCGGATTCCGCGTCGGCGGGAGCCATGCCCGAATGAGATTGATCCTCGGCCTCACCTACGACCAGTTCCTCCAGGACGTCCTGATTCCGTGGGCGCCGATCATCCTCATCGTGGTGATCGCCTACTTCATGTGGCGAACGCTGAAGCTGATGCCGCGGACCAAGCCGCAGGAGATCAGCCCCCGCTCGAAGAGCGCGGTCACCTGGGACGACGTCGCCGGGGTCGACGAGACCAAGGATGAGCTGCGCGAGGTCGTCGACTTCCTCTCCGACCCGAAGCGCTTCCAGCGGCTTGGGGCGAAGGTGCCGAAGGGCATCCTCCTGCACGGCCCGCCCGGCACCGGCAAGACCCTGCTCGCCAAGGCGGTCGCCCACGAGTCCGGCGCCAACTTCCTCAGCCAGTCGGCCTCCTCCTTCATCGAGATGTTCGCCGGCCTCGGCGCGGCGCGGATCCGGCGTCTGTTCAAGGAGGCGCGCGAGAACTCTCCCGCGATCATCTTCATCGATGAGCTCGACGCCGTCGGCACCCACCGCGGCTCGGACATCTCCGGTGAGCGCGACCAGACGCTGAACCAGCTGCTGGTCGAGATGGATGGCTTCGACGCTCGCGACGACGTCGTCGTCATGGCGGCGTCCAACATGCTCGAGAAGCTCGACAAGGCGCTGCTGCGCCCCGGCCGCTTCGACCGCCAGGTCTTCGTCCCGCCGCCCGACCGCGAGGGCCGCAAGCAGATCCTCGAGGTCCATACCCGCGGCAAGCCCCTGGCCCAGGACTGCGACCTCGACCGGGTCGCCCGTCACGCCGCCGGACTCACCGGTGCCGACCTTGCGAACCTCGCCAACGAGGCCGCGATCCAGGCCGGTCGCCGGCAGCGCGACTTCATCGCCCAGGCCGACTTCGAGAACGCCTTCGAGCGGGTGGTCGCCGGGCTTCAGACCCGAAAGGTGATCACCGCCCAGGAGAAGCGGGTGGTCGCCTGGCACGAGGCCGGCCACGGGCTCGTCTCCGAGCTGCTGCCGAGCGTGGACAAGGTCCAGAAGGTCTCGATCGTCCCCCGTGGCAAGGCGCTCGGCTACACGCTCAACCTCCCCCAGGAGGACCGCTACCTGAAGTCTCGCCAGGAGTTGATCGACTACATGAAGGTGCTGCTGGCCGGACGCGTCTCGGAGCAGATCACCTTCGGGCGGGTGACGACCGGCGCCTCCGATGACCTCCAGCGCGTCACCGCCGTCGCCCGCTCGATGGTCTACGAGTACGGCATGGGAACGAAGATCCGCTCCCATCAGGTGCCATCCGACGACTACGCTGTCTCGGAGTCGCTGCGCCAGACCCGCGACGAGGAGGTCTCGGAGATCGCCGAGGAGGCCTACCGCGGCGCTCACCGCCTGTTGACCGACCATCGCGACCTGCTCGACGAGATCGCCGGGCGCCTGCTCGCCAACGAGGTGATCGAGCGCGATGAGATCCAGGCGATCATGGACCGCCACCGCGCCCGCGTCGCGGAACCCCAGCCCGGGGCCGACCGCGTCGAAGACGACGGCGAGCACGCGCGCGGGCCCGCGGCCGAGGCGCTCGCCTCGAGGCCGCCCCGCAGCGCGCCGGGCGACGCTGGCTAGTATCGGGCGCCGATGTTCGGCGCGATCGACCACGTCGGCGTCGCCGTCTCCGACCTCGAGGCGGCGCTGGCGCTCTATGAAGGCACCCTCGGGATGGCTCTCGTGCACCGCGAGACGCTGGCGGAGCAGGGCGTCGAGGCGGCGCTGCTCGAGGTCGGCGACTCGCACGTCGAGCTGCTGCGCCCGACCGGGCCCCAGACACCGGTGGGCAAGTTCATCGAGCGCCATGGCGAGGGCCTGCACCACGTCGCCTACCGCGTCGCCGACATCGACGCCACCCTGGGCGAGCTGCGCCGGGCCGAAGTGACGCTGATCGACGAGGCTCCGCGGGTCGGCATCCGCCGAAGTCGTGTCGCCTTCCTGCACCCCAAGTCCACGGGCGGGGTGCTGACCGAGCTCGTCGAGCCCGCGGCGGGACACTGACAAGGAGAACCCGATGGCGGACACGAAGAAGGTGGAGATCGGCTTCGGCATCGGCCAGGCGCTCTCCGTGAAGATGACCGACGACGACCTTGCCGAGCTGCGCAAGGCCGTCGAGTCGGGCGACGGCTGGTACGACGTCAAGACCCAGGAGGCCACCGTCGCCCTCAACCTGGCGACGGTCGTGTTCCTGCGAGTCGACGATTCGCAGCACTCGATCGGCTTCTCCGGCGGATGATCGGCAAGCTGGTCGCGGTCGCGGCCGCGGCGATCGTCGCGGCTGCCGTCTGGTGGCGGCGGAACCCGTCGGCCTGCCCCTACAGCCAGCGCTGCTGGGTCCAGGCTCCGCACCCGTTGATCACCCGTGAACGGCTGCGAGAGGTGCTCGCTCCCGAGGCCGGCGAGCGGGTGCTCGAGATCGGCCCGGGAACCGGCTACTACACGCTCGACCTCGCCGGCTGGGTCGGCCCCGCCGGGACGGTGCAGATCTTCGACATCCAGCAGGAGATGCTGGACCACACGATGCGGAGCGCCGCTGAGCGCGCAATCGCCAACGTCGAACCCACCCTGGGGGACGCCGCCTCTCTCCCCTACGCGGACGAATCGGTCGACGCGGTGGTCCTGGTTACCACGCTCGGCGAGATCCCCGACCAGGCGGCGGCGCTGGGCGAGATCGCCCGGGTGCTGGCCCCCGACGGCCGCCTGGTCGTCGGCGAGCTTGTCGGCGACCCCCACTACACCTCGCCCGGCGCCCTCATGGCCCTCGGCGAGGCTGCGGGCCTGAGCGTGGCGCAGCGCTCGGGCCCGGCCTTCGGCTACTTCGCGCGGCTCGTCAAGTAGACGCCCCGGCCAACGCCGGCCACAGCCGCTCCTCGGCGTCGAGGACGGCGGCTGCGCGGTCGCTGATCGCCGACCACAGCTCGGGGCTGGGATCATCCGACTCGCTGCCGGCGAGCAGCGCCGCGGCCAGATCGGTCCAGCGGGCGGCGGCCTCGGCGGCCAGCCCCACCTGCGGGTTGGCCGCCTCGGCCAGGAAGCGCGAGTACATCAACCTGAAGTTGCCGCCGCCTGTTCCCCGGCGCTCGATCACCTGGTAGGCGAAGCGCGCGCACCACTGCCAGTCGGAGAGCTGGCGCGGCCACTGCCCGACCTCCGCCGCGAAGCGCCGCAGCGCCGGCAGTCCCTCGTAGACGCCCAGCGCCGGCTCGATCATCTGGCGAGCGTTGCGCTCGACGGCGGCGTCGATTGACGCGCGCAGATGGCCGATCTCGCCGCCCTCCGGCAGCGCGACCAGGTGTCCCGCCAGCGGGTAGACCGGGTGCTCGGAGTGACGGGCCCGCCGCAGGCTCTCGAGGCTGGTCGTCTGCAGCTCGTCGAAGGCCGTGTCCGAGAGGTGGGCGACGGCATCGTCGTAGCCGGCCAACACGACCGCGTGGCCGGGGAAGTGGGCGGAGTTGCCGTAGTGGTCGAGGTGGTAGAGGTCGGTGAGCAGGATCGCGGGCCGGCCTGCGTCGACGACCGCGCGCGCCGCCTCCCACGAGGCCCCCGCATCGGCGAACGTCCGCAGCTCGAGGCCCGTGGCGGTGAGCTCGAGGAACTGCTCCTCGAGGCGGGCGGCGCGGCCGTTGATGAAGCGGGAGGGCGACTGCCCGTCCAGGGGCAGGTAGTAGAAGCAGGCGCCCGCCCCGAGCCCGAAGGCCATCTCCTCGGAGACCTCGGCGCCGTGGAAGGCCAGAAGGTTTCGCAGCGCCGTCGAGCCGCAGTGTTTGCCCGGCCGGTGCCGGTAGCCAGGGACCATCGCGCTGGCGCTCTCGTCCGCGGGCACCCGGGCAGGCTATTCGCCCTTCCCTCCCTATCCTGGCTGGCTCCGTGCTGCCCTCACCCCGCAAGCCCACCCCCGGGCGCCTGATGCCGGCGCGCCTTCGCGCCCGAAGCGAGGTCAAGCGCCGCCGCAGCCCGCTGCTGCGGGCGCTCGGCGACCTCGACCAGCGCCTCCTGCGAGGCCTGCGAACGCGGGGCCACCAGGCCCCGGTGGAGACGACGATGACGGCGCTCGGCACGATCGGGGAGTGGGGCGCCGTCTGGATCGCGATCGGGTCTGCGGCCGCGGTGGCCGACCGGGCCCGCCGCTCGAGGTGGGCCGCGGCGGCGACGGTGGCGCCGATCGCCGTCGGTCTCAACTTCGCCGTCAAGGCGGTCGTGCGTCGCGAGCGCCCGCTGATCGAGGGCCACCCGCCGCTCGCCCGCGCCCCCTCGAAGCTCTCATTCCCCTCCGCGCACGCGACCTCGTCACTGGCCGCGGCGGCAGCCCTGGGTCGGGTCGAGCCGCGCGCCCGAGGGCCCCTGTACGCCCTCGCGGGCGGGATCTGCCTGAGCCGCCCCTACCTCGGCATGCACTACCCCTCCGACGTGATCGCTGGAGCCGCGCTTGGCCTGGCGCTGGGCTCGATCGCCCCCGGCGTCAGCGAGGCGGGCGTCGAGGAGCGATTGGTCGACCTCGCCGCCGAGACGCATGCGAAGCGTCCGGCACGGGTCACCAGGTGAAGATCGGGATCGTCGGCCTGCCGAACGCGGGCAAGTCGACGCTGTTCAACGCCCTCACCTCGGGCGGGGCTCCGACCGGCGACTACCCGTTCACCACGATTGACCCGAACGTCGCGATCGTCGCCGTTCCCGACCGGCGCCTGGAGCGGGTCGCCGCGACCGTGCGCTCGTCGTCGGTGGTACAGGAGACGATCGGGTTCCACGACATCGCCGGCCTCGTTCCCGGCGCGTCCACGGGCGAGGGCCTTGGCAACCGGTTCCTCGGAGCGATCCGCGAGACGGACGCGATCTGCCACGTCGTCCGCGCCTACGCGGCCGACGACGTGCCCCACCCCGAGGGCAGGGTGGATCCCGGCTCCGACATCGACCTGGTCGAGACCGAGCTCTACGCCGCCGACCTCGAGCAGGCCGAGCGACGCCTCGAGCGCGTGACCAAGCAGGCTCGCTCGCTCGACGCCAAGGCGGTGGCCGAGCGCGACTGGCTCGCGGCCGTGGTCGACGCGCTCGGGGCCGGGCATCCGGCCCGCGAGGTGCCGGTGCCGAAGGCCGCGGCGCAGGCCCCAGGGCGCCTGAACGCGCTCACCTCGAAGCCGGTGCTGTACGTCGCCAACGTCGAGGAGGGGATCGACGAGATCCCTGCCTCGGTCGCCTCGCACGCGCGGTCGGCCGACGCGGCGGCCGTCGCGATCAGCGCCAGGGTCGAGTCCGAGCTGGGCGAGATCGCCGACCCCGACGAGGCCGCGGAGCTGCGGGCGGAGCTCGGTGTCTCCGAGAGCGGGCTCGCCCGCGTGATCCGGGCCTCCTGGGAGCTGCTCGACCTGATCGCCTTCTTCACCGCCGGCGAGGACAAGGAGGCGATGGCCCACGCCCTGCGCTCGGGCTCCTCCGCCTACGAGGCGGCGGGCAAGGTCCACACCGACATCCAGGCGGGATTCGTCCGCGCCGAGGTGGTCGGCTGGGAGCAGCTCGTCAGCGCCGGCGGCTACTCGCAGGCGCGCACCGCGGGGACGCTTCGCACCGAGGGCCGCGACTACATCGTCCGCGACGGCGAGGTGCTGACGATCAAGTGTTGAGAGTGACCCTCTGAGAATGCCTGCAAACAGGGGGTTTACATAAACGGGGGCACCTTCCTCGGTCGTTTGTGTTTTACTTACATATCCTTAATACATGCCGAATCCCGGAACCCACTGCGGTCCGGGAGCGGGGGAACC
>JBDTSW010000075.1:0-11136 GCA_039930945.1 bacterium
GATCCGCCGCGCGGCCGAGGTCGCCGCCGGCCGCGTCGACCTCGACGACCCCGCCGGCGACGCCCGCCTGCGCTCGATCCGCGAGATCGGGCCCTGGACGACGCAGTGCCTGGGCCTGAACGGGCGCGGCGACGGCGACTCGCTGCCCGCCGGCGACCTCGCCTACGTGAAGCTGGTCGGACGCCTCGCCGGCCTCGGCCGCCGGGCGACGATCCCCGAGATCGACGGGTTCTTCGCGCCGTATGCGCCCTATCGCGGGCTCGCCGGGATCTTCGCGATCACCCACTACCACCTCGCGGTGGCGACCGGGCCGCCGCTGCGGCTCGCCGCGTAGTCGCCGGAGCACGCCCGACCACGGCTCCGGCAATCGCCGAGTGGCGCGAAACGTCCCGTTGCGTCCCGCTATTCGCCACTCGGCGTGGTTGGGCGCGGCACCTCGAGTCGCGGGCGATGCGACTACGCTTGAGGCATGTGCAGAAACATCAAGACACTCCACAACTTCGAGCCCCCGGCGACTGACGACGAGGTGCGAGCGTCCGCGCTGCAGTACGTGCGCAAGGTCAGCGGTTCGACCAAGCCCTCTCTCGCCAACGCGGAGGCCTTCGATCGCGCGGTCGAGGAGGTCGCGGCGACCACGGCGAACCTGCTGGACGCGCTCATCACCTCGGCACCGCCGAGGGACCGCGAGGTCGAGGCGGCCAAGCGCCGGGCTCGCGCCGAAGCCCGCTTCGCCGCCTAGCGTTTGAGCATGGGAGCCTGGTCACGCCTTGTCAAGCGGATGGAGAAACGCGAGGCCGAGCCCGCCGATCCGAACGTGCTCAAGCCCACCCGCGGTCGCGGCAGCGAGGCGCTGATCGAGCCGGCCTGGGACGAGAGCAAGCCCCTGGGAGGCGACGAGGCGGACAGCGAGCCCGTCACCCCCGAGACGGTGCGCCGACAGCGCGAACGGGCCCGCCAGCGCTGGCTCGGCATCGGTCGCTAGTCGCCCGACAGCAGCTCGTTGGTCAGCGCCTGATCGGCGCGGGCCGAGGTCTTGACCAGGCCTCTCTCGGCCATGAAGGCCGCGAAGGCGGCCCACTCGCCCGGGTCCATGTAGCCGAACGGCTCGCCCTTCACCTTCGGCACCAGCAGGGGGAGCGTGCGCCTCACCTCCGCCGCCGTCAGCCTGGGCTCGAGGCCGTCGCCTGCCTCGAGCACGGCCTCGGTCGCCAGGTCCGGGTTGGCGACGGCGTCGCGGGTCCCGCGCTCGAGCGCGGCGATGAACCTGCGGATCGACTCGGGGTCCGAGTCGAGGCGCTCCTCGCTCGCCACCAGGACCAACTCGTCGTAGGTCGGGATGCCGAGCTCGTCCACCGGCACGACGCGCGGGCTGCGGCCACGCTCGGCCAGGTCGACGCCCTCGACGTTGAGAAAGCCGCCCAGCATCGCGTCGGCGCGTCCCGACAGCACCGCCGGGAGCAGGTTGAAGCCGACCTCGACCTGATCGACGTCGTCGGGCGTCAGCGCGGCGCTCTCGAGGATCGCCTCGAGGAAGGCCGCCTGGTAGGGAATCCCGGCAGTGGCGATCGTCTTGCCCGCGAGGTCGGCGGGCTCGACGATCCCCGCCTCGGGCAGCGAGATCAGCGAGGTCAGGGGCCGCGGCACGAGCGCCGCGACGGCGACCACCGGCAGCCCCTGCTCGCGTGCCAGCAGCACCTCGGGCTGATAGGAGATCGCCAGATCCACGCGCCCCGCGGCGACCTGGCGGATCGGGGCCGAGGGATCGGAGGGAACCTGGGCCTCGACGTCGAGCCCGGCCTCGGCGAAGTCGCCGCGCTCGAGCGCACGGTAGATGCCGGCGTGGTCGGGGTTGACGTAGAAGTCGAGCGCGAGCGCGAACGGCTCGCGCTCGCCCTCGTCGTCACCGCCGCAGCCCACCGCCAACAGCCCGGCGACGACGATCCCGGCCAGCGCGGCGATCAGGGGCCTGCGCCCTCGCCGGGTCACGGCGCCGCCTCCACGCTCCATCCGGCGAAGCGGCGCTGGGCCACCATCACCGCGGCGACCAGGGCGATCGCGATCGCCGAGAGCACCACCACCGCGGCGAACACCCGCGCCGTCTGCAGCTGGCCCTGGGAGACCAAGATCAGGTGCCCGAGCCCCTCGTCGGCCCCGGACCACTCGCCGAAGACCGCGCCGATCACCGCCACCGCGGCGGCGATCTTGGCGCCGCTGAAGAAGTAGGGAAGGGCCGAGGGCGCCTCGACGCGGCGGAGGATCTGCCAGCGCCCGGCGTCGAGCGTTCGCATCATCTTCACCTGCGCGGGGTCCACCGCCCGCAGCCCGTCGAGCGTGTTCACGGTCACCGGGAAGAAGCAGACGAGCGCGATGATCGCCAGCTTCGGCCCGATCCCGAAGCCGAACCAGACCACCAGGATCGGCGCGATCGCGATCACCGGCACCGTCTGGGAGGCGACCAGCAGCGGATAGGTCGCGCGTCGAAGCGTGGTCGAGAGGTGGAGCGCCACGGCCAGCGCGGCGCCGACGACCAGCGCGATCGCGATTCCCGCGAGCACCTCCTGCAGCGTCACCCAGGCGTTCTCGGCCAGCAGCGCGCGGTCGTCCCAAAGCGAGTCGGCGATCTCGCTGGGGGACGGCACCAGGAAGGGCTCGATCCCGAGCGCGTCGGCGAGCACGTCCCAGCGTGCCGTCAGCTGCCAGGCGCCCAGCAGCGCCACGACCACCAACAGCGGCGCCAGCAGGTTGCGCGTCCTAGCCATCCGCGGCCTCCAGGAGCGCCTCCATCGCGGCCCTGCGGGCGGCGGCGAACTCGGGCGAGTTGACGGCGGGCGTCCTCGGCAGGCGACGTGGCGCGGGCGAGGTCAGCTCGCGCACCACCCGGGCCGGCCGGGCCGAAAGGACGATGACGCGGTCGGCCAGATAAAGTGCCTCCTCGACGTCGTGGCTGACGATCACCACCGTGCGTGCCTCCTCGGCAAGCATCTCGGCGAGCCACTCCTGCAACTGCGCCCTGGTGATCGCATCGAGCGAGGCGAAGGGCTCGTCGAGCGCCAGCACCGACTTGCCCGCCAGCAGCGTACGGGCGAAGGCGACGCGCTGGCGCATCCCGCCGGAGAGCTCGCCGGGGCGGGAGTGCTCGAAGCCGCCAAGCCCGAAGCGGTCGAACAGCGGCCGCGCCACCGCCCGCGACTCGGCCCGCGAGAGCCCCCGGTTGCGCGGCGCGATCGCGGCGTTGTCGAGCGCGTCCAGCCAGGGCAGCAGCAGGTCGTGCTGGGGCATCAGGGTTGCGTGCCGGAGGCGCTCGCGGGCCGATCCCGTCACCTCGACCCGGCCCGAGCTGGGCTCGATCAGGCCGGCGATCAGGTCCAGCAGCGTCGACTTGCCACAGCCGGACGGCCCGACGATCGCGGCCACCTCGCAGTCGGCGACCTTGAGGTCGATCCCCGCGAGCACCTCGAGCTCGCCGTGAGCGAACCGTGTTTCCGCCAGCTGGACGGCCTCGACTGTGGTGCGCATCGCTCCCTCCGCGCGCATTACCGCGACAGGTTCCGAGGGTCAGCGCCGGGTGGAGTTCCAGAGGCACTATCTCAGCCCGCTTGCCCGCGAGCCCCCCTGATCTACAGACCCGAGTCTACGCCTCCTCGAGCGGCTTGCCGCCGGCGATCACGTTGACGAAGTTCTCCAGGTGGCGGGTGGTCCAGCACTCAAACGCCGCGGTGCAGTGGCGCTCATACGCGGACATCACCGAGTCGCCGTAGTTCCAGTAAAGCCGCGGCTCCGGGTTGAGCCAGAAGGTGCGCCCGGAGCGCTCGGCGACGCGGGCGAAGACGTCGGCGTGAGGCTCGCGACCGTTGGTGCGGGCGTCGCCGAGGACGATGATCGTCGAGCGCGGATCAAGCTCGTCCGAGATCAGCTCGCCGAATTCGAGCCAGACCCTGCCATAGTCGGTGTAGCCGGAGACGTCAGCGACCCCGCCCTCGCTGGAGATCCGCTGTGATGCGACCCGGAAATCGCGCTCGCGCTCGAACACATCGGTGACCTCCGAGATCCGCTCGATGAAAACGAAGCTGCGCAGCCGCCGGAACGAGTCGTGCAGGGCGTGCAGGACCGAGAGGAAGAAGACGCTGGCCGAGGTGACCGAGGTCGAGACGTCACAGAGGACGTAGATCTCCGGCCGGCGTGGGCGTTTGGGCTTGTATCGCAGGCGAAGCGGCACCCCGCCGGTCTCGAGCGAGGCCCGCATCGTCCGGCGGATGTCGACGGCGGCACCACGCTTACGACCGCGCTGCTCGTGGCCGAGCGTCGCCAGGCGGCGCTTGAGCTGGGTGACGGCGCGGTGGACCGCGGCCAGGTCTTGGGCGGGGCTGGTGGGCAGCGACCGGTCGAGCTCTGCCAGGGGGCGTGCCGGCGGCAGCTTCTGCGTGCGCTCGACAAGCGCCCGCTCCAGCTCACGCCGTAGGTGCTTTTCGAAGCGGTTGATCGCGTGGCGATCGAGCGCCGGCTGCTCGGAGTCGGCCTCGGGACGGGTCCGAGTCTGCAGGCCGAGGGTGCGACGGATCCTCTGGACATCGACCCCGACGACCCCCGAGCCCTCGCCCTGGCGGCCGAAGGCGGCGATTGCGAGGCGGGCGAGGTCGCGCATCTCACCGTCGTTCCCCGCGCTGATCGCCTGACGGATCGCGTCGCGCAGCTGGTCGAGGTCGAGGCGGTCACCGCTGGAGGCGCGGTCGGACTCGCGCAGGCCCTGGGCCAACGCCTCGGCCTCGGCGGCGCGGAAGAAGAAGCGGTCGAACAGCAGCTCGAAGACCCGCCGGTCCTCCTGGGACTTGGCGACGGTCGCGGCCAGCGCCTCGCGGAAGTCGGTGGGGTTGGTCCAGGGAACCGCTCCCAGGGCCTCGAAGGCGTCGAGCAGCTCGGACGTGCCGATCGCCAGCCCCTCGCCGCGAAGGTCCTCGCAGAAGGCGACCACCCGGGACGAGAGGCCGGGAGGCAGGTGCTGCGCGCTAGGTGGTTCGGGCCGCGCCAAGGTCGCGCTTGCCCTCGCCGGAGAGCTTCACCCCGACGCGCTCGGCGACGAGGTCGACGTCGGTGCGGTGCTTGACGATGATGCTCATCGTCTGCTCGAAGACCGAGCGGTCGATGTCATCGGCCCCAAGCAGCAGCAGGGCCCGGGCCCAGTCGATCGACTCGGCGATCGACGGTGGCTTCTTCAGGTCGAGCGAGCGAACCATCTGCACCACCTCGACCAGGCGCCGGGTCAGCTTCTCGTCGAGCTCGGGGGCGTGCAGGTGGACGATCGCCATCTCGCGCTCGACGTCGGGGTAGTCGAGCCAGAGGTAGAGGCAGCGGCGCTTCAGAGCCTCGGTCAGCTCGCGCGAGTTGTTCGACGTCAAGACGACGATCGGATGGGTGCGCGCCTCGATCCGGCCGAGCTCGGGGATCGAGATCTGGAAGTCGGACAGGACCTCCAGCAGCATCGCCTCGAACTCCTGGTCGGTCTTGTCGATCTCGTCGATCAGCAGCACCACCGGATCGGGTGAGGCGATCGCCTGCAGCAGCGGCCTGGTCAGCAGGAAGTCCTCCGAGAAGATCTCGTCGAAGGCGTCGCTGGTCTCGTCCGCCGAGGCCTGGATCCGCAGCAGCTGGCGGCGGTAGTTCCACTCATACAGCGCCTTCGCCTCGTCCAGGCCCTCGTAGCACTGCAGGCGGATCAGCTCGCGCTCGGTGGCGCGCGAGAGCGCCTTGGCGAGCTCGGTCTTGCCGACCCCGGCCGGGCCCTCGACCAGCACCGGCTTGCCCAGGTGCTGGGCCAGGTAAGCGACCAGCGCCGCCGACTCGTCGGCCAGATAGCCGACATCGGCGAGGGCGCTGCGAACGCTGGCGACGGAAACCATCGAACCCGACATCCTGGCCGATGATAATGAGGGCGTGGTTGCCTTGATCAGCGCACTGGCCCCGCCGCCTGCGGCACTGGAGACCGTTTCCGACCTCCTGCCCTATCTGGCGCTGATGGGCGCGGGCTTCCTGGTGGCCGCCTGGGGCCAGGCCGCGAAGCTGCCGCTGGCGGTCGCGATCGGCATCGCGATCATCGTCGTCGCGGTGCTTCTGTTCCAGTTCGAGGCCAGCGGCTTCTCGGGTTCGAACTCGCCGTTTTGAGCGATCTCGGGCGGATGGCTCGGGGCCCCGGCCGTGCCTGACGACGGCCGGGGCCCTCCGCGAGCCAGGCCTAGGCCGGGATCTCCTCTTCTGGGTGGGCCTGGAGGACCGTCTGGCCCGCCTCGCCCGTGCGGATCCGGATCGCCTCTTCGACGGGGATCACGAAGATCTTCCCGTCGCCGACCTCGCCCGTCCTCGCGTGCTTAAGGATGGTCTCGACCACCAGGGACTTGTCCTTGTCCTCGACGACGACCTCCAGCTTGAGCTTCGGTCGCACGTTGACTGTCAGGGTCGAGCCTCGGTAGTGCTCGACCACTCCCTTCTGGCGCCCCGATCCCTTCACCTCGCCGATCGACAGGGAGGGAAATCCCTTCTCCAACAGCTCGGCCCGAATCGGTTCAAACGCCTCATGACGGATGTATGCCTCGATCTTCTTCAACGCAATCACCCCCTTCCTAGGCCTGCGACGGGGTGTCGCCGGCGATCGGTGGCTGGCTTTCCGCGGTCATCTGGGTGACCGCCGCTGCATGCGGGGGCATGGCTGGTGCCGGCCCCCACCCGGCGCCGCCGCCGGGGTACTCCTCGTTCGGGATGAACTGCTCCGGGTATCCGTACATCCCGTGCTCGGAGATGTCCAGGCCGGCGTCTTCCTCGTCCGAGGTGACCCGCAGACCGTACGTCTTCTTGATCACGTACAGGACCGCCAGGCTCGAGCCGAGGACGAACGCCAAGACCACGACCACCCCGAGCGCCTGATCCCCGAGCTGACTGAACGAGCCCGAGTAGAAGAGGCCTCCGTCGGGGTTGCCGACGCCGTTGTACTGGGCCAGGCGCGGTGCGGTGAAGAGCCCGCATGAGAGCGTGCCCCAGATGCCGGCGAGGCCGTGCGCCGAGAGGGCGCCGACCGGATCGTCGATCACCTTCTCGATCGCCAGGATGGCGGTGACGACGAGCACGCCGGCGACTGCGCCGATGAAGGGCGCGGCCCACAGCTCCACATAGCCCGAGGGCGCCGTGATCGCGACCAGCGCGGCGATCGCGCCGTTGCCGATCATGCCGATGTCGAGCGTCTTCTGCATCAGCCTGCTGGTGATCGCTGCCATCAGCACCCCGGCCGCGCAGGCGAGGTTGGTGACCAGCACGATCTCCGGGAAGCGCCCATCCAGGGCTCCCAGGGTGGAGCCCGGGTTGAACCCGAACCAGCCGAGCCAGAGGATCAGGACCCCGAGCCCGAACAGTGGCATCGAATGCCCCGGGATCGCCCTGGGCTTGCCGTCGTCGCCGAACTTCCCACGGCGAGCGCCGAGCAGCAGCAGCACCGCGAGGCCGCCGGTCGCGCCGATCAGGTGCACTGCCGTCGAGCCGGCGAAGTCCTGCATGCCGACGTTCGCCTGCAGCCAGCCGCCGCCGAACACCCAGTGGGCGCCGATCGGGTAGATCAGCGCGGCGAAGATCGCCGAGTAGATGACGTAGACGCCGAACTTGATCCGCTCGAGTGTGGTCCCCCAGACGATCGCCAGCGAGACCGCCGCGAAGGTGAACTGGAAGAAGAACTTCGCCTCGATCGTGGCGTCGGAGAAGCCCATCACCGGGAACGCCGTCAGCGGATCGCCGAAGCCCTGCAGGAAGAACCCGGTATCGCCGATCAGCTCACCCGTCCCGAACGCGAACGCGAACCCGCATGCGTACCAGGCGAGGGCGGCGATCGACATGTTGGTGAGGATCTTGGCGACGATCGTTCCCGCGTTCTTGCCGCGGGAAAAGCCAATCTCCAGGAAGGCGAATCCCGCCTGCATGAAGAACACGAGCAGGCCGGCGACGATCACCCAGAGGGAGTTGATCGCGACCGACTGGCTCAGAAGCCCGTTGCTGGCGGCCTCCAGAGAGTCGGCCGACGCGCTTGCCGGGAGGGCGAGTAGTGCCGCGGCTGCCAGCGCGCCTACCCCCAGGTACTTTCGTCTCATCCGATACACACTCCTTGCGCGCCGGCGCCGGACGCCGGCGGTCGCGGTTCGCGGATCGCGACCCAACCTAGGGACGCAGGGAGGCCCGGTCTTTATCCGGGTGTCGAGACTTCCGTCGCGGCTGTTGTACGAGCGGTCGGGCTCGTGCCTGAGGGCCTGGACCGGGGATCCGGCCGACCCGCCGACGGTCGGCTGTTCGAGCCGACCGAGCTGAGAGATCGGGTGCCGCCGGCCACGCCCGGCCGGCGGCGGCCCGGGCCGACTAGGTGAGCTTGCCGATCTTGAAGATCTTCGTCCCGCAGTCAGGGCAGGTGCCCTGAATCGCGGGGCGACCGTTCTTCATCGTGACCTGCTGGGGGTTCGTGATCTCGACCTTCTTACGTTCCTTCACGCAGTAGCCCTCAGGCATTAGACGCACTCCTTCGTTCGTGCTCGCGTATGCGTGCTGGTCGAGGCGACCGTAGAGCCTCTTTCGGACGCATGGAGTGAGAGTTCGTGCCGATAGCCACTAGCGGCCCCTCTCGGCATGATCACGACCAGGGCCCGCCTGCGTCCCCGGCGGCGCAGGACACTAGTTGGCGTCGGTGCCGCCCGAGTTGGCGCCGCCCGCGTCGGCGGACGACTCGAGGTCGTCGATCTGGCCGCGCAGCTCCTCGATGTCATCCTGGACCACCTTCAGCTCGTCGTCGCTGGTGCCCTGGTCCTGATCCAGCTGCGAGACCTGGCTCTCAAGGCCCTCGAGGCGGTCGCTGATCGAGGCGAGATCGTCCTGGGCGGCCTCCGACGCGGACTCCTCGACCGCGCCGAGCTGGCCGCGCAGGTTCTGCAGGTCGCCCTTGGTGGCCGAGTCCTCCTGCAGTTGCAGTGCGAAGACGATCGCCACGGCGGCGGCGGCGAGCGAGAGCACGCAGGCGGCGGCGAAGGCGTAGGTGCGGATGCCGAGCTTGCGCTCGACCTGGGCAAGCCAGGCGCGCAGCCCGTCGATGCGCTCGTGCGGGTCCGAGCTGTGTGGGTCGGGGGTGGCCGGCTGTGAGCCCGTGGGATGCTGCGGCTGCTCGCCGGTGGCGGGGCTCTGCGGCTTCTCTGGGTCCGAGGCGTGCATGGCGGGTGCAGGGTAGCCGGGGGTCAGGCGCTTGGAGGCCGCGCCTCGGCGACGGTGCCGTTCTCGGGCTCCAGCTCAAACCCGGCCCCTACCCAGGCGGTGATCCCGTCGGCCATGTTGTGGGCATCCCAGCCGCCCGCGCGAAACGCCTGGGCGGCCATCCCGGAGCGGCTGCCGCTGCGGCAGCAGAAAACCACCGGACGATCCTTTGGGATCGAGGCCGCCTCGGCGGTGAGCTGGTTGACCTCGACGTGGCGGGCGCCGGCGATCCGCCCGCGCTCCCACTCGTAGTCCTGGCGGACGTCGATCAGTACTGCCTCGCCGCTCGCGGCCAGCTCGGCGACGCGCTCGGGGGCGAGCTCGAGCTTGGCCTGCTGAAGGGTGTCGGGGTCATCGGCCACTGCCCAAGACTATTTCGCCGCGCGCGCCGTGCGCGCTCGGCTAACGTCCCGGCCCCGATCCCGTTCGCGGCCGCGACATGCGGCGCGGCGCAACCAAGGAGAAATCTGAGATGCCCGAAGCAGTGATCGTCGACGCCGTCCGCAGCCCGATCGGCCGCGCCTTCAAGGGCTCGCTGGCCCAGCTGCGACCCGACGAGACCGCCGCCTACGTGGTCGACCAGCTGCTGGAGCGAAACCCCGACCTCGACCCGGCGCTGATCGAGGACGTCTTCTGCGGCTGCGGGATGCCGCAGGGCCTACAGGCCTTCAACATCGGCCGGATCATCGCCCTGCTCTCGGAGAGGCTGCCCGAGGAGACCAACGGGGTGACGATCTCGCGCTACTGCGCGTCCTCGCTGGACGCGATCCGCCACGCCGCCAACGCCGTCAAGGCGGGCGAGGGCGACGCCTACATCGCCGCCGGGGTGGAGTGGGTGAGCCGCTACAACGAGCGCACCGAGCCCGCCGGCGCCGCCGACCAGAATCCCAGGCTGCAGGGCAACGACGGCCAGCCCAACGCCTACATCGAGATGGGGCTGACCGCGGTCAACGTCGCCAAGCGCTACGAGATCAGCCGTGCCGAGATGGACAAGTACGCGCAGCGCTCGCAGGAGCTGGCGGTCGCCTCGCAGGAGTCGGGGTTCTTCGACCGCGAGATCGTTGCGGTCGCCGATCACGAGGGCAACGAGGTCGCCAGGGACGACGGCCCGCGGGCGTCATCGACGCTGGAGAAGCTCTCCCAGCTCGACGAGGCCTTCGGGGACGGCGGCGTCACCGCCGGCAACTCCTGCCCGCTCAACGACGGCGCCGCCGCGGTTCTGGTGATGTCGGACGCCAAGGCCAAGGAGCTGGGCCTGACGGCGCGCGCGCGGATCGTCAGCGCCGCGACCTGGGGGAATGAGCCGGAGTACATGGGGGTCGCCCCGATCGGCGCGATCAAGAAGGTGCTGAAGCGCACCGGCATGACCATGGAGGACGTCGGCACCGTCGAGCTGAACGAGGCCTTCTCCGCCCAGGTGATCCCGATCATGGACGAGTGCGACATCCCGCTGGACAAGCTCAACACCCACGGAGGCGCGATCGCCCTCGGTCACCCCTTCGGGATGACCGGCGCCCGGATCATGACCACGCTTCTGAACGCGATGGAGACCGACGATCACGACGTCGGCCTGGAGACGATGTGCGTCGCCGGCGGCCAGGGCGAGGCGATGATCGTCGAGCGGGTCGGCTAGGCCGACCCACGAGGTCGTCGGCGAGCGCGCCGGCCGCTGCCGCCGGGTGCCCCGCACGGCACCCGGCGCAACGCGCCGCGGAGACGATCTGTCGGCCTCCGCGGATGCGATCAGCCTCCTGACTGAAGCGCCTTCACCGCCGAGTCGGCGGCCTGCTGGCAGGCCTCGATCGCGGCATCGGCAGCGCTGCTGTCGCCCGCGGCATCGGCCTGCTGGGCGCACTGCTCGAAGGCGTCGGCGGC
>JBDTSW010000076.1:0-10946 GCA_039930945.1 bacterium
CGCGCATCCGGTAGCGGCCCAGCTCGGCCTTCATGTGGATGTCGTTGATGACCTCCGGGGTGAAGATCGGGCTGCGGCCCAGCACGGCGCGGGCGTCGGGGGCGTTGTCGTCGGGCATCGCGATCCCCTCTCAGAGCACGAGCTTGCGCTCGCTGGGCTCGAGCATGTCGTAGTTGTAGAGCTTCTTCCCGCAGACGAACTTGCGCAGCTCGGGAGGCTTGCCCAGCTCGTGGTTGGCGAACTTGCGCTCGACCATCTCGGTGTCGGAGTCGGTCCACTCCCCCTCGACGCAGTCGATGCCGAGCGCGGCGACCTCGCCGCCGACGTAGATCGTGCCGTCGTACATCGAGTCGCCCAGCCCCGGTCCGACGTCGCCGCAGATGATCTGGCGGCCGCGCTGCATCATGAAGCCGGTCATCGAGGCGGCGCTGCCGAGGACGACGATCGTGCCGCCCTTCTGGTCGATGCCGGTACGCGCGCCGACGTCGCCCTTGACGATCAGGTCGCCGCCGCGAATCGCGGCGCCCGCCAGCGAGCCGGCGTTGGCCTCGACCACGACCACCCCCGACATCATGTTCTCGGCCACCGACCAGCCGACCCGTCCGGTGATCACCACCTCGGGGCCGTCGATCAGGCCGCAGCCGAAGTAGCCCAGGCTGCCCTCGAAGCGGATCCGGCAGCGGGCGAGGATGGCCACCCCCAGCGAGTGCCGTGCGCCCGGATCGAGGACCGTCACCTCGGTCACCCCCCGCTCGTAGATCAGCCAGCGCAGCTCGGCGTTGATCTTGCGCGTGGTCAGCTCGCCGGCGTCGAGCACGGCGCTGCGGCCGTCGATCTTGGAGGTCTTGGGAATCGCGTCGTCGAGCTCGACCAGCCCGCGCTCGTCCATCCGCGCCGCGGTCTTCTCGCTCACCTGTTCCACACGCGCACCTCGCCCTCGTAGGGGTCGTGGGTCTCGATCTCGCGGTCGAGAACCTGGCGGATCGCGATTTCCTCGGAGGCCAGCGCCACCAGATCGTCGTCCTCGTAGAGGACCAGCGGCTTGGCGCCCAGCTCGTCCTTGGCGACCCCGAGGGCGTCCTCGGTGACGCAGATGTAGGTGAAGACACCGTCGAGGTCGGAGAGGCTCTGGCGCATGGCCTCGGCGAGCGAGCGACCCTCGCTCATCTGCGCGGCGAGGTAGACGGCGATGATCTCTGAGTCGCACTCGGACTGGAAGCGGTGGCCGGAGCGCTGCAGCCGCCGGCGCCAGTAGTGGAAGTTCGTCAGCTGGCCGTTGTGGACGACGGCCACGTCGGGAAACGGGTAGGCCCAGTAGGGGTGCGCGTTGGCGATGTCGACGTCGGACTCGGTCGCCATCCGCGCGTGGCCGATGGCGTGGGTGCCGACGAGCTCGCCGAGCCCGTACAGCTCCGAGACCGTCTCGGCGTCGCCGAGGTCCTTGATGATCTCCAGCGAGCGCCCCAGCGACAACACCTCCGTGTGGCGCACCCGCTCGACGCTGTCGACGAGCAGCTTCAGGTCGCCCTCGAAGCCGAAGCTGACGGTCATCGTCCGGGGGGTGTTCTTCACCTCCTCGACCCGGGCGCCCGCCGTCCGCAGGCGCGCCTCGATCTGACCGCGCTGGCGCTGCACCGGGCGGGCAAGCTCGGGGTCGTCGCCGCGCGCCTCGCTCACCTTGACGTGCATGACGAAAGTGTCGCCGGCGCCGCGGTAGAGCGCGTAGCCGGTCGAGTCGGGCCCCCGGTGCTTCATCGCCTGGAGCATCTTGGTCATGTCGCGGCCGACCTCGTGGTCGCCGGCGCCGTTGCGGTAGATGATCCCCGCGATCCCGCACACGGTCTAGCTCGACCCCGCGGTCATGGCACGACGTTGAGGTACTGCTCGCGCTCCCAGTCCGTCACCGCCGCGAGGTAGCGCTCCCACTCATCGCGCTTGTAGTGCATGAACACGTCGTAGAGGCGGCCCGGCATCGCGCTTCGCACCACCTCGTCGGCCTCGAGCGCCTCGAGCGCGGCGCCGAGGTGGTCCGGCACCCGCTCGAACTCGGTGCCCTCGGCCAGCAGGTCGTAGGTGTTGGCCTGCTGGGGCGGGCCCGGGTCGAGCTCGCGGCGGACGCCGTCGAGGCCGGCGGTGAGCAGCGCCGCCTGGGTCAGGTAGGGGTTGCAGGCGGAGTCCACCCCACGGAACTCGAACCGGCCGCCGCTCGCGACCCGCACGGTGCAGGTGCGGTTCTGCCAGCCGTAGTTGCGGTACACGGGCGCCCAGAAGCCGAGATCCCACATCCGCTTGTAGGAGTTCACGGTCGGCGAGCCGACACAGACGAGCGCCTTGAAGTGGTCGAGAATCCCGCCCATGAACCGCTGCCCGATCTCCGACAGCTGGGCCGGCCCCTCGGGGTCATGGAAGACGTTGTTCCCCTGCTCGTCCATCAGCGTGAAGTGGTGATGGTGGCCGTTCGCAGACACGCCCGTGAAGGGCTTCGGCATGAACGAGGCATGGAGGTCGTGCTTGCGTCCGACGGCCGCGCAGATCTGGCGGTAGGTGCTGATGTTGTCCGCGGTGCGCACGGCGCGATCGAAGCGGAAGTTGAGCTCGAGCTGGCCCGGGGCGTCCTCGTGGTCGCCGTAGCTCATGTCTAGGCCCATCGCCTTGCCGTAGGAGACGACGTCGAGAATCACCTCCTGCAGCTGCTCGAACTGGTTGATGTGGTAGCACCAGGGCTTGGTCGCGCCCTCGAGCGGCGCGTCCCGGTCCTCCGGCAGCTTCAGCCACATCATCTCCGGCTCGATGCCGCAGAGGAACGAGCTGCCGAGCTCCTGCTCGACGTCGTGGGCGATCCGCTTCAGATTCTGGCGCGGGTCCGCATCCAGCAGCTGGCCGGTCTCGGTGTCGTAGCAGTCGCAGTACACGCGAGCGACCCGCGGATCCCAGGGCAGGCGCTCGAAGGTGTCCAGGTCCGCGATCGCCGCCAGCTCGGACTCCTCGGGCCCGAAGCCGATGTAGTTGTCGTGCCGGTCGGTGAACAGGTCGGCGGTCGCCCCGTAGACGAGCTGGTACCCGCGACTGGCCACCTGTGAGAACCAGCTCGCGACCACGCCCTTGCCGTTGATGTGGCCGCTGATCGAGACCTGCTGGAAGAAGACGTACTCGATCTGATCGCGCTCGATCTCGGCGGCGATCTCGGCGATCCGCTCGGCGCGACCCGGTGCCTCCCGGGCCTCTTTCAGCGTGCTCGGGGGCGGGTCGATCCTGGGCGAGTCGAGGACCCTCTGGACCTCGCTGGGGGTGCCGTTGTCCTTGGCTTTGGCCATTGTTCGTCTCCTTTCGATCCACTATATGCGGGACTGAACAAAAAGGTCCATTGAGGGCCGACGCGACTCAGCGCCCGTTGGCGGCGAGGTCGAGCCAGTTCGCGAACAGGCGGCGGGCGATCGGGTGAAGCTCGGCCTCGCGGCGCTCCACCTCGGCGATGAATGCGGCACCCTGCGCCTCGCCGAGCGTTTTCGCAAGCGAGTCACGATAGGCGGGGACCAGACTCCACTCGCGCGCCATCTCACCGGTGACCTCGAGGTGAAACTGCACGCCGTAGGCGCGCTCGGCGGCCCGGAAGGCCTGGTTGGGCACCAGCGGCGAGCCCGCCAGGCGGACGGCTCCCGTGGGCAGGTCGAAGGTGTCGCCGTGCCACTGCAGCGACACGAACCGCTCGTCCAGGCCGGCGAACAGCGGGTCGTCGCGCCCCTCGGCGGTGAGCTCCACGCCGAGCAGGCCGACCTCTGGGCGGTCGGCGGGGTAGACGCGAGCGCCGAGCGCCGCCGCCAGCAGTTGCACGCCGAGGCAGACGCCGAGGAAGGGGAGACCGGCCTGCGCCGTCTCACGCACCAGCCGCTTCTCCGCCGACAGCCAGGGGTGCTGGGCGTCATCGCCGGCGCCCATCGGCCCGCCCATCGCCAGGACGCCGTCGAACTGGCGCCAGTCGGGCAGGGACTCGGCACGGTCGAGCTCCACCGCGACCGCCTGCACGCCGCGCTCGAGCATGACCTCCGAGAACACCCCCGGGTGCTCGCAGGCGATGTGCTGGAGGACGAGGACGCGCACCCGGTCAAGATCCCTTTTCCGGCACCACCTCGTCCTGCTGGACCTCGGTCACCTCGCCGGTGTTGGCGTCGATGTGGACCAGGGCCAGCCGCCTGAACGTGCCCGGGCGCTTTGCGTTCGGGACCGAGAGCGAGACGATCCAGAACGGCTGCCGATTGAGGCCCTGCCGCAGCATCCGCACCTGCGTCCCCTTCGGCGTGAAGGCGATCTCCTGCTTGGCGGTCGCGATGGCCTGGTCCTGGGTCACCCGGATCTGCGCCTGCTGGCAGGACTGGGCAACGACGAAGGACAGCACCAAGAGGACGGCGATGGCGCCAAACCGCCGCCACCTCGAGTCGCCCTTCCCGGGCGCGGAGCCCGGCCCCCAGTTGTCCTCACCGCTCGAGGACGCCGGGAGCGTAAACCGCCTAGGTGTTTCCGCGCCGCTCAGACGGTGGGACGGAACTCGTCGCCGATGTTCGTGCCCAGCACGATCACCAGGACGATGATGGCGCAGATGATCGAGAATGCCAGCATGGCGTGCTCGAACGACTTCACATGCGTCTGCTTCGGTGGGAACTCGATCTGCTTTCCGTTCATGCCAGCTCCGATTCCTGGGCCGCGTCCGCGGCTGTTTGCGGGGTGCCCCCGCTGACGCGGGCCTTCGCGTAGGTGTCCAAGCGCCGATTCTCGTACAGGGTCCAAGCGGCCAAGACGAACAGCGTGAACAGGATCCCGATCACGGTGAGGCCGATGTAGGCCGACTCCGCCCCGACGCCCTCGGGTCCGTAGGTCGAGCCCGGGCCGAAGGTCATGAAGCCGGTGCACTCCTGGAAGTTGTTTTGGAGGATGAAGTCCGCGGAGTCCTCGACCCGCAGGGCCTCGGTCCCCGGATCGGTCGAAATGCAGTCGGGCGCGCTGTTGATTATCGCCGGCACGCGATCACCCACCCCTCGTATAGATCTCGTCGCTCGAACGCATTACCTGACCAGCTCCCTGGCTGCTTGGGCTGCGGCCTGGTCGGCGTCGATCCGCGTTCCGTCGGGATCGATGAACATGTCGGGGGCGTGCGCGTACTCGGGCGTGTGGATGTCGAACTCGTACTCGGCGTTGTCCAAGCCGTCAAGCTCGACCTCTGGCGGCACCCGCAGCAGGTTCAGCTTCTTCAGCACCCAGGACGCAACCCAGCCCGTGAGGAAGCCAAGCGGCACGAAGGTGGCGACGCCGAGCAGCTGCCCCGCGATCGAGGTGTCGATGTTGTTGAGCCCGGTGGGGTAGCCGGCGGCGAAGACCCCGACCCAGATCACCCCGAGGAAGCCGGCCACGCCGTGCACGGCGACCGCTCCGACGACGTCGTCGACGCGCATCTTGTTGACCATCCAGTTGCCCGCGTAGACGGTAATCACCGCGGTCAGCGCAGCCAGCAGGTACCCCAGCGTCGGGGCGTAGACGTCGGCTCCCGCCGAGACACCGATGACTCCGGCGAGCCCGCCGGAAACGGTCCAGAAGGGGTCGCCGCGGCTGGCGAAGTAACCGCCGGTGAAGCCGCCGGCGAAGCCGAAGGTGATGATCATCGCGATCGAGCCCAGCGTCGTCGGGCTGAGGTAGATGTTGGCCCAGCCCGGGAACGAGGTTGAGGCGATCACCAGGCAGGCCGCGTAGAAGCCGTAGAACCCGGTGAAGATCAGCATCAGGCCCATCAAGGTCATGTGGATGTTGTGGGGACGGATTACCCGCGACAGTCCCTCCTTGGTGTACTTGCCTATGCGCGGCCCCAGGTTGAACAGCACGCCGAGCGCGAAGGCGCCGGCGACGCCGTGCACGACCCCGGAGGCAATCGAGTCGTGGAAGCCGAAGCGCAGGGTCATCCAGCCGCCGGCGCTCCAGCCCCAGGCGGCGTCGAGGATCCACACGACCGAGCCCAGCAGGGAGGCCAGGATCAGATAGGCGGAGAGCCGCACGCGCTCCAGCAGCGCGCCGGACATGATCGACGCGGTCGTCCACGAGAACAGCAGGAAGGCCAGGAAGAAGATCAGGTTGATGTTGTTCGTCAGGTTCGGCCCGAAGGCGTCGGACCAGGGAATGCCGCCCTGACAGGCGGCGCTGGTGAAGTCGCTGCTGTTCGGGCCGATCGGCAGCCCGGGCTGGTTGCAGTTGTAGACCCACCAGCCGACGTAGTACATGGTGGGGGTGACGACGGCGATCGTGAGGATGTTCTTCATCGCCGTGGCGAGCGCGTTCTTGCGACGAGCGACGCCGGTCTCGTAGGTCATGAAGCCCACGTGGATCAGCCACATGACCACGACCGTGAAGAAGTAGAACTGCTCGCCGAGGATCACGCTGTCGAGCCCCAGGCTCTCAGCGGGGGCCGCATCCTTGAGGCCCTCGACCTGCGCAATCAGCGTCGGGATCACCGGCACTCCCTCCGTGTTTCCCCCGTGCGGGGGAGGCGAACTCTCAGGGCATGGGGATCATGGACCATCACCGCGGTGGAACTTATCCCGACCGGGAGCGCCGGTGCAATGGGCACCCGACACATACTTAAGCGCGCATAAATGTAGGATCCGCCCATAAGACCCGCCGGCGCTCGGAGTTTGCTGGTAATCCCGAGAAGGGGACGTGTCGCTTGAGTGTGAACGAGGTTTCGGAGACGGTCGACGCACGAGGGCGCGGGCGGCTGGAAAACGAAACCCTCTATGCGGTCATCAAGACGGTCTCCTCCTCGCTCGATCTCGACCGTGTGCTGCGGGGCATTGTCGACATCGCCACGGAGGCGACCGACTGCCACGCCTGTTTCATCTACTTCGTCGAGTCCGAGCGGCTGGTGCTGCGGGCGGCCTCGCCCCGATACTCAGACCTGGTGCGCGGGCTCGATCTGGGCGTCGACGAGGGCCTCGCCGGGTGGGTGGCGCGCACCAAGACCCCCGAGTTCATCCGCGACAACGCGATGGCGGATCCGCGGATGAAGTTCGTGCCCGAGCTGGAGGAGGAACGCTTCCAGTCGATGGTCGCCGTGCCCATCCTGGCCAAGGCCGGCGACGTGATCGGGGTGGTCGTCCTGCACACCGAGGCACCGCGCGAGTTCGACGACGACGTGCTCAACTTCCTCGTCCACACCGCCTCGTTGGTGGCGGGGGCGATCGAGAACGCCCAGCTCTACGAGGAGACCAGCAGGCGGGTTGAGGCGCTGACCACGCTGGCGGAGCTGAGCCAGGCGCTGGCGGCGGTGACCCTGCGTGAGGACCTCTACGACGCGGTGGCCCGGGGTGCCCGCAAGCTGCTTCGCGCCGACGCCTGCCAGATCTATCGGCTCGACGTGGAGGCAGACGAGCTGGCGGTCGTCGCCTCCGACCCCGAGGACACACCGGTGCCGAGCCCGCGTCCCGGCGGGAGCGGCGCCGTGTTCGACCTGATGCGCCGGGCCGGTGCGGGCGGTCGCGCCGAACGGCGGATGATCGCCGGCGCCCTGTGGCCCGACCTCGACCAGGACTCGTTGCTCGTCGCCCCGCTGGTGGCGCGCGACGAGCAGCTTGGGATGCTCTGCTGTCTGGCGGAGGACAGGCAGTTCACCGAGGAGGACGCGGAGCTGCTCGGCGCCGTGGCCAACCAGACCGCCGTGGGACTGAAGAAGGCCGCGCTGATCGAGCGACTGACGGCGGAGAACATCGTCAAGGACATGTTCGACGCCTTGGCCGCGGGATCGGTGGAAACGGCGGAATCGAAGGCCGGCGAGGCCCGCTGCGACCTCACCCGGCCGCACCTCTTCCTGCATCTCGAGCGCGCCCCCCAGGCGGGCGATGCCGCGCTGGCCTGGCCCGAGTTGGCCGCCCGCCTCGAGGCGCGGCTGCGACGGCTGTATCCGCGGGCGTTCTTCGACTCCCGCCACGATCGGGTGCGGGTGCTGGCACCGCTGCCGAACGGGCAGGAGTCCGCGGTCGAGCAGCTACGGGCGGCCTGCGAGCCACTGGGCCGCGAGGAGGGCCTGGTGGTGGGATTGAGCGACGTGGACCGGGGCGCGGCGCCCGCCCGCCGGCGGATGCGCGAGGCCGCCGACGCCGCTCGCATCGGCCGATCGCTCGAGGCTGAGGGCGGGGCGGTTTCCTACGAGCAGCTCGGCGCCTACCGCTATCTCGTGCACCTCGAGCCCGACGAGGTGCCGCATGACCGCTACGGCCAGTCGGTGGCGAAGCTCGGCGAGTACGACCGCCGGCGCGGGGCCCGGCTCGTCGAGACGCTCGAGCGGTTCCTCGCCGATCGCGGCAGCGTAGCGGCCAGCGCCCGGGTTCTGTACGTGCATCCGAACACCGTGCGACAGCGCCTCGAGCGGATCGAGCGAGTCGCCGACCTGGACCTACCGAACGAGGACCTGCTCTCCCTGGAGCTGGCGCTGAAGCTCGCCAGGCTTCATCGTGTGCGCGCCGAGAACGACTAACCCGTCCGGGTGGCGGATGACGCTAGGCGGCCCGGCGGGTGCGCCGGACCGCCAGCCAGATCCAGAAGATCGCGAAGCCAACGACGTTCAGCAGGAAGACGAACATGACCCACCACGCCTTGTAGAGGAACTGCAGCTCCTTCTCCCGCCACATCTCGTACCCGGTCAGGTAACACATGACCAGCAGGGTGACCACCAAGACCGGGGGCGCCTGTCCTGTGAGCACGAAGAGGATCATGGCCGCGGCGATCCTACAGCGGCAACCCTCGAGTGACCGGGCAGCGATCGCGTTCCTCTGATCCGGCCGGGGACTGAGCGGCCCTCTACGCTCGCAGCGTGTCCAGACCCTCCCTGGTCGACGCAACCGAGACCGCGCTGCGCGAGCGACTGGCGCCGGGCCGCGCCCGCCTGGGCGACCGGCTACCTCCCGAGAAGGAGCTGGCCGAGACGCTCGGAGTCTCACGGGGAACGCTGCGACTGGCGCTCGAGCGCCTGGAGAGCAACGGCGAGATCATCCGCAGGCAGGGCAGCGGCACCTTCGTCGGCCGGGTGGCGCTGGGTGCCGCCTTCAGCGAAGGGCTCGAGGTGCTCGAGTCCTATGCGTCACTGGCACGACGGCAGGGCAAGCGGCTTGCGGTTCGCAACCTGCAGGTCGAGCAGGCGCGGACCCCGGGGTACGTGACCGACGCCCTGGGGATGCGGAGGGGCGCGAGGGCGCCGCTGATCCAGCGGACGCTGCTCGTCGACGGAGCGGTGGCCGCCCATATGCGCGACATCGTCCATCCCGACATCGGGCTGCCGGCGCCGGAGAAGCTTCGGGCGGCGCTGGCGTCAGGGGAGATGGTGCTCGACGTCCTGATCGAGCGGGGCGTCCCGCTCGCGTTCGCGAGGACGCAGGTGCGTCCGCGACTGGTGGAGCCGGGCAGCCGGCTGGGCGAGGCGATGGGCACCACGCGCGTCACCGCCGCCCTCGAGCTGGTCGAGGTGATGCACCTCGCCGGCGGCGAGGCCGCTCAGTACTCGATCAGCGTCTTCGCGCCCGGCTCGGTCGACCTGCACGTGATCAGAGGACTCGAGCCCAGCAAGCGCTGACCAGGGGCCGGCTTGATCGTCGCGGCGCTCTCCACCCGCCGGCTCTTGCTGGAAGCGCGTCGCCGACGGCGACCTCAGGTCAGCGTCGACGACGGGCGATCGAGCGCACCACGAGCAGAGCCGCCAGGGCGAGGAGCTGGCCGCCAAGGATCATCCGACTGAGGTCCACGGCCGGTTCCCAGCTCACCTGCTCGCCCCGGACCACATAGGCACCAACCGGCCTGGCGCGCAGACCGAATCCGCCACCGCCGCCCGCCCGCCCGTCTCCCTCGTCGCCGCCACCTCCGCCGCCGCCGCCCTGTACCGAGGCAGCGGGGATGACGACGACGCCGTTGCGCTCATACGGCTCGCCGTAGACGCGCTTGACGCTGATCGCATCGCGGGCAACCGAGATCGTCTCCATGAAGTCCATCGCTCCTCCTCGCTTCGTGTGCCGGAGAACCGGAGTGTGACGAGGCGGCTCTGAGTGACGCGCTCTCGATGCGCGGCGCCTATCGGGGAGCTTGCCACGAGCGCGGCATACACTCCCAGCGCCACCAACCCCGGCCCACCGTGTCCGAGATCCTCCCCATCCTCCTGGTCGTCGCGAGCGTGGCTCTGATCGCCGTCGGCTTTCTCTGGCAGAGGGAGCGGCGCCACGCCGGGCGCCTGGAGCGCGAGCTCGCGGACGAGCGCGCGAAGCGGCGGGGCCTGGCGCCGTTGCCGCCCTTGAAGACGGTGCTTCAGGCCGCGACACGAGTCAGGGAGGAAGGTCTCGGCGAGGTGCTTCGGAGCTCGTTCGAGGAGCTCGCGGGCTGGGCCGAGGAGGCCGATCCCGAGCTGCGCCGGCTCGCTGCGCGCGACGGCACCCTGACGATCCTCTTCTCGGACATCGAGGACTCGACTGCGCTCAACGAACAGCTTGGCGACAGGTCCTGGCTGAAGGTCCTCGGCGCCCACGACAAGATCGTTCGCGAATGCGCCGGCCGGCACGGCGGAAACGTCGTCAAGTCGCAGGGCGACGGGTTCATGATCGCCTTCGCCAGCGCCGAGGGCGCGGTCCGCTCGGCGATCGAGATCCAGCGCGCGCTCGTCTCCGGGCCTCGCCGCCTCCGCCGCACGCCGATCGCCGTCCGGATCGGCGTCCACACGGGCCCGGCGCTGGAGAAGGGGGGCGATCTCTTCGGTCGCAACGTCGCGCTCGCGGCGCGGGTCGCCGACCAGGCGCGCGGTGGCGAGATCCTGGTCACCGCCGAGGTCAGCGAGGCGGCCGTCGAGGCCGATGATCTCGTCTTTGCCGACCCCCGCGAGGTCGAGCTCAAGGGCCTCCCCGGCAGCCACAGGCTGGTCGCGGTCGGGTGGCAGG
>JBDTSW010000077.1:0-10877 GCA_039930945.1 bacterium
GCGGATCGCCGGGACGTCGGCGAGCGTGCCGGTGACCAGCTCGCAGCCGAGCGCGGCGAGGCCGCTCGCCTTCTCGGGGTCGCGGACCAGGGCGCAGACGTGATCGCCGCGGGCGCGCAACCGCCGCACGACGTGGCCGCCGATGAACCCCGTACCGCCTGTGACGAAGACCTTCATCGAGGGCGTGAGCCTATCCTGTCAAGCGTCGTGGCCGGCGGGACGATGAGGGTGGTGATGAGGCGAGGCATTCCAGTTCTGGCGGCCGTCGGCCTGGTGGTTGCGGCGGCCCTGGCGGTGACCGGCGCGGTCCCGGCCGAGCCCGCCGAGAGGGCGCTGTCGCCGAGCAGCTTCGCCTTCGCGATCGGCAACGGCACGCTCGACGGCAACCCCGGTGCCGTCGGCTCGCGCTACGCGCGCTTCGACCTCGTCGTCGTCGACGGCGAGGAGGCCAAGGCCGGCGAGGTCGAGGCGATTGAGGCCGGGGGCGCGGTCGTGCTCGCCTACCTCAGCGTCGGCACGGTCGAGAAGTGGCGTGGCTGGTATCCGCGCCTCAAGCGGTACCGCCTCAAGGCCTGGCGCGACTGGAAGGACGAGTGGTACGCCGACGCCTCCAAGGCCGGCTACCGCGACGAGCTGGTCGCGATCGCCGGCGACGAGATCCTCGACAAGGGCTTCGACGGGCTCTTCCTCGACAACACCGACATGGTCGAGACCCGCAGCCATCGAAGGCAGCGCAAGGGGATGGGCAAGCTGGTCGCCGGCTTGGACGAGCTGGTCGACGCCGACGGCCGGCTGCTGTTCACCCAGAACGGCGCCCCGGGGATGCTCGAGGGCTACGGCGACGCCGTCGATCCGCTGATCGGCCACTTCGACGGCTGGAACCGCGAGGATGTCAGTTGGACCTACGACTTCGACCGCCGAAGGTACGTCCGCAACCGCAACGGCGACCGCTCCGAGGCCCTCGCGGAGCTTGACCGGATCCACACCGCCGGCCTGGTGACCACCGCCACCGATTACGTCGGCCTGACCAACCAGAGCACCGGCGCCGAGTGCGAGTCGGTCGCCAACGCGGAGGGTGTGGACGCGCTCGACTACGTCGCCGACATCGGCCTGACCAAGCGGGCCGTGGCGGCCAACCCGCCGGACTGCTGACCGGGCGGCGCCCGCCCGCGCCCCTACACTCCGCGCAGTGCAGAGATCGCGCCAGGGCCGCAAGACTTCGACGCCCGGCGACGCCAGCGAGGCCGGCGTCGCCAAGCGGCGCGCACGCCAGCGGGCCCTGGCGATCGGCGTGGTCACCACGGAGCCCGGTGGCGACCCGCTGGCCGAGCTAAAGGAGCTGTTGCGCACGGCCGGGGTGGCGACGGCGGGCGAGATGACCCAGGCCCGCGACGAGCCCGACCCCGACCGCTACCTCGGCCGCGGCAAGCTGGCCGAGGTCAAGGTCGAGGCAAAGCGCGTCAACGCCAACCTGATCGCCTGCGACGACGAGCTCGCACCGCGCCAGGAGCGCAACCTCGAGGCCGAGCTGCAGATGCCGGTGATCGACCGCACCGCGGTGATCCTCGACATCTTCGCCGATCACGCCCACACGGCCGAGGGAAAACTCCAGGTCGAGCTTGCCCAGCTCGAGTACAACCTGGCGCGGATGCGCGGCCTGTGGACCCACCTGGAGCGTCTCGGCGCCGGGCGCATGGACGGCGGCATCGGCACCCGTGGCCCGGGCGAGAGCCAGATCGAGACGGACCGCCGGCTCGCCCGTGACCGGATCTCGGCCCTGCGCCGCCGGCTGCAGCGGATCGAGCGCAACCGTTCGGTGATGCGCGCCCGCCGCGACGCCGCCAGCGTTCCCGCGGTGGCGCTCGCCGGCTACACCAACGCCGGCAAGTCGACGCTGCTGAACGAGCTCACCGGCGCCGGGGTCGGGGTGGGGGAGAGGCTGTTCCAGACTCTTGACCCGACGACCCGCGCCTACCGCTTCGATGGCCGCGACTACCTGGTGACCGACACCGTCGGCTTCATCCGCAAACTGCCCCATCAACTCGTCGAGGCCTTCAAGGCGACGCTCGAGGAGACCAGGCTGGCCGACCTGATGGTGCACGTGGTCGACGGGTCCCAGCCCCCGGCGGACCGCCGGGGGGCGATGGCGGCGGTCGACTCCGTGTTGGAGGAGATCGGCGCGGGCTCACAGCCGCGGCTGTTGGTCTACAACAAGCTCGACCTGCTCGACGAAGAGCAGCGGCGCGAGCTGCTGGTCGGCGAGTCGGGCACGATCGCCGTCTCCGCGGCGACGGGGGAGGGGATGGACGAGCTTCGCCAGCGCATCGCCGAGGCCTTCTCCGACACGCTCGCCGAGGTCGAGCTGCTGGTCCCCTACGCCGAGGGCAAGCGCCTGTCCGAGCTTCACGCCCTCGCCGGGGACCTCGAGCGCGAGGACAGGCCCGAGGGCGTGGCGGTGCGGGCGCGGATCCCGGCCGCGCTCGTCCACCGGTTCACCGAGTTTGCGGCCACCGGCGCCCGGTCCAACGCCACCGGCGATTAGCCTGGGGGCGTGGAGCTCCCGGTGAGGCGCCTCGGCGACGACGCCACCCTTCCGACCCGCGCCCATCCCGGCGACGCGGGCCTCGATCTCTACGCCGCCGAGGCGGCGACCCTCGGTCCCGGCGAGCGCGCAAGCGTCGGAACCGGTGTCGCCCTCGAGATCCCCGAGGGCCACGCGGGGTTGGTGCTGCCACGCTCGGGCCTGGCCGCCAGGCACGGAATCTCGCTGGTCAACGCCCCCGGCCTGATCGACTCGGGCTATCGCGGCGAGATCCGCGTACTGCTGCTCAACACCGACCGCACCGAGCCCTTCGAGATCACCGTCGGCGAGCGCATCGCCCAGCTCCTGATCACGCCCTTTGCCGCGGCCGAGCTGGTAGAGGCGACCGAGCTGGCGGCGAGCGCCCGCGGCGATGGTGGCTTCGGCTCCAGCGGCCGCTGAGGGCTAGCCGACGCCCGCTGCCCGGCGCGCCGAGGCGTGGGCGGCGGCCTCGAGCGAGTCGTCCAGCACCGCCAGCCCGGGCTCGGATCCCTGGCGGCGCGCGAGCGCGAGCTGGATCAGGCGGTCGGCGAGGGCGACGTTCTTGGGCAACAGCGGGCCGTGGAGGTAGGTGCCGAACATGTTCAGCCGGCGAACGCCCTCGAGGCCGTCCCTGCCGTTGTTGCCGAATCCCTTCAGCACCCGACCCAGCGGCCGCGCGCCGTCGCCGAGGCGGGTGCGGCCACCGTGGTTCTCAAAGCCGGCGATGGTGATCGGGCCGGCGCCGAGGTCGGCCTCGATCGCGACGTTGCCGATCAGCCGCTCGCCCTGCCCGCGGACGGTCTCCAGGTCGGCGAGCCCGAGCCCTTCGATGCGCTCGTCGCCGAGCTGGTAGCTGTGGCCGAGGAGCTGATAGCCGCCGCAGACGGCGAGCACGACGGCGCCGTCCTCGACCGCCTCGGCGAGCGGCTTGCGCTTGCCGGCGACCATGTCGGCGGCGACCAGCCGCTGGTCGCGGTCCTGGCCGCCGCCGATGTAGATCAGGTCGTGGGCGCCGGCCTCGAAGGTCTCCCCGGGCCCCGCGGCCGCGTAGGCGAAGCCGATCCCACGCCACTCGCACCGTCGCTGCAGGAAGAGGATGTTGCCCCGGTCGGCGTAGATGTTCATCTGCTCGGGGTAGAGAGCGAGCACGCGCAGCTCCATCACGCCTCCTTCGCCAGGAGCACGACGGTGGAGCCGACGTGCCGGTCGGAGTGGGAGGTCGAGCGGCGCCCGGCCGCCACCAGCCCCGCCGCGGCCGCCTCGCGCTCGAGCGTGGAGGCGTCGAGGACGTCGAGGCGGTCCGTGTGCTCGGCGTCGGACAGGCGCCCCTCGGGCGAGACGGTCTGTCGCAGCCTGCAGATCTCGAACGCCTGGCCGAAGTCGACGACGGCCGTCGGCAGGCTGGAATAGATCCAGCCGCCCTGCTCGCGTACGTCGGGCACGACGTCCGGGATGGGCTCCCCGAGCCCCTCCTCGTAGTCCTCGATGACCGCGCAGGCCAGGATCCCTCCAGGGGAGAGGCCGTGGGCGACGCGCTCGAGGGCGGCGGTACGGCCGGCCGCGCCACCCAGGAGCTGCATCAGCTGCGTCGGCGCCAGCGCCAGCGGGTAGGCGCCGAGGTCGAGCTCGATCTCGCGCACGTCCGCCGTGGTCGCGGTCACCACCAGCCCGCCGGCGCCGGCGTACGCCCGCAGCGCCTCGACCAGCGCCGGGCTCGCGTCGACGCCGTGAACCGCGGTTCCCCGGCGCGCAAGGTGAAGTGCCACCCGCCCCGAGCCGCAGCCGAGGTCGAGAACCGGCCCGCCGGCCTCGGCCGCCAGCTCCTCCCACAGGCGAAGGTCCTCGGCGTAGCCGCCGCACTCGACCTCGTGCCAGATGACCTCTGCGTCCGCGCGGGGCTGGACGGCCGCGCTCATGCCCAGAAGTCCCGTGCCAGCCCGCGCTCGGAAAGCAGCGTGCGCAGCTCCAGCAGCGCGGTGTAGGTGGGGAGGGCGAAGAGCCGCCCGGGCGCCGCGGCGACCGCTTGGTCGAGCGACCCGGCGATGCCCTCGGCGACGGTGATCAGCCCGGGGTCGAGACCGGCGTACTTGAGCCGCACCGCCATCTCCGGCGCCCTGGTGCCGGTGCAGACGACGCTTCGCAGCGCTCCGGCCAACAGCTCGAAGTCGGCGTCCCAGACCCAGGAGACGTCGCGGCCGTCGGCGATGCCGTCGTTGAGGGCTATCCACAGATCGAGTCGGGCGCCGCTGGAGTCGCCCTCGAGGCGCAGCGTGCGCAGCACCTCGTTCGCCCCGGCGGGGTTCTTGATCAGCAGGATCGACACCGCCTTGCCGGCGACCGCGACCGTCTCGACGCGCCCGAAGGCGCTCTCGACGGCCTCGAGCCCCTTGATCGCGACCTCCAGCGGCACCCCGAGGCGAAGCGCCGTGCTGAGCGCGCCGAGCGCGTTGTAAACGTTGTAGAGGCCGGGGAGGGGGAGACTGATCTCGGCGCTGCCCTGCGGGGTCCGCACCCGCACGTCCGCGCCGTCCATCCCTCGCAGCGTGATCCGCTCGGCGGCGACGTCCGGGGTCGGGCGGTCGGCGTGGCAACTCGGGCAGGAGTAGTGGCCGAGGTGGCCGACGAACGCCCGCTCGTAGGCGTAGGGAGCGCCGCAGCGCCGGCAGTGCTTGGCGTCGTGGGCGTGCTGAAGCTCGGGCAGCGCCTGGCCGGGGTCCTCGATCCCGAAGTAGGTGACCCCGGGGCGGCGCTCGAGCTCGCGGTCGCGGCCGAGGTCTGCGATCAAGGGGTCATCGGCGTTGAGCACGAAGCCCGTCGACCCCGAGCGCTCGGCGACCAGCTCGGCCCAGCGGTCGGCCAGCTCCTCGAGCTCCCCGTAGCGGTCGAGCTGGTCGCGGAAGAGGTTGGAGAGCACGATCAGCTTGGGATCGAGCGCCGCGGAGACATTCGGCAGCCAGGCCTCGTCGACCTCGAACAGGCCCTCGGTGCCCTCGCCCTCGAGCAGCGCCGTGGCCACTCCCCAGGTCATGTTGGACCCGGCGTGGTTGTGGACCGGCTCGCGGCCGGCCGCACGCAGCGCCGAGGCGATCATTCCGGCGGTCGTCGTCTTGCCGTTGGTGGCGCTGATCACGGTCGAGCCGCCGGTGAGGCCCTTGCCGAGCTCGGCGATCGCGTCGGGGGCCATTCGCAACAGCAGCCGTCCCGGCAGGGTGGTGCCCCCGCCGCGGCCGCTGCGACGGCTGAGCGCGCCTGTCGCCCGCGCCAGGGCGACCTTGGTCGTAAAGAGCGCGCTCACCCGGCGGGTGCGATCACGCGCAGCGCCCCCGGCAGCACGCGCACGGTGGCCGGCAGGTCGGCGACGTGGTCGCCGTCGGCGTACACGGCGAACGGCCGGTCGGCCTCGATCAGCACCTCGGACGCGCGCCTGACGCTGATCTCGGGCTCGTCCACGTGGGTTCCCTTGAACACCTTCGGCAGGTTAGCCAGGAAGCGCAGCTTGCCCACGGGCCCGGTCCAGACGACGTCGAGCAGGCCGTCGTCGAGCTCGGCCGCCGGGGCGACGAACATCCCACCGCCGTAGGCGCGGCTGTTGGCGGCGGCGACGGAGTAGCCGGTGAACTCCACCCGGTCGCCGTCGAGGGTCAGCGTGAACCGGGCCGGCTTCCACTCCACCAGTGCCCGCAGGGCCGCGTACAGGTAGACGGCCTGGCCGCGGATGCGCTTGGCCTCGTTGGCTATCCGGTTGGCGTCGGAGTCGAAGCCGCAGCTGGCGATGCAAAGGAAGCGCTTGCCGTTGACTTCGCCGACGTCAAGCTCGCGGATCTCGCCGGCGACGATCACCTCGACGGCGGCCTCGACTTCGGTCGGGATTCCGAGCACGCGGGCGAAGTCGTTGCCCCGTCCGCCGGGGATCACCCCGAGGACGCCGCCGGCCTCGGCGACGACGCCACCGACCTGGCCGATCAGCCCGTCGCCGCTGATCACGAGCACCATCTCCCCGGCGGCGACCGCTGCCCGGGCCTGCTCGCAACCGTGCTCCAGGCCCGTAGTCATCACCACCCGATGCTCGACCTGCCGGGACTCCAGCGCGCGCCGCGCTCCGGGGAGCGCTCTCTTCGCCCGCCCTCCGCCCGCCGAGGGGTTGACCAACAGCAGGTATCGCCGGCCGGGCGCGCTCACCGGGCCAGCCTATTGGCGTAGGCTGCCCGGCCAATGCCACGACCCGGCCGACTGGCCCTGACCGCCCTGTTGGCCGCCGCAGCCCTCTCCGCGGGGCTGGCTGCGTGCGGCGATGACGAAGGGTCCAGCTCGACCACATCGGCCTCGACGGCGGCGGGCGGGGCCTCGTGCGAGGACGTCGCTGCGCCCGAGCCCAAGAGCGTGAAGCTGAAGCCGCCCGGCAAGCAGGTGAAGCCCGGCTTAAAGATCACGGCGACCGTCGCCACCAACTGCGGCGAGTTCGAGTTCGCCCTCGACACCGTTCAGTCGCCGAAGACCGCAAGCTCGTTCGTACAGCTCGTCGACGAGGGCGTATACGACGGCACCGGCTTTCACCGCGTCGTCAGCGACTTCGTCATCCAGGGCGGCGACCCCGCCGGCGACGGCAGCGGTGGGCCGGGCTACTCGGTCACCGAAAAGCCGCCGGCGGACACCTCCTACACCCGCGGCACGGTGGCGATGGCGAAGACGGCGGCGGAGCCCCCCGGCGGCTCCGGAAGCCAGTTTTTCGTCGTCACCGCGGCCGACGCCGGGCTGCCGGCCGACTACGCGATCCTGGGCAAGGTGACCAGCGGTGAGGACACCGTCGAGAAGATCGAGGCTCAGGCAGACCCCGCGCTCGGCCCGGCCGGAGGCCAGCCCCTGGTCCCGGTCGTGATTCAGAGCATCACCCTCAACTAGCGGCTGATGGCCTCGCAGGCCGGGTTGCCCGACCCCCAGGCCTTCACCGTGCCCTCCGCCGGGGTCACTATCGCCGGCGAGGAGATCGCCGGCGCCGGCGCGGTCGTCGTCCTGCTTCACGGGCTCACCGCGACCCGCCGCTACGTGGTCCATGGCTCCGGGGGCCTGCCTCGCAGCGGCCACCGGACGATCGCCTACGACGCTCGTGGACATGGTGAGTCATCGCCGGCGCCCGCGGGCTCCTACGGCTACGAATACCTCGCCGCCGACGTCGAGGCGGTGCTCGCCGCCAGGATCGGGGAGGGACGCGTCGTGCTCGCCGGCCACTCGATGGGGGCCCACACCGCTGCCGCCTTCGCCTTGCGCCGCCCCGAGCGCGTCGCCGCGCTGGTCTTCGTCAGCCCCGCGGTCACCGGAACCCCGCCGGCCGAGGAGTCGCTCGCCCACTGGGACCGCCTTGCCGACGGCCTCGAGCGCGGGGGGGTGGACGGGTTCCTCCAGGCCTACGACCGCGACCTCGACCCGGCTTGGCGAGAGACGATCCTGCGCTTCACCCGGGAGCGACTGAAGGCCCACCGCCACCCGCAGGCCGTGGCCGAGGCGATTCGGGAGGTGCCACGCTCGCTGCCGTTCGAGGGGCTGACCGAGTTGGAGTTCCTCGAGGTGCCGGCGCTGGTCGTCGCCAGCCACGACGACGCCGACCCCGGGCACCCGTACGCGGTCGCCGAGGCGTGGGCGCAGAGCCTGCCGCGAGCGCGGCTGATCAGCGAAGAGCCGGGGCAGGCGCCGCTGGCCTGGCAGGGCGGGCGCCTGTCGCGGGCGATCGCCGACTTCTGCGCCACCTCCGAGGTGCGCGAGCGGCTGGCCTAACCCGGCCGGTCGGCCAAGCGGTAGGCGAGCGCCAAACCCTATGCTTTGCGACCGTGGACGACGGCAGCGCAATCCACTACTCCGCGGTTGGGCGGGGCACCCCGATCTACGCCTCCGATGGGGTCGAGGTGGGCACGGTCGACCAGGTGGTCGACAACTACCGCGAGCACATCCTCGATGGGATCGTGATCGCCACCCCGGATGGGGAGAGGCGCTTCGCCGATGCCCCCGAGGTCGCGCGCACGGCCGAGCGGGCGGTGACCCTGGCGATCTCCAGCGACCAGGTCGCGGCGCTGCCGCCTCCCGATCGTGGCGCCGGCAGCTTCAAGGCCAACCCCAAGACCGGGCGCTTGAGCCGCCTCTTCGGCAGCGGCTGGAAGCGCGACTGAGCAGGCGGCTGGGCGTCAGCCGGCGACCGACTTCCCATAACCGTCGTTATCAGGCGCAGGATCTACGCCTGAGCCCCTGAGCTAGTTCATCGAGAGATCAGGCGGCATTCGGGCCACCAGCGCGTACTGGCCGCCCTTGCGGTCCAGCACCGCGCCCCAGAGGGTCTCGGGTTCGTCCGGGAACAGCTCGGGCGGCAACGGCGGCTCGACGATCCACGAGTCCACCTCGATCTCAGCCTCGAGCTGGCCGGGGCCCCAGCCCGAATACCCCGCGTAGACGCGAGCGCGGCGCACGGAGCGCGCCAGATCGTCCAGCTCGACGTCAGCGGAGGCGAATCCGACGTCGGCGACGACGATCCAGGCCGCGGCCGCGGGATCGGAGAACTCGGCCAGGACGACCAGCGCCGTCGGCTGCACCGGCCCGCCGACGTACACGGGCGCGTCCGGGCCCGCGACCTGATCGAGCTGCGGCGCCAGCTCGCCGACCGCGATCCCCGAGGGCTTGTCGAGGACGATCCCGAGGGCGCCCTCCGCGCTGTGCTCGGTGATGAAGACGACGCTGCGGGCGAAATTGGGATCGCCGAGCGCCGGAGAGGCCACCAGCAGCTTGCCGCGCAGGGATTCGTCCACATCGTTCAGTTTGCCGATCTGCTCCACACTTCACATAACCCGCAACCGCGCCCCGCGCACGGCCTGTCTCTAATCTCGTAGTGATGGTCCGCGATGTCACCGACAGCGATTTCGAGCAGCAGGTCGTCGAGCGCTCCCGCGAGGTGCCGGTGCTGGTCGATTTCTGGGCCGAGTGGTGTGGCCCCTGCCGCCAACTCACTCCGGCTCTCGAGGCCGCCGTCTCCAAGCGTGCCGGACAGGTCGAGCTCGCCAAGGTGGACGTCGACGCCAACCAGACGGTCGCCCGATCGTTCGAGATCCGCGGGATCCCCGCCGTCAAGGCCTTCAAGGACGGCCAGGTCGTGAGCGAGTTCACCGGCGCGATCCCGCCGAAGGCGATCGACTCCTTCCTCGACGAGCTGCTCCCCTCCCCCGCCGACGAGCTGCTCGACGCCGGCGACGAGCAGTCGCTGCGCAAGGCCGTCGAGCTGGACCCGCGCCATGCCGAGGCGGCGCTGGCGCTCGCCCGGCTACTGATCGAGCGCGGCGACCGCGACCAGGCCGGCGAGCTGCTCGAGCGCTTCAAGGGCGACTTCATCGCCGACGGGCTCGCGGCCCGCCTGCAGCTGGAGACGGGCTCCGCCGTGGACGGCATCGACGCCTCGACGCTCGAGCGCGCCTTCGGCGCCTGGGATGCGGCCGACCACAACGGCGCCCTGGAGGCGCTGCAGGAAGCATTCCAGGCGGCGACGACCCCGGAGACGCGGGACCTGCTGCGCCAGGCGATGGTGGCGATCTTCACCGAGCTGGGCCCCGAGGACCCGGTCGCGAAGAGCCACCGCCGCCGTCTGGCCAGCGCCCTGTGAGCTGAGCCCGTGGGCGCGGTGGATCCGGCATCCGGGGTCGGCGTGATCGCAGCCTTCGGGGCGGGCCTGGTGTCGTTCCTGTCCCCCTGCGTGTTGCCATTGGTGCCCGGCTACCTGTCGGCGGTCAGCGGCGTCGGCGTCGCCGACCTCGAGGGCGCCGACTGGCGCCGGATCGTGGTTCCGAGCCTGCTGTTCATCGCCTCGTTCTCGGCGATCTTCATCGGACTCGGGCTGACCGCGACGGGGGTCGGCGAGGTGCTGCGCGAGCACCGCGATCTGCTCACCGACATCGCCGGCGTGCTGATCATCGTCATGGGCGTGCTCTTCGTCGCCAGCTTCTTCATCACCCGGTTGAACCGCGAGTGGCGCGTGGACGCGCTGCTGGCGCGGGCCGGCAGGGGCGGCCCGTTGGTTGCCGGGGCGGCGTTCGCGATCGCCTGGACCCCGTGCGTCGGGCCGACGCTGGCGGCGATCCTGAGCGCGGCGGCGCTGACCGGCTCCGCCGCCCACGGCGCGCTGCTGCTCGCCTTCTATTCGGCCGGGCTTGGGGTGCCGTTTCTGCTCACGGCGATCGGGTTCTCGCGGATGACCGCCGTCTTCTCGGTGGTCGGGCGCCACTACGCCGCGATCGTCGCGGTTGGTGGCGCGATCCTGATCGTGATGGGCATCCTGATCCTCACC
>JBDTSW010000078.1:0-10624 GCA_039930945.1 bacterium
CCGGCGCCCGGCGCGCGCCCCGCGTCACGGCCGGGCTGCGAGCCTGACCCGATCCGCTCACTCGTACACCTGATCGCTCCGCCCTTGTGCGGGGTCTGCGGCGAGCCCTGCGGGCGGGCCGAGCCCGCCTGCCAGCGCTGCCTCGACGCCCTCGTCTCGGCGCCGGCGATCTTGATCGCGGTCCCCGGTGTCGACCGTGGCTGGGCGGCGACAGCGTACGAGGGCACTGCGCGGAAGCTGGTCACCTCGCTCAAGTTCGCCGGCAGGTTGGCGCTCGCCGGCGTCGCCGCGCGCGCGATCTGCGCGGCCACCGGCCCAGGGGCCCTGGGCGGCGCGCTGGTGCCGGTTCCCGCCGACCCGGTGCGCCGTCGGCTGCGGGGATTCGACCCCGCCGAGGCGATCGCCCGCGCCCTCGCCCTGCAGACGGGTCTGCCGCTGTGTGGCTGCCTCGAGCGCAGCCACGGGCGCCGGCAGGTGGGCCGATCGCGGTCCGGGCGGCTCGCCGGGCCCGCCGTCCGGGCCGCCTTCGCGACGCCGCCCGCGGCCGTCCTGGTCGACGACGTCGTCACCACCGGCGCCACCGTCTCGGCGTGCGCGAGGACGCTTCGCCGGGCCGGATCGAGCCGGGTGCTTGTGGCCGCATTCGCACGGGCGTAGCATTCGCATGACTCGACGAAGGGGAGGCTGCGGTGCGGATCGATGTCAGGGGACGGAATCTTGCGGTGACCGACGAGTTGCGCGAGGCCGTCGCCCAGCGCTTCGCCAGGATGGGGCGCCAGGTCTCCGAGGAGGCGATTCTCGAAGTCGGCTTGCGCGAGGAGCGCAATCCTGCGATCGCCGACAGCCAGATCGCAGAGGCGACCGTGCACGTCAAGGGGGTGACGCTGCGCGCCAGCGAGGCGTCCCCAGACATGGTGCAATCGATCCACCTGGTCGCCGAGGACATGAGCCGCCAGGTGAAGAAGTACCGGGAGAAGCGCCGCGATCGCTGGCGCGCCCGGCGGATGAAGTCGAAGCTGCGGGGCGGGCCCGTCTGACGGCTGCCCGCCGGCGCCGCCTTCGACCACGCAACGGGGCGCGGCCGACCCCGGACCCCTCGTACACTTGGTCGCGATGGCACGGGGCCTGATAGATCGCGCCCTTCGCGTCGGCGAGGGGCGAAAGTTCAAGGACTTCGAGCGGCGCGTTGACGTGATCAACCGCTTCGAGCCGGAGATGGAGCTGCTCGACGACACCGAGCTGCGCGCGACCGCCGACGAGCTCCGCCGCCGTGTCCGCGAGGACGGCGAATCGCTCGAGGACCTGCTCCCCGAGGCGTTCGCCGTCGCACGCGAAGCCGGCAAACGCACCCTCGGCCAGCGCCACTTCGACGTGCAGCTGATCGGGGGCATGGTCCTGCACGATGGAGCCATCGCCGAGATGAAGACCGGCGAGGGCAAGACGCTCACCGCGACCCTCGCCGTCTTCCTCAACTCACTCGCCGGCGACGCTGTCCACCTGGTCACCGTCAACGACTACCTGGCCCGTCGCGACGCGGAGTGGATGTCGCCTCTCTACAACGCCATCGGCGTCTCCGTGGGGGTGATCCAGGCCCAGCAGTCACCGCAGGTCCGCCGCGACGCATACGCCGCCGACGTCACCTACGGCACCAACTCCGAGTTCGGATTCGACTATCTGCGCGACAACATGGCGCCGACCCTCGAGGCCACCGTGCAGCCCGATCACGTCTTCGCGATCGTCGACGAGGTCGACAACATCCTGATCGACGAGGCGCGCACCCCGTTGATCATCTCGGGCCAGCCCGAACAGGCGGCCGACACCTATTTCACCTTCGCCCGGCTCGCCAAGCAGATGGTCGGGATCGAGGCCAAGCCGAAGCTGAAGTCGCTCGGCGAGTCGCGCGACACCTCCGAGGCCGAGCACGACTACGAGTACGACGAGAAGCACAAGACTGTCGCCCCGACCGAGGCCGGCGTGGCCAAGGCGGAGGAGTTCATCGGGGTCGAGAACCTCTATCTCTCCGAGCACGGGAGCCTCGTCAACCACCTGATCCAGTCGCTCAAGGCGGAGTCGCTGTTCAAGCGCGACGACGACTACGCCGTGATCGACGGCGAGGTGAAGATCATCGACGAGTTCACCGGCCGCATCCTCGAGGGCCGACGCTGGTCGGAGGGACTGCACCAGGCGGTCGAGGCGAAGGAGGGCGTCGGGGTTCGCGAGGAGAACCAGACGCTGGCGACGATCACGCTGCAGAACTACTTCCGCCTCTACGACAAGCTCTCGGGGATGACCGGCACCGCGCTCACCGAGGCCCAGGAGTTCATGAAGATCTACGGGATGCCGGTGGTCGAGGTGCCGACCAACCAGCCGATGGTCCGCGACGACTTCAACGACCTCATCTACAAGACCCGAAACGGCAAGTGGAAGGCGCTGGTCAACGAGGTCTCCGAGCGCCACGCCAAGGGCCAGCCAACCCTGGTGGGAACGATCTCGGTCGAGGTCTCGGAGATGCTTGCGGGCGAGCTCGAGCGTCGCGGCATCGACCACGTCGTCCTCAACGCCAAGCCCGAGCACGCCGAGCGCGAGGGCGAGACGGTCGCCCAGGCCGGGCGTGTCGGCGCGGTCACGATCGCGACCAACATGGCGGGCCGCGGGGTCGACATCAAGCTCGGCGGAGACCCCGAGCAGATGGCCCGAATGGCGGTGCGCAAGACCGGGCTCGAGCCCGGCGGCGAGGGTTATGAGGAGGCGGTGGCTGAGACCCTCGGAGAGTTGACCGAGCGCTGCGCCGCCGAGGGCGACAAGGTTCGGGCCTTCGGCGGGCTCTTCATCTGTGGCACCGAGCGCCACGAGTCGCGACGCATCGACAACCAGCTTCGCGGCCGCTCCGGCCGCCAGGGTGATCCCGGCGAATCGCGCTTCTTCCTCTCGGCCGAGGACGACCTGATCCGCCTCTTCGCCGGGGAGCGGATCTACAAGATCCTCGACCGCCTCGGCCCGGTCGACGAGGAGGGCGAGGAGTACCCGCTGGAGGCGAAGCTTCTCTCGAAGCAGATCGAGAACGCCCAGAAGAAGGTCGAGCAGCAGAACTTCCTCATCCGCAAGCGCGTGCTCGAGTACGACGACGTGCTCAACGAGCAGCGCCGGGTGATCTACAAGTACCGGCGCGAGATCCTCGAGGGGCGCGACATGTCCGACGTCACCGGGGAGGAGCTGGGCGACGTGATCTCCCGGCTGGTCGACGAGTACACGCAGGGTGACGTCTTCGAGGACTGGGACGTCGGTGGCCTGCAGACCCGCGCCGCCGGGCTCTGGCCGGCGCAGGTCGACCTCTCGGCGCTCGACGCCAACACCGACCGCGAGGAGATCCGCGAGATCCTCACCGCCGACGCGCTCAGCGCCTACGAGCGCCGCGAGCAGGAGCTGGGAGCGGAGCTGATGCGCTATCTGGAGCGCCAGATCCTGCTCCAGATCATCGACCACCGCTGGCGCGAGCATCTCTACGAGATGGACTACCTGCGCGAGGGAATCCACCTGCGCGGGTTCGCCCAGATCGATCCGCTGGTCGCCTACAAGAACGAGGGCTTCTCGATGTTCCGCGAGCTGATGGACGCGATCTGGGAGGAGTTCGCCCGGGTCATCTTCCACGTCGAGGTGAACGTCGAGCCGGCCCAGGCCGAGGAGCTGTTCGAGCCCGAGGACGCGCCCTCCCGCGTGCAGTACTCCGGCGGCGGCGAGCAGCAGCCGTCGGCGCTGCGCGACGCTCGCGCCCAGGCGGCGACCGCGGGGACCGGCGCGGCGGGTGCGGCGACAGCAGCGCCTCCAGGCCCGGCGGCCCCCAGCCCCGCCGATGTCCCCAGCGCCCCCGAGGGCACGCATCGCGACTCGACAACCGGGGCGGTGGTCAAGGACGAGCACGCCAAGCTCGGCCGCAACGACCCCTGCTGGTGCGGTTCCGGCAAGAAGTACAAGAAGTGCCACGGCGCTTAACCCCGTCCCGTGGGCCCTGAGAGCCCGAGCTCGGGCCCCGACGGCCGCCCCCGGTGTCGCTGGGCAACCTCGACCGAGGACTACATCCGCTACCACGACGAGGAGTGGGGGCGGCCGGTCACCGATGATCGCGGCCTCTACGAGCGGATCTCGCTGGAGGCCTTCCAGTCGGGCCTCTCCTGGCTCACCATCCTGCGCAAGCGGGACGGATTCCGGGCAGCCTTCACCGGCTTCGACTTCGAGGCGGTGGCAGCCTTCGACGCTGCCGACGTCGAGCGGCTGATGGCCGACGCCGCGATCGTCCGCAACCGGGCCAAGATCCTGGCCACGATCGCCAACGCGCGGGCGCTCACCGAGCTGGCCGGGGGAGGGGAGTCGCTGTCGAGGCTGACCTGGTCATATGCCCCCGAGCGCGACGGCGCTCCCCGCTCGCTCGAGCAGCTGCCGGCGATCACGCCCGAGTCGAAGGCGCTGGCAAAGGAGCTCAGGCGCCGCGGCTTTCGCTTCGTCGGCCCGACCACCGCCTACGCGGCGATGCAGGCCTGCGGCGTGGTCAACGACCATCTCGCGGGCTGCGCCGTGCGCGATCAGGTCGAGGCCGAGCGCCTGGCGGTGCTCGAGGCGTGGCGATGAAGGGGATCGAGGCGGTCCAGGCGTTCGTCGACGCCTTCAACGCCGAGGACCTCGACGCGCTTGCCGCGACCCTGACCGAAGACATCGAGATCCAGGCCAGCCGCGGCCTCGTCGAGGGCCGCGAGGAGGCGCGCCGGTGGGCTACCCGCAAGCCCAGCGGTGAGCTCAATCAGCGGCTGGTCCTCGACGGCGCCGCCGAGCACGGCGCGCACGCGATCGCCACCATCCGCCGCCAGTGGCTCTGGCGCGAGGACGGCGGCCTCGCCGACGAGCAGCGGCTCTACTATGTGGCGACGCTTCGCGACGGTCTGATCGCGCGGTGGGCGCCGTTCCAGGACCGGGGGGGTGCTCTGCGGGCGGCGGGGGTCGAGGGCGCCGACTAAGCTGGACCGATGGCCGAGGCCGCTTCAACCGAGAACCTCACCGCGCGCCTCGCGCAGGTCCGCGACGGCTTGAAGCTGCTCGCGGACTACCTTTGACCCCGCCAAGCTCGACACCGACCTAGAGCGACTGGAGGCCGAGATGCAGCGGCCGGGCTTCTGGGACGACCAGGAGTCGGCGTCGCGCACCGCGGCCGGCCACAAGCGCCTGCAGGAGCGCCTGGCGACATTCCGCTCGCTGGAGTCCGAGTCCAGCGACCTCGCCGAGCTGGCCGAGTTGGCGAGCGACGACGCGGAGATGGCGGCCGAGCTGGACTCGCAGCTGGCCGATCTCGAAGGCCGGCTGGCGACGCTGGAGGAGGCGCGCCTGTTCAGCGGCTCCTACGACCATGGCGACGCGGTCGTCACCGTCCGTTCCGGCGCCGGCGGGACCGACTCCCAGGACTGGGCGGAGATGCTGGTGCGGATGTACCTGCGCTGGGCCGAGTCGCGCGCCTTCGAGGTCGAGATGAAGGAGGCCTCGGAGGGGGAGGAGGCCGGGATCAAGTCGGCGACGTTCATCGCCAAGGGCGAGAACGCCTACGGCCTGTTCGCCGCAGAGCGCGGCGTGCACCGGCTGGTGCGGATCTCGCCCTTTGACGCCCAGAAGCGCCGGCACACGGCCTTCGCCCAGGTGGACGTGGCGCCGCTGGTCGACGAGGCGGTCGAGGTCGTCCTCGACGACGACGACCTGCGGATCGACACCTACCGTGCCTCGGGAGCCGGCGGCCAGCACGTCAACAAGACCGACTCGGCCGTGCGCGTCACCCACATCCCCACCGGGATCGTCGTCCAGTGCCAGAACGAGCGCTCGCAGACCCAGAACAAGGCGACGGCGATGCGCTTCCTGCGGGCGAAGTTGATCGAGGAGGAGGAGCGCAAGCGCGCCGAGGAGATGGCGGCCGAGCGCGGCGAGCAGAAGGCCGCCGAGTGGGGATCGCAGATCCGCAGCTACACGCTCCACCCCACCCAGCGGGTCAAGGACCATCGGACCGGGTTCGAGATGGGCGACGCCGGCCGGGTGCTCGACGGAGACATCGACGGCTTCGTGCGGGAGTACCTCCTGCAGTCGGCCGCCTAGCGTGAGGCAAGGCGCCCCATGAGCGCGCGCATCGCCGTCGGCATCTCCGACGCGCCCGATCCCCTCGAGGCCTTCGCCGAGGCGGCGGCCGCGGCGCGCCGCGGCGTCGGTCCGTCGTGCGATCTGTGCCTGCTGTTCGCCGGCGCCTCCCACCTCGGACACGCCGAGCAGGTGCTGGGGGTGGTCCGGTCCGAGCTCGAGCCGGCGCACCTGATCGGCTGCGGCGCGGGCGGGGTCGTCGGCGCCGGACGCGAGATCGAGGACGGGCCGGGGGCGGTTGTCTGGGCCGCCTCGCTTCCGGGCGCGGAGATCGAGACCCACCACTTCCGGGTCGAGCGCGAGCTCGACGGGCCCCCGAGGCTGGTCGGGCTGGATCGCGCCGATGATCTCGGCGAGGCGCTGATCCTGCTCGCCGACCCCTACACGTTCGCCGCCGAGGCGCTGCTGCGGCGGGTCAACGCCGAGCGCCCGGGCCTTCCCGTCCTCGGTGGGCTGGCCAGCGCTGCTGCCACCGGATCGGCCTCGCTGTTTCGCGACGGCCAGATCCTGGACGAGGGCGCGGTCGGCTGCTCGCTGGCGGGAGTCGAGGTGCTGAGCTGCGTCTCGCAGGGCGCGGCGCCCGTCGGCCCGGAAATGACGATCACGGCCGCCCACGACAACGTTATCGAGGAGCTGGCCTCGGTTCCGGCTATCGAGCGCCTGCGCGGGGCGATCGCCACGCTCGCCCCGGCTGAGCAGGAGCTGGCGTCGGGCGGGCTCATGCTCGGACTGGTGATCGACGAGAACCAGCCGGACTACGAGCGCGGCGACTTCCTCGTCCGCCCGGTGATCGGGGCCGATCCCGACGCCGGCTCGGTGGTGATCGGCGAGCGCGTACGGATCGGCCAGACGGTCCGCATGCACGTCCGCGATGGCGCCTCCGCCGACGAGGATCTGCGCCAGGCCCTGCGCGCCCAGTCGGCCGCCCTCGGCGACGCGGGCGCGGCGGGAGCGCTGCTGTTCACCTGCAACGGCCGGGGCGCGCACATGTTCGCGGTCCCCGACCACGACGCGACCGCGGTCTCCGACGCCCTCGGGGCGGCGGTCGGCGGCTTCTTCTGCGCCGGCGAGATCGGCCCCGTCGGCGGGCGCAACTTTCTCCACGGCTTCACCGCGACGATGGCCGTGTTCCCGGCCGAGCGATGACCGCCCCGCGCTCAGCGCCAGTGCACGAGCTCGTCGTGCGGGCCTTGGCGGAGGACCTCGGCGGCGGCGACGTCACCGCCAACGCCGTCGTCTCCGATGACGCCGAGGCGCGGGCACGGATCGTGCAGAAGCAGCCCGGCGTGCTCTTTGGGCTGGAGGTCGCAGGTGAGGCCTTCGCCCAGGCCGGCGCCCGGGCCTTCGACGCGCTCGCCCTGGAAGGGGAGTGGCGCGACGAGGTGCCGGCGGAGGTGGCGCTGGCGAGCGGCAGAGCGCACGCGCTGCTGGCCGCCGAGCGCACCGCGCTCAACCTCCTCGGCCATCTCTCGGGCGTCGCCACCCTGACCCATCGCTTCGTCGAGGCCGTGCGCGACAGCGGCGCCCGGATCCTCGACACTCGCAAGACGACCCCCGGCCTGCGGGCGCTGGAGAAGGCGGCGGTCGCGGCGGGTGGCGCGCAGAACCACCGCATGGGCCTCTACGACGCGATCCTGATCAAGGAGAACCACGCCGTCCTCGCCGGCGGCGTGGCCGAGGCCGTGCGCAGGGCGCGGGCGCACAGCGAGCTCCCGATCGCGGTCGAGTGCCGCGACATCGACGAGGTGAGGGCGGGCCTGGAGGCGGGGGCCGACCGCCTGCTGCTGGACAACATGGGCCCCGACGGGCTGCGGGCGGCGGTCGAGATCCGCGACGACTCGGGCGACGGCGCCGAGCTCGAGGCCTCCGGCGGGATCACGCTGGCCAACGCCGCCGAGATCGCCGCCACCGGCGTCGACTACCTCTCGGTCGGGGCGCTGACCCATTCGGCGCCGGCGCTCGACCTGAGCATGCTGGTGGAGCCCGCGTGAGCGATCCGGGACCTGCGGTGGTCGAGAAAGCTCTCGGCCCCCGAGAGAAAGATCGACCACCCGTCGTTCCCGGGTAGAGTCGGCGCGTGACCGTGGACGCGGAGCTGCGCCAGGTGAGAAACCGCTGAGCCCAGACGGAGAGATCCGCGTCGCCGGCGCCGCCGACCTGCCCGCCGTAGCGGCGCTGTTGGGCGAGTTCCGCGACTGGTGGCAAAAGAGCGAGCCCACTGACGCCGAGATCGCGGCCAGCGCAGCCCGCGTCCTCGACGATGGCGACGGCGAGTACCTGCTCGCGCTCGATGGCGTTGGCGAGGCCGTCGGCGTCGCCCAGGTGCGCTACCGCTGGAGCGTCTGGACCTCGGCCCCCGACTGCTGGTTCGAGGACCTCTGGGTGCGCGAGTCGGCGCGGCGCGCGGGCTTCGGCAGGCGGCTGGTCGAGGCCGTGATCGAGCGCGCCCGCGACCGCGGCTGCCGGCGGGTCGAGCTGGACGTCAACGCCGACAACGAGGCGGGGCTGGCGCTGTATGCCTCCTGCGGCTTTACGACCGAGCCCAAGCCGCCGGGCCGCACGCTGCTGATCGGCCGCCCGCTCTAGGTCCGAGCGCTACTTCAGCAGCCGCGACAGCCGCCGGTCCTTGAGCACCCGCCCGCCCGTCTGCTCGGCCGGGCAGTAGGTGGTCAGGTGCTCGGCGAAGAACACGGCCTCGAGGGTGGTGCCGCAGCGCGGACAGGGCTCGCCCTGGCGGCGGTGGACTCGTAGCGGCATCGGCAGCTTGTCGGGGACCGTCCCGCCGACGACCTCCTCGTAGTGGTCGATCGCATCGCCGAGGACGTGCAGCGCGGCGTGCAGGCGTTCGACCTCGCCGGCCTCGGTGTCAGAGCCCTGCTTGAACGGCGACAGGCGGGCCTCCCAGAGGATCTCGTCGACCCAGGAGCGCCCGATCCCCGCAATCGCGCGCTGGTCGCGAAGCAGGGGATGCAGGTGGCGGGGCTGGTCGACCGCCGCTGCCAACTCGGCGAGCGGCGGCGCCGGCCAGGCCTCGGGCCCGAGGGTGGCGACCATCTCGTCGCCCTCGACCTCTCCCTCGCGCAGCAGCTTCCCCCAGGCCCGCTGCTTGCTGCCGAACTCGCGCAGGCGAAGCTCGCGACCGTCGGCGAGGCGGATGAGCAGGCGCGAGCGGCGGTCTTTGAGCGCCGCTCGCTTGTCGAAGGCCTGGAGGCGCCCCGCCGACATCAGGTGAATCAAGAGGTCGAGCCGTACGCCCCCTTCGGGCTCGAACTCGACGACGAGCATCTTGCCGATCCGCCTTACCCCCGTGAGCGTGTACCCGACCAGCGCCGAGAGCGGCGGATCGACGGCCTTCAGCGCAACCATCCCGGGTGACAGCGTCGACTCGACCTCGGTCCCCGCCAGGGCCGCACCCAGCCTGCGGGCGGTGATCTCGACCTCTGGCAGCTCCGGCACGGTCGGTAGACTTTAGAAAGGTCATTCGCCCAGGTCCAAGGACCCGGCGAACATCGGAAAGGAAGCGGGATGCGAAGCCTGCCGACACTCCAGCCCACCAACGGCGCCCCGGATCTCTCCCGGGAGGATGTCGAGCGCCTCTCGGCCGAGGTGCGCGCGCTCGCGGCCGAGCGCGACGCCGTCATCCTCGCCCACAACTACCAGGTGCCCGAGGTCCAGGACGTCGCCAACCTCACCGGCGACTCGCTGCAGCTCTCGCGCGAGGCGGCGGCGACCGAGGCCGACGTGATCGCCTTCTGCGGCGTCCACTTCATGGCCGAGACCGCGTCGGTCCTGTCGCCCTCCAAGACGGTCCTGATTCCCGACCTCGACGCCGGCTGCTCGCTCTCGGACTCGATCGACGCCGAGCAGCTGCGAGCCTGGAAGGCCGAGCATCCGGGGGCGGTGGTGGTGATGTACGTCAACACCTCGGCCGAGGTCAAGGCCGAGACCGACTACTGCTGCACCTCGTCGAACGCGGTCAAGGTGGTCGAGCACATCTGGCGCGAGCACGGGCCCGAGACCGAGATCCTGTTTGGTCCGGACATGTGGCTGGGCGCATTCGTCGCCCGCGAGCTCGGCCTGCCCGACGACCCGCAGCGCTACGCGCGCTTCCATGTCTGGGACGGCGAGTGCCACGTCCACGCCGGCATCCGCCCCGACGACATCGAGCACACCCGCGCCGAGCACCCGGGCGCCGAGTTCCTGATCCACCCCGAGTGTGGCTGCACGACCCAGGCGATGGAGTACGTCGCCTCGGGCGACATCGACCCCGAGGGCGTGCACGTCCTCTCGACCTCGGGGATGCTGCGCCACGTCGAGGCCAACCCCGAGGGCGAGTTCATCGTCGCCACCGAGAACGGGATGCTCTACCCACTGCAGCAGGCCGCTCCCCAAGCGCGCCTCGTCGAGGCCAACCGGATGGCCTTCTGCAAGTACATGAAGATGATCACGCTGCCGAAGCTGC
>JBDTSW010000079.1:0-10412 GCA_039930945.1 bacterium
CAAGCCCCGGCCCGCGACAGGACCCGCGGACAGCTAGTCGTTGTCGTCGGCCCGCATCTCGGCGCCGCCGCCGGCGAAGCCCGGGCGGGGATGCGGCATCGGGCGAGGCCCCTCACGGCCGGCACGGCGCTCGGCCTCGGGCTCCGGCTCGGGCTCGGCGGCCTCCTCGGCGTCTTCGGCGTCGAAGACGTCCTCGATTGCGGCGCCCTCGAGCAGCTTCACGAACTGATCGGCGTCGATCGTCTCGCGCTCGAGCAGGATCTCGGAGATCCGCTCCAGCTTCTCCTTGTTCTCCTCGAGGATGGTCCTGGCGGTCTGGTGGGCCTCCTCGACGATCCGGCGGATCTCGTCGTCGATCTCGCGCGCGATCTCGTCGGAGTAGTCGGGCTCGGCGGAGAACTCGCGCCCGAGGAAGGGCTGCGAGCGATCATGGCCGAAGACCCTGGGCCCGAGGCGCTCGGACATGCCGAAGCGCATGACCATGCCCTTGGCGGTCTCGGTGACCTTCTCGAGGTCGTTGGAGGCGCCGGTGGTGATCTCGGAGAAGACGATCTCCTCGGCGGCTCGACCGCCCAGGGTCATCGCCATCGTGTCGGTCAACTCGGCGCGGGTGGTCAGGAACTTGTCCTCGGTCGGCAGCGAGATCGTGTACCCCAGGGCCTGGCCGCGACTGATGATCGAGACCTTGTGGACCGGGTCGCAGTTGGGCAGCAGGTGGCCGACGATCGCGTGCCCGAGCTCGTGGTAGGCGGTGATCAGGCGCTCCTTCTCCGACATCACCCGGGTCTTCTTCTCGGGGCCGGCGATCACGCGCATGATCCCCTCCTCGAGCTCCACCATCGTGATCTCGCGCTTGCCCGTCCGGGCCGTCAGCAGCGCGGCCTCGTTGATCAGGTTGGCGAGGTCGGCGCCGGTGAACCCCGGGGTCTGCGCCGCCAGGGTGTCGAGGTCGAGCTCGTGGGCAAGCGGCTTGCCGCGGGTGTGGACCTCGAGGATCTTGCGGCGGCCGCGGCGGTCGGGCCGGTCGACGACGACCTGGCGGTCGAAGCGGCCCGGGCGCAGCAGCGCCGGATCGAGGATGTCGGGGCGGTTGGTGGCGGCGATGAGGATGATGTTGTCCTTCATCTCGAAGCCGTCCATCTCGACCAGCAGCTGGTTCAACGTCTGCTCGCGCTCGTCGTGACCGCCGCCCATGCCGGCGCCGCGATGGCGGCCGACGGCGTCGATCTCGTCCATGAAGATGATGCAGGGGGAGCTCTGCTTGGCCTGCTCGAAGAGGTCGCGGACGCGGCTGGCGCCGACTCCGACGAACATCTCGACGAAGTCCGAGCCCGAGATCGAGAAAAAGGGCACGCCGGCCTCGCCGGCGACGGCGCGGGCGAGCAGGGTCTTGCCGGTGCCGGGCGGGCCGTAGAGGAGCACCCCCTTGGGGATGCGCGCGCCCAGCGCCTGGAACTTCTTCGGGTTCTCGAGAAACTCCTTGATCTCGTGCAGCTCCTGCACGGCCTCGTCGACCCCGGCGACGTCGCGGAAGGTGATCTTGGGAGCGTCGACCGACATCCGCTTGGCGCGCGACTTGCCGAAGCTCATCACCCGCGAGCCACCGCCCTGCATCTGGTTCATCAGGAAGATCCAGAAGCCGAGGAACAGCAGGAAGGGAAGGATGTAGGTGAGGACGCCGAGGATGCTGGACCCGCCCGTGCCCTCGACATCGGTCTCGATGTCGTTGCGCCGCAGGGTGTTGACCAGCGACTCCTCGGTGTTCGGCGGGTAGCCGGTCGAGTACTCCTCGTCGTTCGACTCGACCACCTTGGCGGTCTGCGACTTCGGCGCCAGCGTGACCGACTGAATCGAGCCCGGGTCGTTCTCGATCTGCGAGATGAACTCGTTGTAGGTGGGCGGATCCTCGGTTTCGCCTGGGCTGATCAGCCGCTGGGCGAAGAACGCCAGCACGATCACGATCAGGATCGGAAACGCCGCGCTTCGGAAGAACCGTCTCATCATCTCTGGATAATCGCCGCCTGCCAGCGGGGCCTTTTGGGCATGGTCAAGGGCCTAACGGCCCGCAGTTCAGCCTACCAGCACCGATCAGCCACTCGTGGATGACTGCGGGCGGCCGGGCCGGGTGTCTCACCGCTCGAGACCGGGCTCCGTCAATCGTCGAGGACGGCGACGTAGCGGAGATTTCGGTAGCGCTGATCGTGGTCGAGGCCGTAGCCGATCGCGAACCGATTCGCGATCTCGAAGCCGACGTAGCGAATCGGCAGGTCCACCCGCCGGCGATCGGGCTTGGTCAGCAGGGCGCACACCTCCAGCGAGGCCGGGTTGCGGGCCCTCAGGTTCTTGACCAGATAGTGGAGGGTGAGGCCCGAGTCGATGATGTCCTCGATCAGGAGGACATCGCGGCCCTCGATCGCCGCCTCGAGATCCTTGAGGATCCGTACCACGCCTGAGGAATCGGTCGCGGACCCGTAGCTGGAGACGGCCATGAAGTCGACCTCGCAGTCGATCTCGAGCTCGCGCATGAGGTCGGCCAGGAAGGGCACGGCGCCCTTCAGCACCCCGATCAGCAGCAGGTCCCTGCCCTCATAGTCCCGGCTGATCTCGGCGCCGAGCGCCTTCACCCTGTCCTGCAGTTGCTCGGTCGAGACCAACACCTCGCCGATTGCGCCGGAATCACTGCCGCGGGAATCCTCGCCTTCGCGTCCGGTTTCGGCGGGTTCGTTCACTTCGTGCCTTCGTCGGAGAGGTGGGCGCTCAGCACCACGACCTCCTGGGTGTCTCGATCGAGCTTGAAGCGATCGCCGACGGCGACTCCCGCGACCCAGGCGACATCGCCGCCCACGGTGACCACCGGCACGCTGTGACGGGCCGAGCGCGGGACGCCGCCCTCGCTGAACAGGTCGCCCAGCGTCTTCGTGCCCTCCATGCCGAGTGGGCGCATGCGGTCGCCCTGGCGCCAGGTGCGCACCTCGATCTCCCCGGCCAGCGCGGCGGCGTCGAGCGTCGCCAGCTCGGGCCCGGCGGCGTCCACCGGGGCCGGATGGATCTCCGCCCGCACCTCCCAGCGCCCGACCCGAGCCCTGCCGGGCAGGCGCAGGGCCACCGGCTGTGGCGCCGCCTCGACCTCGGAGGAGGTGGCGAAGCCGATCATCCCGCTCTCGCAGACCGCGCGCAGGCCACCGCCGAGGTCGACCTCTCCTCCCTGGGGACGAGACGCGAGGCGGGTGATCTCGGCCGCGCGCGCCCGGCCCAGCGCCACCGGCCGCCCGGCGGCGCGCTCGGCGAGCGCTCGCAGGCAGAGCCGTCGCAGCGCCGGCTCGCGCCCGGCCACCTCCGCGGCGCCGACCGAGACGGCACCCGCGGGGGCACCCATCTCGCAAAGCGCCTCGAGCACGACCCGCTCGAGCAAGGTCGCCTCCTCGGCAAGCTCGGCGCGGGTCTCGGCGATGTTGCGCTCGGCGGCGCCGCTGAGCTCGCGCAGCACCGGCAGGACCTGGGCCCGGAGCCGGTTGCGGGCGAACGCCAGGTCATGATTGGACTCGTCGTCGGCGAATGGCAGGCCGGCGGCGATCGCCAGCTCGCGGGTGCGGGTGCGATCGAAGCCCAGCAGCGGGCGCACCACTTGGCCGCTGCGCGGCGCCAGGCCGAGCAGGCCGCGGGTGCCGGGTGAGACCGCGAGGCGGTAGAGGAGGGTCTCCGCCAGGTCGGTGCGGGTGTGCCCGGTGACCACCGCGGCGGCCCCGGCTCGGGCACGCAGGCGCTCGGCCGCCGAGTAGCGGGCCTCGCGAGCCGCAGCCTGGAGGTTGCCCTCGCCGAGGGTCGGCCGCTCCACGTGGAGGTCGATGCGCAGCTTGGCGCAAAGCTCACGGCAGACGCGCTCGTCGGCGCGGGCCGCATCGCGCAGCCCGTAGTTGACGTGCAGCGCATGAACCTCCCCGGGGCCGAGCGCCCTGGCGAGCCCGCCGGCGGCGCAGGCCGAGTCGGGCCCGCCGGAGATCAGCACCACGGCGGACGCGCCACGCTCCACCAAGCCCGTGTCGATCATCTCCGAGGCAAGCTCGGCAAGCGCCTCTCCTTTGCTGACCACGCCGGCGATCTTACGCCGCGCGTCACCCGGCATTCCCCCGCCCCGCTACCCCTGCGGGTCGGGCGCCCCGGCGACGAACAGCTCGACCGCCTCCGACAGGCCCTTCAGGTCCACGCGGCCGATCGGGTCGAACTTGAGGTAGTCAGATCTGCCGATCCCGTCGACGACCGCCGTGGTCACCATCACCTCGCCGCCGAGCGCGCGGGCGACGACGCGGTGGGTCAGGTTGACGTCGTTGCCGAAGTAGTCGCCGTCGCGGTACACGGCGTTGCCGTAGTGCAATCCGACGCGCGGCTGCGGGCGCTCGGGGAAGAGGCCGAGGAAGCCGACGGCCCACTCGGTCAACGCCCCGGGCTCGGGTGAGACGATCATCACCTCGTCGCCGATCGTCTTCACGATCAGGGCCTTGCTCGGCAGCGTCGCCTCGACGGTCTCGACGAAGCGCTCGACCAGGTCGAGCGCCTCCTCGTCGCCCTCCTCCTCGGTGTAGCGGGTGAACCCGGTGAGGTCGACGAAGCAGAACGCCATCTTCACTCGCCCCAACGTTCCCGGATCCAACTCGGCCTCCATGTGGCCGACCACGTCCTGCTCCATATAGAAGCGGAGATAGCGCTGGTGCACGTACTCCATCAGCGGCGAGGTCAGCGGCAGCAGGTCGCGGACGAGCCCCTCCATCTCCTCGGCCATCTCCAGCGCGTCCACGCCCTGGCGGATCAGCGGCTGGTGCACGTACTGGTGGAAGACCCGCACCTCGGCCTCGGAGATCTTGCGGATCGACTGCGCGTAGACGCGGACCAGTTGCAGCACCGCCACCAGGGGGAAGCCCGCCTTCAGCACCTCGGCGATCAGCGACATCGCCGCGGCGTCCCCCTCGCTCAGCGTTCCCTCGAGCGCGGTGGGTGTGCCCAGCAGGGACATGATCCGCTCGATCAGCTCCTGCTCGAGCCCGGACCGCTCCGCGGCCTCGGCCGGGCTGTGGACGCGGTGGGTCTCGGGCAGGAGGTCCTCGACGTAGCCGAACGCGAGCCGGCCGTCGCGGACGGCCCGGCGAAGCTCGCCGAGCGAATGCCCCCGCTCGCGCATCCTCGCGACCACGCGGGCCTGGGCGGCGGCGGCGCGGGTCCAGCGACCCCCGCTCACCGGCACGACTCGCTTCTCGGCCCAGCGCTTCAGCGTCGAGGAGGAGACGCCGGAGATGCGAGCGGCCTCGCTGAGGGAGATGACGTCGTCGGCCATGGTCTCGTCGCTGCGCCCGCCCCGGCGGGCAGTCAACGGCCTGCGGCGGCGGCTCGGTCCGGGTGGGAGGCGTTGACGATCCGCCGGTAGTGCTCGCAGACCAGGCGCAGCGCGGGCACGTACAGAAGCGCCGCATTCGCCCTGCCGTCGAAGCGGACGTGGCGGCGGGCGATCCCGATCGCCAGGCTCTCGCGGCCCTGCAGGTAGGCGTTGGCGACCTCGGAGTCCATCGTCAGCTCGAGCTTGGGGTCGAAGCTGCGGTCGTCCGCGAACTCCCAGCGAAGGTGGTGGTCGGGATCAACGCTCGGCGCGACGTTGAGCACCAGGTCGAGATTCGGGATCTCGAAGCGAACGCTGAGGCCGACGCCGCGAAGCAGCGGGCCGGCGAAGTCGTCGGAGTCCACGGCCTGCAGCGTCCGGTCCAAGAGCTCGCGCAACTCTGCGCGCGAGCGGATCGCCGGGCCTTCGCCCCGATCTCCCTGCAAGGCCAGCGTGCTGCCCATCGGGCAAGTCTATGGGGGCCTGGGACCACCCATCCAGTCAGAGGAACGCCGAGGGGCGCTGGGCGAGGTTGGTGTGGAGCTTCTGCTGGATCGTCTCGCGAACCTGCTCGGAGACGTCGACGACGAGCCGCCGGTCCTCGGCCGCGTCGGGGCCGTGCCCGCCGAGGTCGATCGGCTCGCAGAACTCGATCCGCCAGCGCGAGGGCAACGGGATCAGCCCCGCCGCCCCGAGCCAGGGGAAGGTGGGCGTGATCGGCACGAACGGCGCGCCGACCGCGCGGGCGAGAATGCGGCTCTCGGCCAGCTTCGGGTAGATCTCCTCGGAGCCGACGACCGCGACCGGGATGATCGGCGCGCCGGTGCGCAGCGCCACCTCGACGAAACCGCCCCGCCCGAACCGCTGCAGCCTGTAGCGCTCGGAGAAGGGCTTGCCGGTCCCCTTGACGCCCTCGGGGAAGGCCATCACCAGCTCCTCCTGGCGCAGCAGGCGGATCGCGTTGAAGGGGCTTGCAGGGACGCCGCCGACCCGGCGCATGAACGACGACAGGAAGGGCAGCGAGAAGGCCCAGTCCAGGACCATGAACCTGGCCCACCGCGGCAACGGGTGCTCCTTCATGATCGCGCCGAGAATCATCGAAGCGTCGAAGGGGAAGAGCGAGCCGGCGTGATTGGAAACCAGCAGCCCGCGGCCGTGGGCGGGGACGTTGCGCACCCCCGTGGCCTCGACCCTCCACCAGATGTCGTAGAGGAACTCGAACACCGGATAGACGGCCTCGGCGTAGTCTGAGTCGAAGCCCCACTCGTCCTCGTCGTACTCGCCCCGGGCCCTGCGAGCGAGCACCTCGAGGGCGCCCCGCAGGCGCTCCGGAACTGCCGTCGCCGCCGTCTCGGCGGCGCTGAGCGGATCGAGCCCGCCCTCGACTTCGAGGCGCAGCCGGCGGAGGAAGTCCGCCAAGGCCTCGGGCGCTTGGGCGCGTACGGCTGACGGGCTCATCGCGATGCTCCGGCGAAGCGGTCCACCAGCGTGCCGGGGTGCAGGGACGGGCCCAGCTTGCGCCCTCGCAGGCTGGCGGCGAACGCCCGCACCGTGGCCTCGGCGTCGGATGCGGGCTCGAAGCCGACCTCCTCGATCAGGCGCGAGTTGTCGACCCCGCGGCCGAAGCGCAGGAAGCGCACCGCGTCACCGTAGAGCGCGCCGGTGCCGAGCCGATCCCCGAGCCGGGTCAGCGCCGACTCGAACAGCGGGTGCGGGACCGGCAGCGACGGACGTCGCGCCAGCCGAAGCGTGCGGCTGAGCGAGATCGCGCCGCTGGGGGCGACGTTGACCACGCCGCGTACCGGGTTTCGGATCGCGGCCAGCAGGGCCGCGGTGGCGTCGTCGGTGTGGATCAGCTGCAGGCGGGGGTCGAAGCCGAGCTGGGTCGGGACCACCGGCAGCGACAGGTAGCGCGCCAACGGCGTGTCGAGGTCCGGGCCGATCTCGGGCTGGTAGCGCAGCATGCACGCAGCATGCAGCAGGTGATCGCCGGGTGGCGGCGGGCGGGGTTGGAGAAGTACCGCTCGAGCTCGGAGATGTCGCGCTGGAAGCGCGTGCGCAGCGGCGCCTGCCCGGCGAGCTCCTCGGTGAAGAACAGGGGGGCGGCGCCCTCGCAGCCGTAGATGGCCCCCGAGCCGCGGACGATCACCCGCTGCAGCGCCTCGGTCCGCTCGCAGGCGGCGAGCAGCTGCAGCGTGCCGATCACGTTGATGTCGTGCAGCATCCGCGCCGGCTTCCCGGGCTCGGGATGGAAGAGGATGCCGCAGTGGACGACGGTGTCGGCGTCGGTCGAAGCCAGGATCCGCGAAAGCACCGGGTTGCGGATGTCGACCTCGATGAACTCGGTGCGCTCGAGCTCGGTTGCCGGCGGCCGGTTGTCGATTCCGGCCAGATAGGAGACCTCGGGGTCGCGCTCGAGCCGCTGGGCGATCTCGGATCCCGACCGGCTCGAGACACCGGTGATCACAACCCGGCGGCCCATTATCTAATCCTCACCCTTAGAGTTAGGCTTTGGGTCGGCGCCCGGTTCCTCTCCCCCGCCCCGGTCTTGTCCCCCGGTCTCGGGGCGCAGGCTCTCCTCGACCTCCGCCAGCCGACGCTCGAGGTGCTCGATCCGCCGCGCCAGCTCGGCGCCGGCGTCCTGGCCACGCCGCGCCAGCCCGGCGCCGGCAACCTGGCCCCGCCGGGTGATGTCGTCGCGCGCCTCGCGTCCCCGGCGCGCGACCTCGTCGACCAGGTCGGCCGCGCGCTCGCGGGTGCCCGCGGCCGAACCGGCGGTCGCCTGCAGGGTGCGCTCGATCGCCTCCCGGAGGGCGTCGCCGACGCCGCGGTCGCTGGTGTCTTCGCGACCGTCGTTCAAGGCTGGGAAGCTTAGTTGAGCGATGGCCGACCACCTCCGCCCCTGTGCCTCGATCGCCGCCGATGCCCTGCTCCCCGGCGACCCGGGGCGCGCGCTCGCGCTCGCCCAGGCCCTGCTCGAGGCGCCCCGGATGGCCAACCACGCTCGCGGCCTCTGGGGCTACAGCGGCGCGACGGCGGGCGGCAGGCCGCTGACGATCCAGGCGACCGGCCTCGGCGGGCCGAGCGTCGCGGTGGTGCTAACCGAGCTCGCCTCGATTGGGGTGCGCCGGGCGATCCGCATCGGCACCTGCCGGGCCCTGGCGCCGGCGCTCGAGCCGGGAGACCTGCTGGCCGCCGACGCGGCGATCGGCCTCGACGGGACCAGCGCGGCGCTCGGCGTAAAGCTGCCCGTCGAGGCCGACCGGGCGCTCACAGAGGCACTGATGGCCGGACCGGCCGACGTTCGCGCCGCGACCGTCGCCAGCACCGATCTCTACTACGACCCGAGCGGCTCGGAGCGCGATCGGGAGTGGCTCGCGGCCGGCGCCCGGGCGGTCGACCTGGGCACGGCGCCCGCGCTTGCGCTCGGCACCAGGCCAGGACTGGCGATCGCCAGCGGCCTGGTGGTGACGCGCTCCGCCGACGGCCGGGCGCTTGGCGACGACGCGGTCGAGGCGGCCTCGATCGAGCTGGCCCGCGCGGGGGCGGCGGCGCTCGCCGCGTCGCCGGCCCCGGGGGCCGATCAGCCTCCGCCTTCGGGGACCCTGAGACTGCCCTGATCGGAGGAGATGGTGGGCGCGTCGGAGACCTGGCGGCGCAGGCCCGCGAGCTCGCCGGCGAGATCGTCGAGGCGATCCTCGAGCTCCTCCAGGCGCCCGGAGAGCGACCGCAGCCGCCGCTCCAGGCGCTCGACGTCGGCCGCCGCGGGCATGCCGACGGCGCTCAACGCGCTTCGCTGCGCCTGTGCGGCGCGCTCGCCCGCCCCCAGCGCTCGCGACAGCGCTTGGCTGAGAACGGGGTTGTCGAGCAGCGCCTGCGCGAGATCGCCCAACGCCTCCTCGCTCTTGGCCCTGATTCCGCTGCGATCCTCTGACTCGGTCACCGGGCCCTCCCTCAGGCGTCGTTGCTGCAGATCCCGGCCAGCCTAGCCCGGGATCGCGAAACCTTCAAGAAGTCGGGCGTTGCTGTCGATTGTTTGGTCAGGGTTAAGTCAGGCGTCGTCAGCCGCTTCGATCCGACGGATTGAAGTACGGTTTCGATGCCGGCAGAACGTTTTGCAAACCACGAGGGGACCGAGTAGCGTTTTGGGTTCGGGCAAGTTCTCCACCGGCACCACGATGAAGGGCCGGCAGGGGCGCTGCGCCCACACAGGTTTTTCGGGATGAGAAAGCATTTTCTGCTCATGATTGCGCTCGCCATGTTTGGCGTGCTTGTGCTTGCGGCAACCGCGGGCGCCAGGCGACAGGCCGCCGACCTGCTCGACACCTCCAGCGCCGCCGTCGAGGTCAACCTCCCCGGCGGTCAGGACCTCCCTGCCCTCGAGGATCTTCCCCAGTGCTCGAACGAGATCGACGACGACGAGGACGGCAAGACCGACGACGCCGACGACCAGTGTGACGGCCCCCTCGACGACTCCGAGAAGGGGGCCGGCCTGCAGCCCGTCTCCGATGACCCGCCGATGACTGGCGGCGGCGAGGAGCCGCCGGCAGACGGCGGCGACGACCCCGGCGGCGACGGCTCCGGCGGGCGCGGCGGCGGCAACGACGGCGGCCGCGGTGAACATGGCGGCGGCCGCGGTGGCGCCGGCCACGGCGGCGGCGGCGGCGGTTCCCAGCCACCCGCCGAGACCCCCGCTCGCAACGCGGACGGCTCGCCGACCGATGCCAACCCCGGCCTCACGGTCGCCGACTTCGGCTCGGCGCCGATCGGAGTCCCCAACTTCGTCATCGACCAGTTCTCGATCCCGCCCTTCCTGCTGCCGATCTACCAGGCCTGCGGGACCCAGTACGGGATCCCCTGGCAGGTCCTGGCCTCGATCAACCGCATCGAGACGGCCTTCGGCACCAACCTCAACGTCTCCACCGCCGGAGCCCTGGGCTGGATGCAGTTCATGCCGGCCACCTGGAAGGCCTACGGCGTCGACGCCAACGACGACGGCCGCAAGGACCCCTACAACCCGGTCGACGCGATCTGCGCCGCCGCCCGC
>JBDTSW010000080.1:0-10062 GCA_039930945.1 bacterium
CTAGGGCCCTCCCTGCCGGCGGCTGGCGCCTTTGTTGCGCAGAGGACGCCGAATGCGGCCGCACGGGTAGCCTGATCCGGGATGGCGAACCGCCTCGCCCAGGAAACCAGCCCCTACCTCCTCCAGCATCGCGACAACCCCGTGGACTGGCGTCCGTGGGGCAGCGAGGCGCTCGAGCTGGCCCGCTCCGAGGACCGCCCGATCCTGCTCTCGATCGGCTACTCGGCGTGCCACTGGTGCCACGTGATGGAGCGGGAGTCGTTCGAGGACCCGGAGACCGCCGCCTTCATGAACGAGCACTTCGTCCCGGTCAAGGTCGACCGCGAGGAGCGCCCCGACGTCGACGCGATCTACATGGAGGCCGTGCAGGGGATGACCGGGCAGGGCGGCTGGCCGTTGACGGCCTTCTGCGACCCCGAGGGCGTCCCCTTCTACGGCGGCACCTACTTCCCGCCAGAGCCCCGCCAGGGGATGCCCAGCTTTCGGATGGTGATCGAGGCGGTTGCCGAATCGTGGCGCACTCAGCGCCAGCGGATCGCGGAGACCACGGGGCAGATCCGCCGCCAGCTCGGCGCGGTGGGCCGGATCAGCCCCAGCGACCAGGAGCCCGATGAGGAACTGCTGGCGGCCGCGGAGCGGGGTCTCCGCGAGGCAGCCGACCTGGATCGGGGCGGCTTCGGCGGCGCGCCCAAGTTCCCGCCGGCCTCGGCGCTGGAGTTCCTGATGGCCCGCGGCGAGCGCGAGATCGTCGCAACCACGCTCGATGCGATGGCCTGCGGGGGCATCCACGACCAGCTCGGCGGCGGCTTCGCCCGCTATTCGGTGGACGCCGACTGGCTGGTCCCCCACTTCGAGAAGATGCTCTATGACAACGCCCTGCTCGCCGGCGCCTACCTGCACGGTTGGCAGCAGACCGGCAACGAGCGCTGGCGGGCGACCTGCGAGGACATCCTCGACTGGGCGCTGCGCGAGATGCGCGGGCCCGAAGGCGGCTTCTACTCGGCGCTCGACGCCGACTCCGAGGGCGAGGAGGGCCGCTTCTACGTCTGGACCCGCGACGAGCTGACCGCGGCGCTCGACCAGGCGGGACTCGGCGCCGACTCCGAGGCGATCCTCGCCCATTGGGGCATCAGCGAGGCCGGGAACTTCGAGGGCCGCAACATCCTTCACCTGCCCGGCGGGCCGGACGCGCCCGGGCCCGAGGACCTGGCCCGCGCCCGGGAGGTGCTCTATGAGATCCGGTCCAGGCGGGCTTGGCCGGATCTCGACGACAAGCGGATCCTCTCCTGGAACGCGCTGATGGTGGGCGCGCTCGCCGAAGCCGGCGCCGCCCTCGGGCGCCCGGACTACACCGAGGCCGCCGTCGCCTGCGCCGAGTTCATCCAGGAGCGCATGCGTGACGCCTCCGGGCGCCTGCTGCGCACCTGGAAGGACGGCGAGGGGCGCCTGAACGCCTACCTCGAGGACCACGCCTACCTGCTCGAGGCCCTGCTGACCCTGTACGAATCGACCTTCGACGTCCGCTGGTTCGACGCCGCGCGCGAGACCGCCGAGGCGATGGTCGAGCGCTTCGCCGATCCCGACAACGGCGGGTTCTTCACCACCTCCCACGACCACGAGGAGCTGGTAGCCCGCCGCAAGGACGCCGACGACCACCCGATCCCGTCGGGCAACTCCGCCGCCGCCTTCGGCCTGTTGCGGCTGGCCGCGCTCACGGGCGAGCGCTCATACGAGCGTCACGCCGTCTCGGTCTTCCTCCTGCTCCAGCGGCTCGCGGCCGCGCACCCGCAGGCGGTGGCACACCTGCTGCGCGCGATCGATTTCCACCTGGCCGCCGTCACGGAAGTGGCTCTCGCAGCCCCGGCCGGAGGCGAGGTCGGGGAGCTGGCGGCCGTGGTGCGCTCGCGGCTGCGCCCGCACGCCGTCGTCGCCGGCGGCGAGCAGGGAACGGAGCGACCCGAGCTGATGGCCGGGCGCACCGCCGTCGACGGCCGCGCCGCTGCCTACGTCTGCGAAGGCTTCGCCTGTCGGCAGCCGGTCACAGCCCCGACAGAGCTCTCTCGGCTGCTCGGCGACGCGGCCGGGTAAGGTGCCGTCGATGGTCACCGCCTCGAAGAAGACCGCGAAGCCGAAGAAGAAAGCGGGGAGCGCGAAGCAGGTCGCGACCGCGTACTTCGACGCGATCAAGGCTCGCGACGTCGAGGCGATGGCCGCCTGCTGGAAGCCCGGCAGCCTCGGCTACCTCTACGGGATGGCGACACTGCGTGTGCCGGAGGATCTGAAGAGGTGGTTCGGAGGGCTGTTCCGCGCCTTCCCGGACTTCGTCATGGAGGCGACCGACATGGTCGCCTACGGCGACAAGGCGGCCGTTCGCTGGCACGCCACCGGCACCTTTGCGGGGCCGGGCAAGTTCGAGGGCCTCAACCCCACCGGCGCCACGGTCGAGCTCGAGGGCCTCGACCTGCTGACGATCTCAGACGGCGAGATCGTCGACAACCGCGCCTACACCAACGCCACCGAGATGGCTCGCCAGATGGGCGCGATGCCTGCGGCGGGCTCGGTCGGTGAGAAGGCGATGCTGGGCGCCGTCAACGCCCGCACCGCGGCGGCCGGCGCCCTCCAGCGCCTGCGCGACCGTTGAGCGCCCGCCGCTAGCGCTTCCGCACCTTCAGCCGGGCCTCCATGCCTTGGTCGCGATGATCGGCGATCGCACACCAGAGCACGTACCTGGAGCGCTTGCGGAGCTTCAGCTTCAGCTCGTCCTGCTCGTCACCGCCGGCGTTGAAGAAGTCGATGGTCGCCTTGCCGGGATCGCTTCACCTGCTTCAGCGACAACTTCTGCGAGCCGACGTCGCCGGTGGCGAACCAGTCGTGCCAGATCAGCGCCATCCGCTCGATCAGGGGCGCCTGCGTGCGCACCATGCGATCGAGCCAGTAGAGGACGTCGTGGCCGTAGGAGTCGTTGGGCGCCAGCGGGTCGCCGTCGTCCTTCGGCCTCGGGCCCTTCAGCCCCGTCTTCGCCGGTCGCGTCAGCGAGCGGATCGCCGAGTTCAGGCCCTTCGCCGCGAGCCTGTCGGCGTCGTCGGCGCCACCTCCGAAGCCTGCCCGCCACAACAGCTTCTCCGCCTGGGTTCGCCCGAACTGTCCGTCGTACCTCGGAACCACCGCCACATCTGCCCTTTCGGCGCCGTCTTGACTCCTGCTTGAGCCTGGCGTGTCTCGCCTGGACGCCCCGGCCACGCTATCCGCGACATAGGTCAGAGCACCGGCAGGAAGCGCTCGATCTCCCAGGGAGTCACCTGGACGCGGTAGTCCTCCCACTCCTGGCGCTTGATCTCGATGAAGCGCTTGAAGGTGTGCTCACCGAGCACCCGCAGGACCAGCTCCGAGTCGGCCGCGACCTCGATCGCCTCGCCGAGCGTCTCGGGAAGCTGCTGGATCCCGCGCTGCTGGCGCTCCTCGGGGGTCAGGTGATAGAGGTTCTGCTCCATCGGCTCGGGCAGCTCGTAGCCCTGCTCGATCCCCTCGAGCCCGGCGTGCAGCATGCCGGCGAAGCACAGGTAGGGATTGGACGCCGGGTCGGGGCAGCGCAGCTCGGCGCGGGTCGCCCCCTCCTGGCCGGGGTGGTACAGCGGCACCCGGATCAGCGCCGAGCGGTTGCGACGCGACCAGGCGAGATAGACGGGCGCCTCGAAGCCGGGAACCAGGCGCTTGTAGGAGTTCACCCACTGCGCGAACAGCGGCGAGATCTCGCGCGCGTGCTTGAGCTGGCCGGCGATGAACGCCTTCGCCGTCGGCGAGAGGTAGTACTGGTCGTCGGCGTCGAAGAAGGCGTTGCGGCCGTCCTTGGCCAGCGACTGGTGCACGTGCATCCCGGACCCGTTCTCGCCGAACAGCGGCTTCGGCATGAAAGTCGCGTGCCAGCCGTATTTCATCGCGTACTCCTTGACCACCATGCGGTAGGTCATGCAGTCGTCAGACATCGCCAGCGCGTCCTTGTAGCGCATGTCCACCTCATGCTGGGAGGGGCCCACCTCGTGGTGCGCGTACTCGACGTGGATCCCCAGCTGCTCGAGCGCGAGGATCGTCTCGCGCCGGACATCAGAGCCGGCGTCGAGGGTCGTCAGGTCGAAGTAGCCGCCCTCGTCGAGGATCTCCGGGATGCCGCCCTCCGGGCGCGCGCCCTTGAAGTAGAAGTACTCCAGCTCCGGCCCGATGTTGTAGGTGTCGAAACCCATCTCGGAAGCGCGCTGCAGCGCCCGGCGCATGATCCAGCGGGGATCACCCTCGTAGGGCTCGCCGCCGGGAACCTTGACGTCGCAGAACATCCGCGCCGTCGCCTTCTCCTCCGACCGCCACGGCACCACGGCGAAGGTGGAGGCGTCGGGCATGGCGATCATGTCTGACTCCTCGATCGGGTTGAAGCCCGTGATCGAGGATCCGTCGAAGCCCATGCCGCCCTCGAAGGCGTCGGTGAGCTCTGACTGGTTGATCGAGAAGCTCTTGAGCTGACCGAGGACGTCGGTGAACCACAGGCGGATGAAGCGGACGTCTCGATCCTTGACGATCTTGAGGACGTCGGCTGCGGTCTTGGGGCGGTCTGCCATGGCTCGTCTCCATCGGTCGTTTCGGAGCGCGCAACTCTACGCTTCGCGGTTGCAGACCGCCTCTGACTTCGCTATAACTTACGAGACGTAAGTAATAAGCTAAAAGTAAAGTAAAGGCGCATGAGATGACGATCAAGACGGACTACAGCCGCTTCGACATCCACGACGAGCTCACCGCTCCCGAGGGCAGCCAGAGGATCCTCAACGGGGTCCTCACCGGCGGCGGCGAGATCAGCAAGTTCATCGGCGTGCTCGCGGGCTCGCCCGCCGCTCTGCGGGCGTTCGCGCGGATGCGCCACGAGCTTCGCGAGGGAACGCTGGCCCGCGCCACCCGCGAGCGGATCTCGTTGGCGGTGGCCGAGCGCCGCAACGACACCTACTCGGTCGCGCAGCACGCCCGCACGGCGCGGGCGGCCGGCCTCGGGCTGGACGAGGTCTCGCGCGCGCGCAGCTTCACCTCGGGCGACCCCAAGCAGGCGGCCCTGCTGGTCTTCCTGCAGGCGTTGCTCGACTCGGACAGCCGCCCCGATCCCTACCTCGGCGAGGAGGCGCGCGAGGCGGGCTGGACCGACGAGGAGATCCTCGAGGCGGTCGCCCACGTCGCGCTCAGCGAGTTCCAGACGCTGATCGCGAACGCGGCGGCGCTGCCACAGGACCAGATCGACCAGTCGGCGCTGCCGGCGGCCGCGGCCTAGCCGCAGCTACTTGATCGGGGCGGCACGGACCTTGTCCGTGCCCTCGAAGCCGAGCCGCTGAGCGGCGCCATGGGTGAGGTCCCAGTCGCGCTCGTAGCGTCGCTTGACGAAGGGGCCGCGGTCGATCACCCGGGTGCGGAGATAGCGGGCCCTGTAGCCGATCACGACCTTGGTGCCGCACGACAGGCTGCGGTGGGCGACGCCCACCGTGTCCGTTCTCAGCGTCTGCCCGCAGGCGGTGGTGTTGCCGTAGAAGCCTGGCCCGTACCAGCTCGCCATCTGGCGACGCATCGAGCCGACCAGCTCGTTGCGGGTCCGCTTGTTGACCACGCCGCTGGCGCGCACGTCCTTGCGGCGCTGGAAGTCGCGGACCGAGGTCGTGGTCGGGCTCTTGAAGTTCTTGTGCAGGGGGACGCCGTAGCTCTTGGCCTTGAGGATCCAGTTCAGCGTGGTGACGTCGGTGCCGCAATCGCCCTGCTCGAGGGTGCGCTTGCCGAACTCGGTTCGGGAGCAGCCTCCGCCGCCGCCGCCGTTGCCCCCGCCGCCGCCGGGCCCGACCCCGCCGGAGCTCGCCTGGGCGCCCGCCACGGAGACCGTCAGGGCGACGATCGCGACCAGGGCCGCCCACGAGTGGTTGCTGCCTTCGCCCATGCCTCTCCAGCATCGACGCCTCACGCTCCCGGCTTTGACGCTGCAAGCCCCCGCCCCCCGCCATAGGCTCCCCACCGTGCCAGGAGCGGTGGTCACCGGAGCGGGTCGCGGGCTCGGGCTCGAAATCGCCCGCGCGCTCGGCCGCCGCGGGCTCAGCGTCCACGTCACCGACCTCGACGGCGCGGCGGCGGACGCAACCGCCGCCGAGATCGGCGGCGGCGCCTTCGCCTCGGCCCTCGACGTCCGCGACGCCGACGCTTGCCTCGCCGTCGCCCGTGAGACCGCCGAGCGAGCAGGGACGCTTGCGGTCTGGGTCAACAACGCGGGTGTGCTGGTCACCGGGCGAGCCTGGGAGCACGACCCGGAGACCAGGCGGCTGCTGTTCGAGGTGAACGCGCTGGGGACCGTCAACGGAACGGTCGCCGCACTCGAGCTGATGCGACCCGCCCGGCGCGGGCACGTGATCAACATCGTCTCCCTGGCCGGGCTCGGCGCTCCGCCGGGTGAGGCCCTGTACGCGGCCAGCAAGCACGCCGCGCTCGGCTACAGCCTGGGGACGCTCCACGACCTCCGCCACGAGGGCCTGCGCGAGCTGCACGTCTCGGCCGTCTGCCCGGACGGGATCTGGACGCCGATGATCGCCGACAAGCTCGACGACCCCGACGCCGCGCCGTCGTTCTCGGGCCGGCTGCTGCGAGCCGAGCAGGTGGCGCCCAGGGTCGTCGCCCTGCTCGACCGGCCCCGCGCTGTGCTCGCGATCCCTCGCTGGCGGGGCGTGTTCGTGCGGCTGTTCGCCAGCTTCCCGAACGCCGCCCAGCGGGCGATCCCGGCCTTCACGTCCGACGCGCGCCGCCGCCAGCGCCGCTGGAAGAAGCGGATCGAGGCCGGCCGGGGGCCCTGAATAGGAGAGACCCCCTTGCGGGAGCTCCTCCGTCAGCAGGCCTGTAAGCCTGGCTAATCGATCAGCCGCATGGCCTCGCTCCAGGCGCGGCGCTTCTCCGCGTAGTCCGGGGGCAGGGTTAGGTTGAGCTGCTCCGCGACCCCCAGCCAGCGCAGGGCGCCGCGGTAGTCCTTCCAACGAGCGTCCGCGTCGGCGACGGCGAGCGCGAGCTCGACAGCCTCCTGATGCTCGGCGGCCAACTCCGCCTGCTCCTCTCCGTGCAGGGAAGGGAGATCGTCCAGGGGAGGCCCTGGACCCTCGTCGCCCGCGGCCAGATACGGCGAGAGGTAGCGGGCGGCGATCTTGCTGGGCGGCCACCACAGCGGCGCAGCGCCGGCCGCTGAGCTCCCGGCGCGATCGCCAACCTCGGAGCGGACGTAAAGCGGCGCCGCGCCGGTCAGCAGGGCGCCACGCAGGACCGGGCGAAACAGAGCCTTCTCGATCCCGGCGTCCACGCAGGCGGCGATCGAGGTGGCAGCGACGTCGGCCTGTTGCGCTGCGAGGCCGCCCTGCTTGATCGGAAACCAGGTCGCGTCGCCCGCTGCGTACACCCGCGTGAGCCCCTCGACCTTCATCTGCAGATCGGTCCCGATGAACCCGGCGGGCCCCTGGGGGATCCCTGGGATCGGCGCGACCTCCAGGCGTGGGACGGCGACGACCCGATCGGCGGCCAACAGATCGCCGCTGGAGACGACCAGCCCCTCTTGCTCGACGGCACTGGGGGCGCTCGCCCCCCGGAATCCGACTCCAGCCTCTCGGAGGAGCGCTGCCACGGCCTCGCCCGCTCGGCGGCCGAACATCTCGAGCGGCCGGGACTCGGCGCTTGCCACCGTCAGCTCGACGCCGTCCAGCCCGCGCTCGCGGGCATGGTGAGCGGTGAGGAGCGCCAGCTCGTACAGAGGCAGTGCCCAATGCAGCCCAGCGGCGACCGCGAAGACCACCCGTGTCGCCGCTCCGGACTCCAGCTCGCCGAGAAGCCCGCGGTAGGCGTCGTTGGCGCTCGCGCCGCCGTATGTCAAAGCGCCCGGCAGCTGCTCGACACCGCGAGTCCCAACCGCCAGAAGCAGGGCGTCGTAGCCCAGCTCGAGGCCTGATTCTGTGGTCACGGTCCGCCCTTCGGGATCGACTGACGCCAGCAGGTCCGGCCGGAAGGTCGCTCCCTGATTGGCGGCGAGCGCGTCCACCCGGAGGCGAGTCGCCTCTCCCAGCCCGAACGGCTCGGCGAGGGCAAGCGGACGGTAGACGAACTCGGGACTACCGGAGACGAGCTCGATGCTCACCTGGCTGCGCAACAGGTGACGCAGGGCGAGCAGCGCCTCCAGCCCTGCTACCCCGGCGCCGGCGATGACCACCCTGAACCGATCGTCAACGGAGACCGTTGGTGCGTCAGCGGGGTCGGCGTCCACGACCTCGACTCTAGCGACGCACGCCTCGTCGCCGAGTGCCTCGGCGCCCAGGGTCGCCTGTTCTGGCGAAGACGTGACGAGTCCCTGGCGGAGGTCATATAGGAAAACCCCGCCTAAGCGGGGCTTTCCCTTAGCAGGCCTGTAAGCCGGATTCTGTCGGGTGCAGTCATCTGTCTCGCCGGGGCCTGAGCCTCGGCGGAGCTCCTATCGGAGCCCTGCCCCCCACCTGGATCTCGCCGGGCCGGGTCGTCGATCCTGCTTGGGGTTGCACCTGACGGGGTTTGGCCAGCCGCCGCGTCGCCGCGACGCTGGTGCGCTCTTACCGCACCGTTTCACCCTTGCCTGTTCGCGCCTCAGCTGTGGGCGCGCCATCGGCGGTCTGTCTCTGTGCCACTTTCCCGCGGCTTTCGCCGGGTCGGGGTAACCGACCGTCGTGCCCTGTGGTGTCCGGACTTTCCTCGAGAGTCACCTCCCGCGACTGCACGGCCTACGCGATCAATTGTAGGCCCGTGTGCCGCAGCGGGTCAAGCCATGCGCGGGAGCGTCAGCTCAGCTCGGAGCCGCAGCTCGAACAGCCGGAGTCGGCTGACATCGAGCCGCCGCAGACGGGGCAGGCGGTGCGCCCCTCGACGACCAGGTCCTCCCAGGCGCCGAGGATCCTGTCCTCGAGCGTCAACCCGTCGTCGAAGAGGCGCGGAGACGCCTCGACCCGCTGCGGCAGCTCGATGCCGGCCGACCCTTCCCTGGTCGCGACAGCGCTCATCGCTACGCGACCTTCCTGAAGACTCCGACGACGCGCCCGATGAGCTGAGCTTCACGGGTGCGAATCGGCTTGTAGGCCTTGTTCTCGGGCTGCAGTCGGACCCGGTCCTTCTCGCGGAAGAAGCGCTTCACGGTGGCCTCGTCGTCGAGCAGCGCCACGACGATCTCCCCGTCGGAGGCGTCCTCGGCCGACTTGACGACGACGAAATCGCCCTCGAGGATGCCTGCGTCTCGCATCGAGTCGCCCTTGACCCGCAGGATGTAATCGCTGTCCGGGCCGCCGATCGCCTCCGGGATCTCGACGTATTCCTCGATGTTCTCCTCGGCGAGGATCGGCTGGCCCGCGGCCACCTGGCCGAGGACGGGCAGGCCGCCGCCGGAGATCGCCTTGCGCGCCTTGTCGACGAGCACCTCGATCGCCCGCGGCTTGGTCGGGTCGCGGCGCAGCAGGCCGATCTTCTCCAGGTTCGCCAGATGCGCGTGCACCGTCGAGGACGAGGTCAGGCCCACGGCCTTGCCGATCTCGCGCACCGTGGGCGGGTACCCCTGCTTCGACGCGTAGCGCTTGATGTAGTCGAAGATCTCCTTCTGGCGCTTTGTCAGGTCCATCTCCTAGGCCTCCTCGGCGTCGTTGGAGTCAGCGACTCGCTTGGGCTGACCAGAACACACGTTCGTAGAGTACGGGCTCCGGCGGACGGATGCAAGTCGGCGCCCTCCGCGCCCGCGCGGCTAGAATCGCACCTCCTCGTCCGCGGCTGTGGCGGAACTGGTAGACGCGCAAGGTTGAGGGCCTTGTGGCCCTTCTGGGCCGTGGAGGTTCGACTCCTCTCAGCCGCATAAGCAGGCAAGCATTCGCGATCCGGTCGAATGGACAGCGCTCGAGCTGATGCCGAGTGTTCGGGCCGCAGCGGCTCTCGCTTCTCGCGCGGAGCAGCAGCGCTCGCGCCTAGGACCGTTATGAACCGAGATCCCGTGATGTGAGCGGCGGTCCGCGCCTCACA
>JBDTSW010000081.1:0-9943 GCA_039930945.1 bacterium
TTGACCTCCTCCTCGGCGTGGAAGGTCGAGAGCGAGATCCGGATCGTGTCCCCAACCCCGTCGGCCAGCAGCGTACCCAGGCCGACCGCGGACTTCAGCGACCCCGACCACTTGGTTCCGGCCTCGGTGATTCCGAGGTGGATCGGATACGGGACGCGCTCGGAGAGCAGCCGGTTGGCGGCGATCGTGTTGGGCACGTTCGTCGACTTGATCGAGACCTTGAAGTTCTCGAAGTCAAGCGATTCCATCAGCTCGACGAACTCGCCCGCGGCGGTGACCAGCGCCTCGACCGGGTTCGAGCGCTCGAGCTCGTGCAGGTGTCGCGGCAGCGAGCCGGAGTTGACCCCGATCCGCATCGGCACGTTCGCCGCGTTTGCCCGCTCGGCCACCTCGGCGACCTTCTCGCGGCCGCCGATGTTCCCCGGGTTGAGGCGGATGCAGTGGGCGCCGGCGTCGATCGCCTTCAGCGCCAGGGTGTGGTTGAAGTGGATGTCGGCGATCACCGGAATCGGCGACTGGAGGACGATCGTGCGCAGCGCCTCGACGTCCTTGTCGCGCGGTACCGCGACCCGCACCACGTCGGCCCCGGCGTCGGCGACCTTGGTGATCTGGTCCATCGTCGCCTCGAGGTTGGCAGTCTCGGTCTTGGTCATCGTCTGCACGGCAACGGGCGCACCGCCGCCGATCGGCACGTCCTTGACCCAGATCTGGCGCTTGGAAGCCATGGCTACATGATGACAGCGGTACGCTCCTCGCCGTGGAGCCTCGGCAAACCACCGCGGCCGCGGACCCTCGCCCGTCGCGCCTGCTGATGATCTTCGGCTACCTGGTGGGCGGCATCGGGCTCGCGCTGGGGTCCTCCCAGCTCTCCGACGGCGCCGCCCAGGCGATTGAGCCTGTAGCCCTGTGGTCGGTCGGCCTGCTCGGGGTCGTCTCCTTCGTCCGCCACTCGATCTTTCACCGCTCGGACGCGGCGAGGATGAGATGGGACCTGGGCCGCACCGACAACTTCCAGATCGAGGTGGGGATGGCGAACCTCGCCTGGGGCCTCGCCGGACTCGCCTCGGTGATCTGGGACTGGGGCGTGGCGGCGCAGGCCGGGCTCACCCTGGTCTTCGGCCTGTATCTGCTGCAGACGGCGGTCCTGCATTTCTGGGTCCTGATGCGCGGGCCGCAGCCAGAACGCCGCTCCCCGGGTCCCGCAGTAGTCACGACGGCGTTCGCGGGCGCGCTGATTGCGCTCGCGCTCGCCGCCCTCGCGGATACGTCCGTCGCCCCGTTCTGATGTCAACGACGCCGCAACGGCCGTTGAAGACGTTGCCTGCCCTCGGCGTCGGCCGGCGCGGAACCCGCTCAGCCCTCGTAGAGCTGCTCGATCTCCGCCGCGTACTTCTGGTCGATCGGCTTGCGCTTCAGCTTCATCGTCGGGGTGAGCTCGTCCCCGCCGGGCAGCCAGTCGGTCGGCAACAGCCTGAACTTCTTGACCTGCTCGACCCGTGAGAGCTTCAGGTTGGCCTCATCGACGGCGGCCTGAACCGCCTCGACCGCCGCCGGCTCCGATGCCAGCTCCTCCAGCGACTTGCCTTCGAGGCCCTGCTTCGCGGCCCAGCCGGGCGCGAAGTCGGGGTCGAGCGTGATCAGCGCGACGTTGAACGGTCGCCGATCGCCGATCGCGACGACCTGGCCGATCAGCGGGCTGGCGGTCTTCATCTTCGCCTCGATGTTCGCGGGCGACATGTTCTTGCCGGCCGCGCTGATGATTAGCTCCTTCTTGCGATCGACGATCTTCAGGTACCCGTCGGAGTCGAGCTCGCCGATGTCCCCGGTCAGAAGCCAGCCGTCCTCGAAGGCCTCGGCCGTCTTCTCCGGCAGGTTGCGGTAGCCCGGCATCACCGAGTCGCCCTTGACCAGCACCTCCCCGTCGGCGGCCAGGCGGATCTCGATCCCGGGCATCGGCGCCCCCACCGTGCCCAGCTTGACCCGCTCGGGCGGGTTGCAGGTGGCCACCCCGCAGGTCTCCGATAGCCCCCAGAGCTCGCCGATCGGGATCCCGATCGCGTGGAAGAACTCGAGCACCTCCAGCGGGGTCGGCGCGGCGCCGACGTTCACCGCCAGCACCTGGTCAAGGCCGAGCGCAGCGCGCAGGTTCGAGAACATCGCCTCGTCGGCCTCGGCGACCGCGGTGGCGAGCGCCTCCGGCACCTCCTCGCCGGCCTGCTCCAGCCGCACCTTCTGCAGCGCGGCGGCGATCGCCTTGTGGGCGCCGTCGCGCTGGGCGTCGGGGAGCTTGTCGAGGTTCGCCTCGAGCCCGGCCTTGAGCTTCTCCCAGATGCGCGGAACCGCGAAGAACCAGGTCGGGCGCACCTTCGGCAGGAACTCGATGATCTTGCGCGGCTCGGGGCAGATCGTGATCGATACGCCCTTGATCACCGGCAGGTAGTAGTGGGCTCCCCGCTCGGCGATGTGGGCGGCGGGAAGCCAGGAGACGACCTTGGCGCCGCGCTCGGGGAAGTCGATCAGGTCCTCGACGCCGCCCACCAGGCTCATCAGGTTGCGGTGGCTGAGCTGCACGCCCTTGGGAGGACCGGTCGTGCCGGAGGTGTAGATCAGCGTCAGCAGATCGTCCGGGCCGATCTCGCCAACGGTTTCTGCGACGTCGAAGCCGGGGTTCATCTGCTCCAGCTCGGCGAGCGTGTGGTCTCCCTCGTCACCGTCGATGACGATCAGCTGCTCGAGCTCGGGGAGCTGAGAGCGGGCCTTGGAAAAGACGTCGAGGAACGCCTTCTCGACGATCGCGACCCTGGCGCCCGCATCGGCGACCACGTACTGGATCTGTTCCGGCGAGGAGGTCTGGTAGATCGAGAACGGCACACCGCCGAGCGAGACGATGCCAAGGTCGCAGGCAAAGAACTCCGGTCGGTTGTTGAGCATCATCGCCACGGTGTCGCCCTTGCCGACTCCCAGCTCGGCGAGCCCACCGGCGATCCGCGCCGCGCGGTCCGACAGCTCCGACCAGGTCGTCTCCTCGCCCTCGGCGTCGATGATCGCCGCGTCGCCGGGCAACCTCTCGACGGTCTTCGAGAACGCGATCGCCAGGTTCGGCGCGTACAGCTCCCTGCTCTCTCCGCCGCTGGCGTATCGCTCCGTAGTGCTCAACTCCATGCTCCCTCTCCTTCAGATGCGCTAGGCAAAAGCTATCGCAGGGGGCGTGCACTCACCTGAGATCGAAGCCGCCGTTGGAAAACCGACCAATGTCGTTCATCAACCCGATTGTGAAGATGACCATGATCAGCATGAAACCGACCACGCTCGCCTGCTCCATCGTCCGCAGCGACACGCGCCGCCCACGGACCTTCTCGACCAGGGTCCAGAAGACGTGGCCACCGTCCAGCGGCAGGAACGGGAAGAGGTTGATCAGCGCCAGCGAGAGCGAGACCAGGGCGATCACCCGCAGCGCCGTGACCGTGTCGAACTCGATCGCCTGGCGGGTGGTCTCGACCGCGCCGACGACGCTGCCGAGCTTCTCGCGCTCCTCGGCCTTGAACAGCTGCGCGAAGGTCGTGACCGTCGCCGACGTGACCAGCCACATCTGGTCGACCGAGATCCCGACGGCCTCGGTGACCGAAGGGTCGACGGGCTCATAGTCGGTGGCCCGGAAGGCGAACCCGAGCCGCGTGCGGTCCACCTCCTCGTCGTAGTAGGGGGTGATCTTCAGCGGCACCTCGCGCCCGTTGCGCTCGACCGAGATCTTCACCGGCGTCGCCGCGCGGCAGCCGTCGCTGGGCTCGCCCTCGCATTGGTGGTCGCCGACGAGGCTCGCGTAGCGCTGCGCTTGGTCCTCGATGTCCGCGCCCACCGCCGCGCTGCGGCCGTCGACGGCGACGATTCGGTCGCCGGATTGGAGGGCGCCGTCGGCGGGCGAGTCGGCGACGACCTTGCCGACCGCGAGCCCGGTGGGCTCGTCGGCGGTGAAGCCGACCGCGAACAGGATCAGGAAGGCGATGAGGACGTTCACCGCCGGCCCCGCGAGGATGACGAAGATCCGCTTCCAGGCCGGCTGGTTGCAATACGCCCGCGGCCGGACCTCTTCGTCGAGGTCCTCCTCGGGGTTCATGCCGGTGATCTTGGCGTAGCCCCCGAGGGGGATCGAGCCGACCCCGTACTCGGTCTCGCCCCGCCGCACCTTCCAGATCGGCTTACCGAAGAACAGGTACAGCTTTTCGACCCGCATCCCGGTGGCGCGGGCGGCAAGGAAGTGCCCGAGCTCGTGGAAGACGACCAGGGCCATGATCCCGACGATGGCCAGCAGGATCCCGAAGGCGGTGCTCATCGGGCCGGGCCGCTTTCCACCGGGGCGCTTCGCGCGGCCACCAGGCTCTCGGCCACCCGGCGCGCCTCGGCGTCGGTCTCAAACAGCTCCTCGAAGTGCCCTGGGGGCAGCGCCGGCAGCGCGGCCAGGGCCTCGGAGACCACCTCGGCGATGCCGCTGAAGGGGATTCGCTCGGCCAGAAATGCTTCGACCGCGACCTCGTCGGCGGCGTTCAGCACACAGGGGGCGCTGCCGCCGGCGATCCCCGCCTCGCGCGCGAGGCGCAGGCAGGCGAAGACGTCGGGGTCGGGCGGCTCGAAGCTGAGCGCTCCCACCGACGCCAGATCGAGCGCGGGCGTGTCGACGTCGGCGCGCTCGGGATGGTGCAGCCCGTAGGAGATCGGCACGCGCATGTCCGGCTGGCCAAGGTGCGCCAGCGAGGCGCCGTCGTTGAGCTGGACCACGGCGTGGACGATCGACTGCGGATGGACGATGACGTCGATTTGCTCGTAGTCAAAGCCGAACAGGTGGTGGGCCTCGATCACCTCGAACCCCTTGTTCATCAGGGTCGCCGAGTCGACCGTGATCCGCCCGCCCATCTCCCAGGTTGGATGCGCGAGGGCCTCCTGCGGGGTGATTCCAGCGAGGTCGGTGCGTCCGCGGAAGGGCCCTCCCGAAGCGGTGAGCACGAGCTTCGTGGCGGTGCCGGGGGCCTCGCTACGGAGAAGCTGGTGCAGCGCCGAGTGCTCGGAGTCCACCGGGATCAGTCGCGCCCCGCCGGCCTCGGCGAGGGCCATCACCAGCTCGCCGCCGGCGATCAGGCTCTCCTTGTTGGCGAGCGCCAGGTCGATCCCCTCGCTGAGGGTGACGATGGTCGGTCCCAGGCCGGCGAAGCCGACGATCGCGTTCAGGACCAGGTCCGGCTCACAGGCGGCGACCAGGTCGCGCACGCCTTCGTCGCCGGAGAGCACCCGGGTCGAGTCGCCGACCGCGGTTGCGGCGCGTTTGGCAGCCTCGGGTCGCGAGAGCGCGATCCGCGTGACGTCGTACTCGCGTGCCTGCGCGCACAGCCGCTCCCAGCGATGACCGGCCGAGAGGCCGCACAACTCGAGCTCGGGCGACGCCTGGACGACCTCGAGCGCCTGCTCGCCGATCGACCCCGTCGATCCCAGGATCAGGACCTTCTTGGGCACGAGGGCAGTGTAGGGACGCGCCTTAACGACGCTCGAAGCTTCGGCCTGGCTCCTATGCTGCGGATCGATGGCGGCAGCGCTCGGCATAGGCGCGCACGTGGCGCAGGAGCGGCAGCTGGAGGCGGCCGCGGCGCTCGGGGTGGACTGCGTGCAGATCTTTCTCGGCAAGCCGCAGGGCTGGGAGAGGCCGCCGGAGCGCGACGATGCCCCTGAGCTGCGCGACTCTGCGGTCGGCCTCTACGTCCACGCGCCCTACCTGATCAACGTCTGCTCGCCGAAGCCCAACGTGCGCCACGGCTCGCGCAAGATCCTCCAACAGCACTGCGACGCGGCCGCGACCGTAGGGGCGGCGGCGCTGATCGTCCATCCCGGCCACGCCGAGGATGGGACCGCCGAGGGCGTCAGGCGCTGGGCGAAGACGCTCGAGGCGCTCACCTCCGAGGTCCCGGTCTACCTCGAGAACACCGCCGGCGGCGAGAACGCCGTCGCCCGCCGCGCGGACGCGCTGGCGCGGCTTTGGGAGGCGGTCTCGGCGGCCGAGACCGAGGTCGAGGTCGGCTTCTGCTTCGACACCTGCCACGCGCATGCCGCCGGCGAGGAGCTGAGCGACGTCGTCGAGCGGATGGGTGCGATCACCGGCCGGGTCGACCTCTGCCACGCCAACGACTCCCGCGACGCGGCCGGCACCGGAGCCGACCGCCACGCCAACCTCGGCTGCGGCGAGATGGATCCCGATGACATCCGTCGCATGATCCGCGCCTGCGGGGCGCCAGTGATCGTCGAGACGCCCGCCGCCGGCCACCCCGCCGACCTCGAATTCGTGCGCCGGGCGCTGAGCGCCCAGTAGCCGGCTGTGCCGCTGGTCGAGGCTCGTCACCCCGGCCGTTATAGGGTGCCGCTGCCCTGACCGACCTCGCCGTGCCCTGCTAGATGTCGAAGTGGAGCGTCCTCGCGGTCCTCGGCGCCGCCCAGTTCCTGATGGTCCTGGACCAGGCGGTGATGAACGTCGCGATCTCGCAGCTGGTCGACGACTTCGACACCACCGTGACCACGATCCAGGCGGTGATCGCCCTCTACGCCCTGGTGATGGCCGCGCTGATGGTCACCGGCGGCAAGCTCGGCGACCTCTGGGGGCGCCGGCGCGCATTCTCGATCGGGCTCGCGATCTATGCCACGGGCTCGGCGCTGACCGCGGCCTCCTGGAGCGTCCCGTCGCTGATGCTGGGCTGGTCGATCCTGGAGGGAGTCGGCGCGGCGCTGGTGCTGCCCGCGCTCGTCGCTCTCGTCGGCGGCAGCTACGAGGGGCGGGACCGGGCGCTGGCCTACGGCGTGCTCGGCGGCATCGCCGGGGCGGCGATAGCCGTCGGCCCGATCCTCGGAGGGTGGGCCACGACCGAGCTCAGCTGGCGCGTGGTCTTCGTCGGCGAGGTGGCGATCGCGGCGCTGATCCTGCTCGGGACGAGGCTGATCCGGGAGCCCGCCCGCAGGGAGCGGCCGCCGCGCCTCGACTGGATCGGCTCGGTGCTCGCCGCGCTTGGCCTCGGGCTGATCGTGATCGGCGTCCTCGAGGCGGGCAACTGGGGCTGGCTGCAGCCGCGCAACTCGCCGATCGAGCCGCTCGGTTTCTCCTTGACCCCGTTCGTGGTCGCCGCCGGCGCTCTGGTGCTGGCCGGGTTTCGCGCCTGGGAGCGTCGCCGCGAGCGGCAGGATCGCGACCCCCTGGTCCACTTCCGGCTGTTCGCGATTTCGACGCTTCGCAGCGGGCTCTCGATGCTGCTGGCGCAGAACCTGATCCTGATGGGAATCTTCTTCACGATCCCGCTCTACCTCCAGGTCGTGCAGGGACTCGACGCGCTCGACACCGGGGTGCGGATGCTGCCCGCTTCCGCCGGCCTCTTCATCGCAGCGCTCGCCGGCTCGAAGCTCGCCTCGCGGTTCGCCGCCCGCCGGCTCGTTCGGGTCGGCCTTGCGATCTCGTTCGTCTCGACCCTGATGCTGTTGGCCGTGATCGAGCCCGAGCTCGACAACGGCCCCTTCCTCGCGGCGATGGGCGTGCTCGGGGTCGGGATGGGGCTGATCATCTCCCAGCTCGGAAACGTGGTCCAATCGGCGGTCGGCGATCGCGACCGCAGCGAGGCGGGCGGGCTGCAGAACACCGCGCAGCAGCTCGGCTCCTCGCTCGGCACGGCGCTGCTCGGCGCGGTCGTGATCAGCGGCCTGATCGGGGCGTTCTCCGACAACGTCACCGCCGACCCGCGCATTTCCGCGGACGTCGAGCAACAGGTCCAGATCAGGCTGGGCGGGGAGGTGAGCTTCGTCGCCTCGGACGAGGTCCGCGACGGAGCGAGCGAGGCCGGGCTCGACTCCGAGACCGTGGATGCCCTGGTGGAGGGATACGAGGCCGCGCAGGTCGACGCGCTCAAGACCGCGATCCTGTTCGCCGCCTTCATCATCCTGGCCTCGTTCTGGACGACGCGCCGGCTTCCGACCCGCCTCTTCGAGGAGCTGGAGTCGGGACCCGATCCGCCACCCGCCGGGGCCCCTGCGCCTGCCTGAGCGAGGCGGGGGCCTGTAGCGTCCCGGCCTACGAGGTCGCGCTGGCGCGCTCAGTAGACGAGTGCGACCGAGAGGTAGTAGCCGGCGACGACGGTGAAGAAGACGGCGTCGAGTCGGTCGAGCAGCCCGCCGTGGGGGCCGAAGACGGTCCCCGAGTCCTTGACCCCGAGATCGCGCTTGACCATCGACTCGAACAGGTCTCCCATCGGAGCGAGGATGGCGACCACCATGCCCATCAGCAGGGCGTCGACCCCCGGCAGCCAGTCCTGGTACAGGCCGGCGAACCAAAAGCCCATCGTGCCGCCGACGAAGCCGCCGATCATGCCCTCCACGGTCTTGTTCGGGGAGAGGTCGGGCGCCAGCCTGTGGCGGCCGACGAGGCGTCCGACCGCGTAGGCCGAGGTGTCGGCGACGAAGGTGGCGACCACAACGTCGGCCAGCAGCGCCCCGCCGTGCTCGGGAAGCTCGCGCAAGAGGACGGCGTGGGCGAAGGGCAACCCGATCCACAGCGCGCCGAAGGCCGTCATCGCCATCGACCGGGTGACGCCCTCGATCGAGCCACGAGTGGCGGCGACCATGAACATCAACGGAAAGACGGCTGCGCCGGCGAGCACGATCTGAAACTGGCTACCGAAGTAGGCCGCGACGATCATCCCGGTGGCGGCGATGAAGGCCACCACCTGCAGCGGCCTGTCGGAACTGGTCATCCGGAAGAGCTCGGCCAGCCCGATCCAGGCGAAGACGATCATCGCCCCGGCGAAGGTGAGGCCGCCGACGACCACGATCGTCACCGCGACGACGATCCAGGGCACCGCCCAGAGGATCCGAGCCAGGGTCTCGCGGGTCGCCGGCCGAGTGCGCGGCTGACCGCCCTCGTCCGGTGGCTTGGAGCGGCGGTCCGATCGGTCCCGGCGGCGAGAGTCGCGTGATTCCGCCCCCTCCACGGAGGGCGTGCCCTCGGCCGGAGTCGGGTTGCCGAACGAGGCGGGCTCAAGCTCGCCGGAGAGACGCTCGGGCGGATCCTCGCCCCATTTGCCGAAGTCGAGGTCGACGTCCAGGTCTCGGCCGAACGCTCGCGGCCGCTCGTTGCCCTTACGGCCGCCGGACGACTCCATGGACCGAGGCTATCGGGCGCCGTAGCGCCGCTGGCGCGCCTCGAAGGTCCGCAGCGCATCCTGCAGGTGCTCGAGGGCAAAATCCGGCCACAGCACCTCGTCGAAGACCAGCTCGGAGTAGGCCGTCTGCCAGAGCAGGAAATTCGATAGGCGGCGCTCGCCGCTGGTGCGGATGACGAGGTCGGGCTCGCTCATCTCCGGCGCGTACAGGCAGGCGCGAAACGCCTCCTCCCCACCGCCGTCGAAGCGCGCGGCGGCATCGAGGATCTCGGCCCTGCCGCCGTAGTTGAATGCGACGAACAGGCGCAGCCGCCGGTTCGACGCCGTCACCGCCTCGGCCCATCTCATCTGCTCGAGCAGCCGGTCCGAGATCCCTTCCCGACGGCCGATGAAGCGCATCTTCACCCCCTGCTCGTCCAACTCCGGGGTCTCGGACTCGATCAGCTCGGCGAACATCGCCATCAGGCCCTCGACCTCCGGCTGCGGGCGCGACCAGTTCTCGGTCGAGAAGGCGTAGGCCGTCAGCTCCTCCAGGTCGACCTCGACCGCATTGCGCACGGTCTGCTTCAGCGCCTGGGCGCCCTCGCGGTGGCCCTCCAGGACCGGCAGCCCGCGCTCGGTGGCCCAGCGGGCGTTGCCGTCCATGATGATCGCGACGGATCTAGCTGAATCGTTCAAGGAGCCCAGGGCAACGAGGGTTTAGCCACCGGAGTGGGGTTTCAGACTTCGAGGATCTCTTCCTCTTTGGCCTTGAGGGCGGCGTCGATGTC
>JBDTSW010000082.1:0-9832 GCA_039930945.1 bacterium
TGCTGCTGGAGGAAGGTGTCGAAGGCGGTGAAGCCGCGGAGGACGTTCTTCGAGAGGTCGGCCCTGTCCACCCGCAGGATCAGGTGGTCGCGACGGCGCGCGAGCAGCTGCTCCTCGTAGGCGCGGACATCGTCGGAGGCCGCCACCCGTTCGAGGCGTTCGGCGTCGATCGCCAGCGGGTAGGCACGGACCCAGGTCTCACGGCCGGAGTGGACCACGGCGCCGCGCTCGAGGTCAACCTCGAGCTCCATCAGCTCGCTGCAGCAGTGGAGGAAGTTGCGACAGTAGGCGGCCGTGTGAAAGCCGATGATGTCGTTGGCCAGCATCCCCCAGAAGAGCTCCTCCCGCATGCGGCCGGGGAGGATCCGCCAGCTGTCGGGCTGGGTCCAGGGGATGTGGACGAAGTGGTGAAGGAAGGCGTCCGGCCGAGCCCCCCTGATCCTCGCCGGGCAGGTATAGAGGTGGTAGTCGTGGAGCATGATCACCGGCTGCGGGCGGCCGTCGACGGCAGCCAGCACCGCGTCGGCGATGTCCTCGTTGACGACCCGATAGCCGAGATCCCAGGCGTCGGCCTCCTGCTGGCGGATGTCGGGGGCGTTGGAGAGGTCCCAAAGGTAGTGTTGGATGAACCATAGGATCGGGTTCGCGATCACGTTGTAGAAGCGGTCGTAGGCCTCGGCCTCGGACTCGACCAACAACACCTCGTAGGTGACGCCCTCGAGCTCCACGGTGGTCGGCCGCCCGTCGGCCTCCCGGGTCACCACCAGGTCTTCGTCGGTCATCGCCGAAGCGATCCACAACGCCTGGCGATGCGAGACCAGGCCCTGGAGAGCGGTGACCAGGCCGCCGCCACCGCGGCGCACAATCCGCTTGCCCGACTCGTCCAACTCGAACTGCGCCGGACCCCGGTTGGAGACGATCGTCAGCGGCTGCTGCTCTCCCACCATCGACTGCAGACTAGAAGACGGGTTCGGCAGGGGCGGCTGGTCAGCCGTCAAGGCCGCCGAAGATCCGCAGCCAATCGCGCAGCAGGCGCGGGGTGAGGAAGTGCTCGCGGGCGCGCTCCTTGCCCTCCTTGCCGAGCCTCTTCGCCAGCTCCGGGTCGCGAAGCACCTCGATCGTCCGTTGCGCCGCCTCCTCCGGTGAGGAGACGAGGTAGCCGGTGACGCCGTCGGAGATCTGCAGCGGGATCCCGCCGGCGTTGCCGGCGATCACCGGCCGGCCCTTCCACAGGGCCTCGGTCACGGTCAGGCCGAATCCTTCGCGGATCGACTTCTGCATGCAGACGTCGGCCTGCGACTGGAAGGCGTTGATCTCGATCGCGCCGACGTTGTTGAGGTTGTTGAGGATCTTGATGTCGGGGTCGCCGTCGGCATGGCGATAGGTGCTGTGAAAGAAGTCCCAGCCCTCCGGGTCGTCGGTCGCCATCGAGCCGACCAGGGCCAGCTGCACCTCGGGGATCTCCTCCTTGACCAGGCGATAGGCGTCGATCACGCCGACCGGGTCCTTCCACGGGTCGAACCGCGAGACCTGGCAGATCAACGGGCGCTCGATGTCGATCCCGAACTGATCGCAGACGAACCCGGCATCGTCGGGCGCGAGCGCCATGTTCTTCGGCGACAGCGGGTCGATCGCGGGGGGCACGAGGTTGGCCCGCGGGCCGTTCATCTCCTCCGGCACGTACCGCTGCATGTGCCAGACGCTCGCGTCGTAGTCCCGGATCAGGGGGAGCAGGCGATTGATCGTCGAGGGGTTCGGGGTAGAGAGGTCGATGTGGCAGCGCCAGATCCAGTGCTTGGCGCGCTCGAGCGCGTTCGCTCGCAGGCCGGCGGGCTGGGGGTCGTGGACGACGATCACGTCCCAGTCGCCGTCAAGGCTCTGCGCGTTCATCAGGCTGTAGGCCTCGAACACCTCCCACTGCTCGTCCGAGATCGACTGCTCGTCGCCCTGGAGCGAGTTGTGCATCAGCTTGGTGACGTTGAAGAACTCCTCGCGCCCGAGGATCACCTGCCAGTGGACGTCGAGCCCGACGTCGGCCATCAGCGGAACCAGCGCGTAGAGGATCTCCGAGACCCCGCCGCCGAAGGCCGTGGCGCTGACGTGCAGGATGCGCTTGCCCGCCAGGGGCTCCGCCAGCTCGCGGATCTCGTCGACGAGGCCCCGGCCGCAGATGTGTGTGTAGTCGGCCAGCGAGCGCTGGGCAAGGGCGACTTCCTGAAGCACGCGCGGCAGGCTACAGAGCGAGAGCGCCTGCGGCGGGCGCCTGGGACCGTGTGGCTAAGACGACGCTGCGAGCAGTCGGCCGATGCCACGGTCGACAAGCTCGAGTATCTGCGAGTGCAAGCCCCGGTTGGCCGAGGCTACACACGACATCTGGAAGGAGTGGCCCGAGCCCAAGAGCGGTCGCTGGTCGAGCGAGCGCCCGCTGGCGTCGGTGACGACCGCCCCGGCCTCCTGGAGGCAGAGCACCGCCGCGGCGAGGTCATAGGGCGAGTTGTTGAGCACCGCGCCGGCGCCTACCCGCTCGAACTCCTCGCGCATCCCAGGCACCTCGTCGACCAGCCGCGGCCCCGGCTCGACGTAGGCGTCGAGCTGCCCGGTGGCGATCCGGGTGATGTCGTAGGTCGCCGAGCCGAGGTCGAAGGTCCCGCCTCCGACCGAGGAGCCGTCGATCAGGTCCCCGAGGACCTCGGCGATCGCTCGCGCGGGGCGGCCACGCAGGCCGTAGGTCCAAAACAGGCGGCGCAGGTCCTGGTTGGCGGAGAGCCTGGCGGCCGGCTCGAGGCCCTTGCCGCGCTCGGCCACGAAGGCCTGCCCCGACTTGATCTCGATGATGCAGCCCGCGACCACGTCGCCCATCGTCGGCTCGGCGTCGAGCGGTGCCGCTGCCACCGAGACGCACGCCGCCTCGAAGCCCGCCATCGCCGGCCGGGTGCCGTCGATCGGGTCCACGATCAGCACCAGCGCCGCCTCCCGAGAGGGCTGGACGAGGCCGCGGTCCTCGGAGTAGAAGGCGACGTCGGGAGCGCGCTCGGCGAGGAACTCCTCCATGAACGCCTCCGCCTGCTCGTCGATTGCGAAGGTGACGTCGCCGCCCTCGCCCTCGCCGGCGTGGGCGCGCCCGGCGTGGCTTCCAAGCTCCGGCAGCACCCGCTCGCGCAGGGCGAGCGCCAGCTCCTGGGAGAGGGCACGCGGCGAGGGCGACGCGCGCATCCCGGCTAGGCGTCGGCGCGGGCGCCGAGGGTCACGTCGATCTCGTCGCGCTCGCCATCACGGATGATCTCCAGCGTCACCTCGGTCCCCGGGTCGAGCCGGGAGATCAGCCGCGGCAGATCACTCTCGCTGGTCAGCTCTTCGCCGTCGACCGCGACGATCACGTCGCCGCCGGCGTCGATCTCCTGGCCCTGGAAGCGGATCTTCTGGTCCGAGGCCTGCAGCCCCGCCTCGTCGGCCGGACCGCCCTGCGTGAGCTCGGCGATCAGCGCACCGGAATCAGAGTCGATGCCGAGGCGATCCGCGAGCTGGGGGTAAAGCGACTGCGTCGTCACCCCGATGAAGGCGTAGTCGACCTGGCCGTCATCGCGGAGCTGCTCCAGCGAGCGCTGGGCGAGGTCGATGGGGACCGCGTAGCCGACTCCCTCGTTACCGCCGGAGGTCGTGTTGATCTGCTGATTGAGGCCGATCACCTGGCCGTCGGCGTCGAGCAGCGGCCCGCCGGAATTGCCGGGGTTGATCGAGGCGTCGGTCTGGATCGCGCCGTCGATCTGGAACTCGGTCAGCGACTGGATCGAGCGGTCGGTCGCCGAGACGACCCCCGTCGAAAGCGACTGCTGCTCCCCGAACGGGCTGCCGATCGCGGCGACGGGAGAGCCGACGGCGATGTCGTCGAGCGAGCCCAGCTCGAGCGGCTCGATCTCGAGGCCCTTGGGATCGACTTTGACCAGCGCGATGTCGGCGTAGGGGTCGAAGCCGACGATCTCGGCCGGCACCTGGTTGTGGTCGGCGAACTGGACGTAGAGCTCCTTCGCCTCGTTGATCTCGCTGGCGCCGCTCGCCTCGGCGTCGGTGACCACGTGGGCGTTGGTGAGGATCTCGCCGTCGGCGGAGATGACGAAGCCCGAGCCCTGGCCCGAGCCGCCGCCGCCGAAGGGGGCGCGGCTATCCGAGCCGCCGCCGAAGATCGAGGTGATCGTGACCACGCCCGGGGCGGCCCGCTCGTAGATGGCGCCGGGGTCGAACGAACCGTCCCTGGGCTCGATCACGACCCGTTCGGCGGGAGTGGTGGAGTCGGCGACGGAATCGCCAGGCTGATCCGAGTCCGAGCACCCCGCGAGTGTGAGCGCGGCGGCCGCGGCGGCCACCGCCAGGACCGAGGTGCAGCGGCTCACGCGGGCGCCTCTTGGGCGGCGGCCAGGTGGATGGTGAACTCGGTTCGCCCCCGGCGCGAGAGGACGTCGAGCCGACCGCCCATGCGAACGACCAGCTCCCGCGCGATCGCCAGGCCGAGGCCCGAGCCGCCGAGCTCGTCGCCGGTGTAGAACCGCTCGAAGACGCGGTCGCGGTCATGCGCGTCGATGCCCGGTCCGTTGTCGCGGACCGACACGGACGCCGCCTCGCTGGCCTGTGTCGCTCTGAGTGTGATCGAGGTTCCCTTCGGGGTGTGCGTGAGGGCGTTGTCAATCAGGATACGGAGGATCTGTGCGAGGCGATCAGGGTCCGCCATCGCCACCGCCTCGGTCGCCCGGTCCACCATCAGCGCGGATTCGTGCTGCTCGGCGGCGGGCCGGAACTCGGAGGCGACCCGCTCGGCCAGGCGCCCGAGGTGGACCCGATCGGTCCGCAGCGCGATCGCGTCGGAGTCGAGCTTGGAGAGGTCGAGCAGGTCGGCGGTCAGCTTGGTCAGGCGGTCGATCTGGCCACGCATGGTGCGTACGAACTCGGCCCGGGCCTCGGGGTCCGGGTCCTCGTTCTCGAGCAGCTCGACGAATCCGGCGAGCGAAAAGATCGGCGTGCGCAGCTCGTGCGAGGCGTTGGCGATGAACTCCTTGCGGGCACTGTCGAGGCGTGCCAGGCGCTTCTGCATCTCGTTGAACGAACGGGCGAGCTGGCCGACCTCGTCGGTCGAGTCGACGGGTATCTGGGTGCGGAAGTTGCCCTCGGCGACCGACTCGGCCGCGGCCTCCAGCCGGCGCAGTCGCCGCGAGTGGGCCCCCGACGCGAACCAGCCCGCGGCGAGGGCCATCGCGATTGCGATCGCGCCGGCGATCAGGATCTGACGACGGACCACCGCGACGTTCTCCTCGACGTCGGTGAGGTCGACGGAGAGCACGGTCACCCAGCTCACCTCCCCGTCGGAGAAACCCGGGATCGCGGTCTCGCCGATCCGCCGGCCGTCGACGCGCTCGACCGCGCTCGTCACCTGCCCGCTTGCGGCCGCGGTGGCCGCCCCGGGGTAGGACGGGACGAGCGCGGTGCGCTCGAATTCGGAGTCGCCGACGACGAACTCCGGCTGCGGCCCGGCGGTTCCGGGCCCCACGCCGAGGACGGTGACGCGGGCGTCAGCCTGCTGGCCCACCGAACGGATCAGCCGCCGCAGTTCGGTCTGCGACGGCGAGCGGCGCATCGCCGCGTCGATCCGGCGAACGCCGCCACCCTCGGTCTGCTCGAGGCGGCGCAGCTTCTCAGCGGTCAGGCTCGAGTCGAGCTGAGGGACGACGTACAGGTAGACGAAGGCCACCGCCGCCGTCGTGATCACAAAGAAGAGCAGCAGCAGCCGATTTCTGACACTCACCGGCGGCTCCTCCGCTTCGCGTCCGGGGCCGAACCACTCCGCCGGGATGCTCCGCTGCACCTCCGGCGGCTCCTCCGCTTCGCGTCCGGGGCCGCCGGGCTCGGGCCCCGGCCTGACCCGGCAGGGCTGGCGGCCGCGTCCGAATAACTCCGCCGGGATCCTCCGCTTCGCGTCCGGTCCCGGCGGGCGAGGGCGCGGACCTGACCCGGCAAGCCACAGCGCCTGCACCGCGACTGCGTCGCTAGCGCCATCGGGCTTAGCCCTCGGCGTCTCGGAAGCTGTAGCCGACGCCGCGGACGGTGAACAGGTACTCCGGGTTGCGGGGGTCGTGCTCGATCTTCTCGCGCAGGTGGCGGATGTGGACGTCGATCGTGCGCGGGTCGCGGTAGGCGGAGTCACCCCAGACCTGCTCGAGCAGGTTCTCGCGGGTCATCACCTTGCCCGGAAACATCGCCAGTGCCGCGAGGATCTCGAACTCGACGTAGGTGAGCCGGATCGGCTCCGAGCGCACCGTCACCACCCGCCGCTCGAAGTCGATTCGCAGGTCGCCCTGGACGATCGGCTCGTTCGACTCGGTGCGCCCGCTTGGCATCTCGGCCCGTCGCAGCGCCGCCCGGACGCGGCTGCGGAACTCCCGCACCGAGAACGGCTTGGTGATGTAGTCGTCGGCCCCCATCTCCAGGCCGAGGACCTTGTCGCCTTCGTCGTCCTTGGCGGTGAGCATGATGATCGGCACCTGGCTGCGCGCCCGCAGCCGCCGGCAGACCTCGATCCCGTTCAGCTTCGGCATCATGATGTCGAGCACGACGAGGTCGAACTTCTCCTCCTCAAAGAGCTCCAGCGCCTTGCGGCCGTCGGCGGCCGAGACAACCTCGTAGCCATCCTTGCGGAGCGGATAGGCGAGCAGCGTCTGCACCGCCTGCTCGTCGTCGACCAGCAGGATGCGGGCGTCGGGTGCCTGGTCATCGGCGGCCATCGTCAAAGCGTAGTGGCGGGGGTGAATCCCGCTGCAAGGAAATGTGGCGCTCCGGTTGGCTACTGTCGCCCGCCACGCTCCACCCGAAGATGATCGACTTCCGCCTCTACAGGGTCGCCTGGCTGCCGGCCATCGCCGCCTTCGTGATGGTGATGTTCTCCTTCCAGAGCATCCCCACCCCGATCGAGCCCCCGGTCGCGCCGACGGCGTTCGACGCCGACCGCGCCCAGGTCAACGCCCGCCAAATCCTCAACGCCGCCGACGAACGGGCCCCCGGCAGCGTCGGCGACCGGGCGGTCGCCGACCTGGTGATGGACCGCTTCTCCGAGATCGAGGCCGGGACCACGGCCAGCCAGAGCTTCAAGCTCAGCGTCGACGGCGAAGACGCCGAGCTGCGCAACGTCGCGATCACGCTGCCGGGCGACTCGAGCCGGGCGATCCTGGTGCTTGCTGCCCGCGACTCAGCCTCGGGCCCGGGAGCGGCCTCGAGCGCCGCCGCGACCGCCACGCTGATCGAGCTGGCCGAGCTCCTCGGTGGCACCGACCGGACGAAGACCGTGGTGCTGGTCTCGACCGGTGCCGGTAGCGAGGGGGCGGCCGGCGGCCGCGAGTTCCTCGACGCATACGCCGAGCGCGACCTGATCGAGGCCGCGATAGTCATCGCCCAGCCCGCGGCGGCGGCCAGGGGCGGGCCGTACGTGCTGCGCGACTCGATCGACGCCGGCAGCACCTCGGCGCAGCTCGCGCGCACGGCGGAACGGGCGGTCGCCGACCAGGCGGATCGCTCGGCGAGCGGCCGCGGCGTCTTCGCCGACCTGGCGCGGCTGGCGATGCCGGTCGCCGTGGGCGAGCAGTCGGTCCTGATCGCCGAGGGGGTCGCGGCAGTGGCGATCTCCTCCGCCGGGGAGAGGCCGCTGCCGCCCGCCGCCGACGAGCCCGGCGACCTCGATCCGGCCACGCTTGGCGAGTTCGGGTCGGCGGTGGTAACGGTGGTGCTGGCAATCGATCAGTCGACGACCGAGCTCGAGCACGGCCCCGAGACGTACGTCGAGTTCGGCGGCAACCTGATCCCCGGCTGGGCCTTGGCGACGCTCGCGCTCGCGCTCCTGCTGCCGGCGGCGATCGCCGCCTTGGACGGGGTGGCGAGGGCCGCGCGGCGAGGCCAGGGAGAGGGGCACGCGATCGGCTGGGCGGGCGCGCTCGCGCTTGTGCCGCTGGCGATCCTCGTCCTCGTGTATCTGCTCTCGGTTGTGGGGCTGGTCGCCTCGCCCCCGTACCCGTTCGACCCGGGGCGCTTCGGGGTCGGCCCCGGCGAGCTCCTGGTGCTGGTCGTGATCGTCGCCGCGGCGGTCTCGGGCTACACGGTCACCGGGCTGCTGCGGCCGCCGCGCTCATCGCGACGCGGCGCCCTCGTCTCGGCGCTGGGTGCGGCCGCGACTCTGGGGGCCGTCGCGAGCTGGCTGCTCAACCCCTTCCTGGCCCTGCTGCTGGCGCCGCTGGCCCACGTCTGGCTGGTCGCCGCGCGCGAGCGGCCACGGCGGCTGTCGGTGATCGCCGCGGTGGTCGCGGCGCTGCTGCCGGCGGCGCTCGCCCTGCGCGTCGTCACCGGTGCCGTCGGCGCCGGCACCTGGGATCTCGTGCTGATGGTCGCCGACGGACAGATCTCGACGCTCGCCCTGATCGCCCTCTGCCCGCTAGCCGGATCGCTCGTCGGCCTGCTGGCGATCTCGCAGGCGCCGAGCGATCATGGTCGCGGCGAGACCCGTCCATCCGTCCAAGCGCCCTAGGTGCGAGCCCCCAGGCGCACTTGGGGGCCACCACCGGCAGGTTGCGACTCAGCGCCTATCAACTCGATCTCGCGTTTGGCCGACTTAGAGACCGGGAAGGATCAAATCGTGCGCATGCCAGCAGATTCCGAGGGACCGGAGCCGATGCTCTCCGAGCTGAAGCGAAGCGTCGAAGTCGGCGACTACGCCGTCGACTCGTGCGCGACGGCCGGGGCGATCCTGTGGAAGCTCTCGGTCGTCACCAGGGTCAGCCAGGGTCTTGCGGGCGGGCGCGAAGCTGATCGAACCCCTCGATCTCGAGCTCCGGGCCGCTTCGCCGACGCAGCGCGACGCCCTCCCCCGCTGCGACACGACCCATCGGCGTGAGCGTGATGGCGTCGCCGGCCAGAAGCGCGGCGGCGTCGTCGTAGGCCGCCTCGGCCAGCGCCACCAATAGCTCGTAGTCCTCCCCGCCACCGGCGGCCAACTCGATCGGGTCCGTCCCGAAAGCCTCGGCGACCTCGCGGACCCCGGCGGCGATCGGGATCAGCTCGGCCTCGATCTCGATCCGGACGGCGCTCGCGTTCGCGAGGTGGGCAGCGTCCGCTCCGAGGCCGTCGCTGACGTCGATCATCGCTCGCGCGCCAGCCCCCGCCAGGGCGCCGCCGCTCGCCAGCCGGGGCTGCGGCTCGAGCTGACGCGCCCGCAGATCGGCCGCGATCGCGGGAGCGACGGCGTCGGCAAGCTCCGGTCGCTCGAGCAGCGCCAGCCCGGCGGCGGCGCCGCCGAGCTCGCCGGTGACACAGACGAGGTCTCCTGCCCGAGCGCCCGAGCGGGTCACGAGGGCGTCCTTCGAGTGGGCGTGGCCGACCACGGTGACCGCGAGCACCAGCACCGGGGCGCGAGCGAGGTCGCCGCCCAAGACGACGGCTCCGTGGGCCGTGGCGACGTCGGCGATGCCGTCGGCGATCTCGAGGCAGGCGTCCTCGTCGAGGTCGGGCGGGAGCCCGAGCTGAACGTACAGCTCCCCGGTCGTCGCCCCCATCGCCGCCAGGTCGGAGAGCGCCGCGGCCGCGGCCTTGTGCCCGATCGCCCGCGGCGAGGCGGTCGAACGGCGGAAGTGGACGCCGTCGACCGAGAGGTCGACGGAGGTCGCGGTGGCGCCGCGCGGCACCGTGATCGCGGCGTCGTCGCCGCTTGCGAGGACGACCTCGGCCGAGGCCGCCGAGCGCTCGCCGCCCCCGCGCTCGAGCCGCTCGCGCAACTTCGAGATCAGCGCGAACTCGCCGCTAATCGCCG
>JBDTSW010000083.1:0-9814 GCA_039930945.1 bacterium
TCTCGAAGAACGTCCTCCGCGGCTTCACCGCCTTCGACACCTTCCTCCAGCAGCATCCGGAGTTCCGCGAGCGGGTGACCTTCATCGCCCACCTGCAGCCCTCGCGCCAGGACGTGCCCGAATACCAGGAGTACCTGGAGCGGATCGAAGCGCTGGTCGCGGTTGTCAACCACCGCCACGGCACCACCGACTGGATGCCGATCGACCTGCGGATCTACGAGAATTTCCCGGAGGCGGTCGCCCGCTACAAGCACTTCGACCTGCTGATCGTCAACGCTCTGTTCGACGGCATGAACCTGGTCGCCAAGGAGGCACCGGCGGTGAACACCCGCGACGGGGTGGTGATGCTCTCCGAGAACACCGGCGCGCACGAGGAGCTGGGCGACTGCACGCTGACCGTCAACCCCTTCGACATCCAGGAGCAGGCCGACGCCATCTACCGGGCGCTGACGATGTCAGCGGAGGAGCGCTCGGTGCGCGCCACGCGGCTGCGCGAGATCGTGCGCGAGCGCGACCCCGGGGTCTGGGTCGACGAGCAGCTCGCCGACATCCAGGCCAAGCGCAAGTCCTAGCCGGCCACCCTCGCTTCGCGGACCTTGGAGCGGCCCCCCTCGAAGGGATAGCCGGGCTGGCGCGGGACCACCGCCCGGAAGCGATAGCTGCGGGCGCCGGTGGTGGCCCGGAAGCGGTAGGCCGAGAGCCAGCGACCCACGCGGTCGGTGGCTCCGGTTCGGAGCTTCAGCCAACGGCCGCCGGCGCGGACCTTGACATGGGCGCGGCGCCCGTCGGCGGCCGGCCCGTGCAGGCGCACGCTGAAGCGGACGCGGTCGCCGTTGCGGAGGGTGCCCCGGGGGTCGAGTCGCAGGCGCGGCCGGGCCCGGACCCCGAGGCGCTGATAGCTCTCGGTCACCCGCTCAGAGCCGGCCCAGTGGGCGACACGGACCTCGCGGCTCGGCCCCGGGGCCAGGCGAACCTCGAAGCGCCCGCCGGAGCCGGTCTGCGGGGTCGCGATCACGCGCTCGGGGGCGCGGTGAAGGTCAACGCGGGTGGCGACGCAGACATCGGCTCCCTCGATCCCCGCGCCGGAGCCGTCAAGCAGGTGGCCCACCAGCTGCGCCGACTCGCCGTGGACGATCGAGCCGTCGTCTCCGGCACCGGCGATCCGGGTCTCCAGGTGGCCCGCCTCGGCTGTCGCGTCCAGGGGGCAGGCGTTGTCGACGCGGACCCGCCGCGAGACGCAGTCGCGGTTGCGGTCGCTGGAGGCGGCGTAGTCGAGGACGCAGGCCCGCACCTGGTTCGGGCCCTGACGGAAGGGCGAGCCCTCGGTGTCGAGCCGGAAGCTCGCCTCGGCGCTTGCCGGGCAGGGCCGCAGGCGCGTGGCGACGCCCCTGGTGAGCTCGCAGTCGAGCTTGCGCGCGGCGACCGGCGCGCGGTTGACGTGGAGGAAGACCCGGCGGACGCCGCCGCCGGCGTCGGTGGCAATCGCGGCCAGGGCTCGGGTGCCTCTCTGGGTGCGATCGGCGACGAGCTGACCGTCGAGCTCGGCCGCCGGCGCCTGCTCGTCTCCTAGCCGCAGCGACAGCCGGCGGATCCTCAGCTTGGCGGCCGCGCCGGCCCCACAGCCCGAGTCGCGATCACAGCGCAGCCGGGCCTGAAAGCTGTCGGCGCCCTCGCCGCGCCAGCGGGCCGCGTGGACCCGGCCGAGCGTCTGGCCGAACGGCGCCGGATCCGACCCCGGAAAGCCGACCAGAAGCTCCGGCACGTGTCCGCCCGACCCGATTCCGCTGACCTTGGCGCTGACCCGTTGCAGCGTCGCTCCGGCGGGGGCCCGCAGCGCCCAGGCGCCCCAGCGGCCAGATCCCGAGCGATCGGCGGCGTGGCGGATCGAGAGGCCGCGGCCCCGCTGGCAGGCGGCGTCACCGACGTAGTGGTCGGAGTTGCGCTCGAAGTCGAGGTCGCCGTGGCCGGCGCCGAGCCCCGGGTTGCACTGGGCGGCGCGATAGACGCCGCCGTCGGCGGTGCCGGCGACGACCAGCAGGAGCGTGATCGCCGCGCCGGCGGCGGCGATCCAGACGATCGCCACCGCGGCTCGGCTGAGACGGGCGGGCTGCTTCGGTGGGCTTGGCTGCACTTGGGTGCTCCTCTCGGTTGGTCAGTGCTCGAACCCGAACTCCCGCGCAGGCCCCGCGCCCGGACCGGGCTGCGGCTGCGAGGGCGGCGGATGGGACACCGGGGTTGGTGGTGGAGGCGGCGCCGGGGGCGCAGGCGCCGGAGCGGACGGGGGCGCAGCGACCGCTGCGGCGGGTGCTGCCGACGGGCGCGCCGGCCGCTTCGGCGGCGGCCCGCCGCGTCCGGGAGGATCGACGGCGTGGGATCCGCGTCGAGCGCCGCGGCCCGCGTTCGCACGGTCGGGCTCGGGGGCGAGCAGGTCGGGGCGGGTCGCGGACGCGCCGGCCCGGGCCGGCCGCGCGGGGGGCGCGGGAGGAGGTGTCGCGATCGTCTGCAAGCCGATGTCGGCGGCGAGCCGGGGCGCCTGGGGCGCGTTCAGCAGCGAGACCAGCACCGAGACCAGGGCGAGTGACCCGACCACGGCCCCGGCGATCCTGGCGGCTCTTCCCCAGCGAATCTGGCCTTCCCAACGCATCGCCTCCGACAACCCCGGGGCGCGCGGCGCCGCCCCCCGAGCCCGCCTGCGGCGCCGGAAAGCCGGCTTCCGGACCTCCGCTATAGTCGCCCGCCGACCATGGCAGCCCCCGCCCCCGAATACGAATTGGTGCTGATGCTCGACCCGGAGACCCCGGACGAGCGTCGCGAGCAGATCGCCGCAGAGGCGCGTCAGCGGATCGAGTCCAACGGCAGCCTCAAGCACGACAACGCCTGGGGCATGCGCAAGATGGCCTTCGAAATCAACCGGCGGACCGAGGCCGATTACCGCTTCTTCCGGTTCGAGACCGGCGGCTCGCTGCTCGACGATCTCAACCACAACCTGCGAATCACCGACGGCGTCCTGCGCTTCCGCATCTTCAAGGTGGATCCGCGCAACCCCGTCGTCGTCCCCCCGCCCCCGACTCCGCTCTCGGCCGGAAGGCCCGAGCGCAGAGCCGGCCGCCGTGGGGACGGCCCCTCGCGCGGACGCGGCGACGGGCCACCGCGCAGCCGCTCGGGCGAGGCCGACTCCGAGCCCGTGGCGGCTCCCGTGGCCCCCGCGTCCGAGCCGGCCGTCGCCGAGGCGCCTGCTGCCGAGCCCGCCGCGCCGGCGACCCCGCCGGTCGCCGAGCCCGCCCCCGCAGCTGATGCGGCTGAGGCCACGGATGCGGAGGCGCCCGCCGAGGGCGCCGACGAGCAGTCCTGAGCGCCTCCCGGCCTCTTTCACCGCCCGCCGCCGGGCCGGACCTCGCTATTTGCGCCGTTTCGCCTGCGGCAGGGGGGCGGAAGACGCCGCTTGGCTGCTTAGACTGAAGACGAATGAACGACTTCAGGAAGGGCTGATCTAGTTGGCTGCAACGAACGTCAATGTCGCCGTGATCACGGGAAATCTCACCCGCGATCCCGAGCTCCGGAGCCTGCCGAGCGGAACCTCGGTGTGCAAGCTGCGCGTGGCGGTGAACAGCCGTCGCAAGGACGGCGCCAGCGGCGAGTGGGTCGATAAGCCGAACTACTTCGACGTCACCGTCTGGGGGGCCCAGGGCGAGAACTGCTCGACCTATCTCTCCAAGGGCCGTCCGGTGGCCGTCCAAGGCCGCCTCGACTGGCGCGAGTGGGAGGCTGACGGAGGCGGAAAGCGCCAGGCGGTCGAGATTATCGCCGACTCGGTGCAGTTCCTCGGCAGTCGCGACGGCGGCGACAACGGCTTCACGCCGAAGTCGGACGTCCCCGCGGACACCTCCGACTTCGAGGGCGAGAAGGCCGGGGTCGGCGCCTCCGGCGACGACGACATCCCCTTCTAGCCACCGCGCACCCAGTCTTGGTGCCCCCGGCCTGCGCCTGGGGCTTGCCGTTGCCCCGGCCCGGCTATCATGCGCGCTTCGCGCCCCCGATCCGCGGCGCGATTTAGTCGTCGGCCCCGGCGGCGTTCCCTGATGAACACGATGATCTCGATCAACGACACCCGAGCGGTCGCCTGATGGCGCGCCCGCAGCAGCGCACTTCCACCCAGGGCGGTCCCGGCGGCAAGAGGCCTCGTCGCGGCCCGGGCGACCGGATCCGCCCGCGCAAGTACACGCGGATCACCGTCGAGGAGATCGACTACAAGGACCTGGCGACGCTTCGCCGATTCATCTCCGACCGCGGCAAGATCCGCTCCCGCCGGGTCACCGGCCTCAGCCGTCGCCACCAACAGCAGCTGGCGCTGGCCGTGAAGCGGGCCCGCGAGATCGCGCTGTTGCCCTACGTGGGCGAGCGTTAGATCGGCGATGGCCCAGGCCATCCTGCTCAAGGACGTCGAGAATCTCGGCCGCGCCGGCGAGCCCGTCGACGTTTCGCCCGGGTATCTGCGCAACTACCTGCTCCCTCGCAAGCTTGCGCAATCCGCGACGCAGGCGTCCCTCGAGGACGCTCAGCGCAAGCGCGAGGCGTCCGAACAGGCGGCCAAGGAGGCCGCGGAGCGGGCGGGCGAGGCCGCCGCGCTGCTGTCGAAGACCGTGCTCACGATCCAGCACCGCGCCGGCGAGGACGGCAGGCTCTTCGGCTCGGTCACCAACGCCGAGATCGCCGATGCGATCGCCGAGGCCCGCGGCCTGCGCGTCGATCGCAAGAAGATTCGCCTGGAGGAGCCGATCCGAGAGGTCGGCACCTACATGGTCGAGGTCGAGGTCAGCGGGGGCGACGTCGCCCGCGTCAAGACCATCGTCGCCGAACAGAAGTAGGGCACCACTGACGCGAGGGCGAGATTGGCCGCCGGGCCCGCGACTTCGTCGCTGGCCCGAACGAGGTTTCCGGAAATGGCGGGTTCGTGCTCAGCGGGCGGCGGTCGCGTGTGGTTTTCTGCGGGCAGAGGATCGCTGGGGCTGAATCCGCCGCCGCTCGGCCTCTAATTCAAAGAGCAGTGGCTACCGCCGAGACACACGTACCGCCCCAGAACCTCGAGGCCGAGGAGTCCGTTCTCGGGGCGATGATGGTCTCCGAGGGCGCGATCACCCCCGTGATCCTCGAGGTGCGGCTGAACGAAGAGGACTTCTACCGCGAGCGCCACAGGATCGTCTTCCGCGCGATCAAGCGCCTGTATGAGCGCAGCGACCCGGTGGACTCGATCAGCGTTGCCGAGCTGCTGACGCAGACGGGCGAGCTCTCAGAGGCCGGCGGCCGCGAGGCGGTCACCCAGCTGCCGAACGCCGTGCCGGCGGCCGGCAACGCCCGCCACTACGCCCAGATCGTCAAGCAGAACGCGCTGCTGAGGCGCCTGCTGAACGCTTCACATCGGATCCAGACCTCCGTGTACCAGCGCGAGGGCGAGCCGGTGGAGCTGGTCGAGCACGCGGAGACGCTGCTGTTCAAGGTCGCCTACGAGGACCGCGCCTCGGACTTCCGCCGCGTCGCCGACGTCCTCGGCGACGAGATCGATCGCCTCGAGGCCCTCGCCAAGGGCGACCGCGAGCTCACCGGCACGCCGTCGGGCTTCCATGACCTCGACAACCTGCTCGGCGGCTTTCAGCCCGGCAACCTGATCATCATCGCCGCCCGCCCCTCGATCGGGAAGTCGGCGCTCGTCTGCAACATCGCCGACCACGTGGCCGCCAAATCGGGGATGCCCGTCGCCTTCTTCTCGCTGGAGATGTCCGAGGCCGAGCTGGCGCACCGGTTCATCTCCTGCCGCGCGCGTGTGCCCAACGACAAGCTGCGCAAGGGCAAGGTCTCCGAGCGCGACTGGCCGCGGGTCGTGCGCGCCTGCAACGAGCTCGAGGACGCGCCGCTTTGGCTCGACGACTCCTCCGATCTCAGCCTGCTCGACCTGCGGGCCAAGGCCCGGCGCCTGGCCTCGAGCGAGGGCGGCCTGGGCCTGGTGATCGTCGACTACATGCAGTTGATGCGCGCCGAGGACTCACGCGCCAACCGGGTCGAGCAGGTCGGGCAGTTCAGCCGCGGGCTGAAGATCCTGGCTCGCGAGCTCGATGTGCCCGTAATCGGCCTCTCGCAGCTCAGCCGTGCGCCCGAGCTGCGCCCCGACAAGCGCCCGATGCTCTCCGACCTGCGTGAGTCGGGATGCCTGACCGGCGAGTCCCGGGTCTTCCTGCCCGATACCGGGGAGTACATCTCGATCGCGGATCTGAAGGGCCGAAGCGGATTCCGGGTGCTGGCACTCAATCCAGCCACGTGGAAGCTCGAGCCCCGCGAGGTGCAGCGGGCGTTTGCTACCGGCCGCAAGCCCGTGCTCAGCCTTCGCACCCAGCTGGGCCGCGAGGTCCGTGCGACTGCGAACCACAAGTTCCTGACCATGGAGGGCTGGAAGCACCTCGACGAGCTGGGAGAGCGGGAGCGGCTGGCCCTACCCCGAGCGCTGCCCAGCAGCGCGGATGCCGAGTCCATGAGCGACGCTGAGCTCGCGCTTCTGGGTCACCTCATCGGCGACGGGTGCACCCTGCCCCGCCACGCGATCCAGTACACGACCAACGAACGGCGCCTTGCCGATCTCGTCGTCGAGCTTGGCACCCAGGTCTTCGGCGCGGCAATCAAGCCTCGGGTCGTCAGGGATACCGACAAGGCGCGTGGTCGCTCTTGGTATCAGGTGTTCCTGCCCTCCTCGACTCGCCTTGCGCGCGGCCGGCACAACCCTGTCGCGGACTGGCTGCGGAACCTCGGCGTCTTCGGCCTCCGCTCGAGGGAGAAGCGGGTTCCGGCGGCCGTCTTCACTCAGGCCGAGTCCGGAATCGCGACCTTCCTCCGCCATCTCTGGGCGACGGATGGCAGCGTCCTCTTGGGACGTGAGGGCGGGAACGGGAGGTTCAACCCGCGCATCTACTACGCGACATCGAGCCCCGACCTCTCGCGGGATGTCCAGTCCCTGTTGTTGCGGCTGGGTGTGAACGCCCGGCGATCCGAAGTCACTTCGAACCAGCACCAGGTGATCGTTTCCGGGGCCGAGGACCAGCGCGCGTTCCTGAACCGGGTCGGTGGCCTCGGGGATTCGAAGGAGCAGAACGCCGAGGCGATCACGGCCTGGCAGGCCTCCCATCAATCGAACACGAACCGCGACGTGGTCCCAAGAGAGGCATGGCAGTTGCTTGTCAAGCCCGCGCTGGCCACCTCCGGTACGACCAGCCGGCAGCTTCAAGCGCAACTTGGAATGTCTTACTGCGGGAGCACCTTGTACAAGCACGGGCTCGGCAGGGAGCGCGCTTCCAGGGTCGCCAACGCGTTGGACCTTGCCGAGCTCAGGAGCTTGGCGGAGAGCGATGTCTACTGGGACTCGGTCGCGTCGATAACGCCGGACGGCGAGGAGGAGGTGTACGACCTCACCGTCGAGGGCCTGCACAATTTCGTGGCGGAGGACATCGTCGTCCACAACTCCCTCGAGCAGGACGCCGACGTCGTCGGCTTCATCTACCGAGACTCCGTCTATGACGACGAGGCGGACCCCTCCGAGGCGGAGCTGATCATCGCCAAGCATCGCAATGGGCCGACCGGCAAGGTCGACATGGTCTTCCTCGAGCAGTATCCGCGGTTCGTCGACAAGGCCCGCGGCGCCTCGGAGCGGCCGGTCGAGCAGCGCCCCGGCGAGGGCCCGCCGCTCGTCGACGCGGCCGACGAAGCGTGAGCGGCCCCGGCTCGCGCCCGCTTCGGCTGGCGGGCTCGCCCGACGCCACCGAGCCGTCGTGCCCGCTCGGCGTCTGCGACGGCTCGGGCTGGATCCTCGGGCCCGAGGACGTGGCGCGGCCCTGCGAGTGCAGGGCGCCGAGGCTCGCCCGCCGTCGCGCCAAGGGCGTGGCCTCGACGATCCCGGCGCGCTTCCGGGGCGTCTCCTTCGACCGCCCGCCGGTCTCGGACATGGCGCGCGACAAGGGCCGCGCTCCGGTCCTCGCCGCCGTGCGCCAGTACGTGGCGGCGATCGACGACCGCCTCGACTCTGGCAAGGGCCTGTGGCTGATGGGCGACGTCGGCACCGGCAAGACGACGCTGGCGATGCTCGTCTCCAAGGCGGCGGTGGAGGCCGGTCGAACCGTGGCGATCTACTCGCTGCCGCGTCTGCTGGCGCGGATCCGGCGCACCTACGACGCCGAGTCGGGCGAAGACTCCTACCTCGAGTTCTTCAAGCGGCTGACCTCGGTGGACCTGCTCCACCTCGATGACCTTGGTGCCGAGAAGCGCTCGGACTGGGTGCTCGAGCAGCTCTACGCGATCGTCGACGAGCGCTACGAGTCCGAGCGATCGGTCGTGGTCACCTCGAACCTCGACTACGCACGGCTCGAGAAGCAGATCGGGACCCGGGTGGTCTCGCGGCTGACCGAGATGTGCGAGGAGCTGCCGATGTGGGGCGAGGACATGCGCGACCGCTTCAGCGCCTGACTGGCGCGCGTCCACCCAACGCCCCATAATTCCGGCCTATGCCAGGAACCGTGATCGTCGGCGCCCAGTGGGGCGACGAGGGAAAGGGAAAGGTGACCGACCTGCTCGCCGAGCGGGCCGACATGGTCGTGCGCTTCCAGGGCGGGAACAACGCCGGCCACACGATCATCCGCGACGGCGAGGTGTTCAAGCTCCACCTGGTCCCCTCGGGGATCCTCTATCCGAACCTCACTTGCGTGATCGGCAACGGGGTCGTGATCGACCCGAATGTGCTGATCGACGAGCTCGAGGGGTTGCGCAGGCGGGGGGTGGACGCGTCCGCGCTGCGGGTCTCGGCCAACGCCCACGTGATCATGCCCTACCACGTGATGCTCGACACGGCCGGCGAGGCGAAGCTCGGCAAGCTCGAGATCGGCACCACCAAGCGGGGCATCGGGCCCTGCTATGCGGACAAGGCGTTCCGCCTCGGGATCCGGGTCCAGGATCTTCTCGACGGCAAGATCCTGCGCAAGAAGATCGCCGCGGCGCTGGAGCCGAAGCAGCAGATGCTGCGTCCCTTCGCCCGCGATCCCCGGCTCGACCTGCACGCGATGACCGAGGAGTACCTGCGCTATGGGCACCGCCTCGAGCCGCACATCGCCGACACGGCCAGGCTCTGCTGGGACGCGCTCGACAGCGGCAAGCGGGTGATCTTCGAGGGCGCCCAGGCGACGATGCTCGATCTCGACCACGGCACCTATCCCTTCGTCACCTCCTCCAACCCGGTGGCCGGCGCCGCCTGCGTCGGGGCCGGGGTCGGACCGGCCGACATCGAGGAGGTCTGGGGGGTGGCCAAGGCCTACGCGACCCGGGTCGGCGCCGGCCCCTTCCCGACCGAGCTCGACGACGAGCTCGGCGCCAGCCTTCGCGAGCGCGGAGGCGAGCGCGGCACCACCACCGGCCGCGACCGCCGGGTCGGTTGGCTCGATCTGGTCGCGCTGCGCTACGCGGTCCGGCTGAACACGATGTCGGCGCTGACGATCACCAAGCTCGACGTGCTCGCGGGCACGCATCCGCTGCGCGTCGCCGTGCGCTATCGCAGCTCCGAGGGGGCGGTGCTGAACGAGTTTCCCTGGCACCAGTCGATCGTCCACACCGCTACGGCCGAATACGAGGAGCTGCCCGGCTTCGACGACGAGATCGGCGATTGCCGCTCGGAGGCCGACCTGCCCGCGGCGGCCCGCGACTACCTGCGCTTCATCTCCGAGGGAGCCGGGGTCGCGATCCGCCTGGTGGGCGTCGGCCCCGACCGCGACCAGGTGATCTGGATGGGAGA
>JBDTSW010000084.1:0-9797 GCA_039930945.1 bacterium
GGTGCCGGCGGTGTCCGCGCCGTTGGCGGAGGTGTCGCCGCCCGGACGGTCGGTGACGCCGCCCTCGTCGGTGCCGTTCTGGGTGTTCGAGGCGCCGGTGCCGGCGGTGGTGCCGGCGGTGTCCGCGCCGTTGGCGGAGGTGTCGCCGCCCGGACGGTCGGTGGCTCCGCCGGGACCCGTGTCGTCATCATCATCATCATCATCAACGCCGTCGCCATCGCCGGGGCCGGAGTTGCCCTTGGCGTGGATCGCCACCGGCTGGTCGGCTTGGTCGCCAAACGCGGTCGAGGCCCAGAACATGGGCGCCGAAACGGCCACACCCAGCGTCAACATGAGCGCGGCAAGCCGCCGCGAGCCCGACGCGCGCGAGCCCTCGAGCTCGCCCTGGTCGGCCAGCAGGGCGAAGGCGCCCGCCGGCCCCTCGATTCCTCTCTCGTACATGTGCCTCATCGAATCCTCCTCGGTGCAGTTGGGTTCACCGGGCTATCGGCCTCTTGCCGCGCCCGCTCCAGTAAAGACACCAGGGGTGGACGAAGATCACGCACGCCGCAGCCCCTGTGACGCCGTCGCCAGGCTCACCCAGGCCTGTATCCGCGCCTGCTGAACGAGAGGCGGCTCGGCAGATCCACGACCAGCGGCTCGAGGCGCTCGACCACCTCCACCGTCGTCGGCCGCTCGGCCGGGTGCCGCCGCAGCGTGGCCGCGATCAGCTCCGCCAGCTCCGCCGGCACCCACCGTGGCAACGGTTGAACGTCCTCCGTGAGCTGCGGAAAGCGGATGAACGGGTCCGCGCTCTTGCGCGCGTCGCGCTCGCGCGGGAACGGCCTGTGCCCGGAGATGCAGTGGTGAAGCGTCGCCCCCAGTCCCCAGACGTCAGCTGGGGGTCCCATCAACCCCTCCCGGTCCTCCACCCCGGTCTGCTCCGGCGCGAGGTAGGCATCGGTCCCGATCACCCCGCGGGTGCGCGTCGCGCGCTCGAAAGACCGGGCGATGCTGAGATCGATCAGCCGGGGCGGAACCCCCATGATGATGTTGTCGGGCTTGACATCGAGATGGACGACGCCGCGATGCTCCATAAAGACGAGCGCGCCCGCCACGTGCATCGCCAGCGGCAGTAGCTGCTCCAGCGAGAGGGGGCCGCCCGCACGGAGCAGGTCGCGAAGCGACGGGCCCTCCAGATGCTCGATCAGCAGATGCGGCCGAGGCCCTTCGATCAACGCATCGAAGCCGCGAACGATCACGGGATGCGCGAGGCGCTCGAGCAGCTCCGCCTCCTCGCCCAGCTCCCGCAGCGCCCGCTCTCCCTCGGCCTGGTCGGGGCGGATCACCTTCGCGATCGCGAGCGAGTAGAGGTCCTCGTCCCAGACCAGGAAGACCTCGTAGCGGCTGCCCCCGCCGACCCCTTTCACGACCGTGCGGCCGGGAACGATCTCGTCGCCCGCGCCGAGCTTCCAGCTCGACTTCCCGCGCTCCGCTTCGCGCGCAGCCTCAGATCGACGCTCGACCGCCACCGTCACCGCCACGATAACCCTGTCCGCGCCCGAGGGTCACGGCCGCGCCGCTTCGATCCAGTCCGCCTGCCGGCCGCAGGCGAAATCGAGGGAGGCGAGACGCTCGCCGAGGCACGGCTGTGGCGGCTTGGCGCCTCGCTGGTAGGAGGGTCCGGCCGCGGTGGCCGCGAGCGCGCCCAGGGTCGCGACGGAGGTGGCCCCGATCAGCCGTCCGGCAAGCGGCGGGCGCTCGACCTCGGCGGTCACCACGACCGGCCCCTGCGTTTCTGATCGCCCTCGGCATCCCCTTCTTCTCGATCCAGTTCACGTCACCTGCAGCTGGGCCTCGTGGACCATCTGCCGCTGGGCTTGGGCCTGGTCGGCCTGATCACCTTCGTCGTGCTGTTCCTGTTCACCGGCTCGGTGATCCTGCCGCTGAAGCAGATCCTGATGAACCTCCTCGCCCTCAGCGCCGTCTTCGGGCTGATGGTCCTGATCTTCATCAAGCAGGTCGGGCTGGGCACGGCGCTGGCGGTGCTAATCGACGCCACGATCGTGCGGGCGCTGCTGGTGCTTTCGCTGATGGCGCTGCTGGGCAAGTGGAACTGGTGGGCGCCGGCGCCGCTGCGCCGGCTGCACGTCCGGCTCGGGCTGTCCGAGGCCTGACGGCCGGCTGGGCGAGCGGCGCCGCTGCTAGTCGACCGAGCGACGACCCGAGAACGCGCGCCCGAGGGTGACCTCGTCGGCATGCTCGAGGTCCGCGCCGACCGGCAGGCCGCTGGCCAGGCGGGTGATCTCGACCCGCCCGCGCAGCAGCTCGGCGATGTGGATCGCGGTGGCCTCGCCGGTGGTGGTCGGGTTCGTCGCGAGCACGACCTCGCGCGTATCACTCTGCTCGATGCGTTTGCCGAGCTCGGCGATCTTGAGGTCGTCGGGGTCGATGCCGTCGATCGGCGAGAGCGCGCCACCGAGCACGTGGTAGAGGCCTCGGAACTCGTGCGTGCGCTCGATCGGGATCACGTCGGCGGGCTCCTCGACGACGCAGATCACGGCGTGGTCGCGGCGCTGGTCCTCACAGATCCGGCAGCGCGGGCCCTCGGCGAGGTTGAAGCAGACCTCGCACAGGCCCACCTTCTCCTTCACCTCGCGGATCGCGTCGGCGAGCGCCAGCGCGTCGTCGTCGGAGGCGCGAAGGATGTGGAAGGCGAGCCGCTGCGCCGTGCGCTGCCCGATCCCGGGCAGCTTCGACAGCTCGGCGATCAGGCGCTGGATCGGCCCGGCGTACACGGCGCTCGCCTACCGGGGGTTCGACCGGGCTACAGCCCCGGCAGGCCGAGCCCGCCGAGGCCGCCGCCGAGGCCGCCCGTCGCTCCACCGAGCCTGTCGGCAGCCAGCGCCTGGGCCGAGCGCAGCGCCTCGTTGACCGCGGCGAGGATCATCTCGGAGAGCATCCCGGCCTCTTCGGGGTCGGCCGCATCGGGCGCGATCTCGACCTCGAGCAACCGCAGGTCCCCGCTCATCTTCACCTTGACCATGCCGCCGCCGGCGCTGGCCTCGACGACCTCGTCCTTGAGCTTTTCCTGGGCTGAGGCCATGTCGGCCTGGACCTGCTGGAGCTGCTTCATCATCGAGCCCATGTCGAGCCCGCCGCCTCCCTGTGGCACCCGGGTCATCCCGTCGCCTCTCTCGCGTCGGGCTCGGCCTCGGACTCGTGCACGTCGACCTCCTCGGCGTCGAACTCGGACTTGAAGCGCTCGATCAGCTCGTCCGGGGACATCCCCCCCTGGGCCGACTCCCCGGCGGAGGCCTGGTCGCCTTCGAGCAGGACGAAGACCGGGCGAAGGCGGGTGCCGAGGGTGCTGCGGACCGCCTCCGAGAAGCGATCCCGTGCCTCGGTGGCCTCGACCTTGCGCTTGTTGAAGGCGGCGCCGGCGGGGAAGCCGACCTTGAGCACGGCCTCCTCGACGTCGACGGCCACCGGGCGCGCTGCCTCGACCAGCGTCGACAGCAGCTCGGAGCCCGAGTCGCGAAGCTGGGCGACGACCGCCGGCCAGAGATCGCGCACGCGCTCGAGGTCGACGACCTCCCCCGCGCCCGCGTCGGCCGCCGCCGGCGACTCGTCGGGCGGGGCCGTCTCCGCGGCCGCGGGCTCAGGCGCCTCGGCTTCCGCCTGCACGGCGGGCTCGGGCTGCTTCGCCGGCGCCCCCGAGTCGAGCATCGCCTCGACGCGCTCGAGCCGCTGCATCAGCGCCTCCTTGGACGGGTCGAGCTGCGGGCGCGCGCAGCGCAGCAGCGCCAGCTCGACGGTCATCCTCGGCTCGTCTCCCTCACGGATCGCGGTCAGCGCCGCGGCGATCACGTCGATCGCCCGGGCGAGCGCGAGGTCGGTGAACGAGTCCGCCTGGGCGCGCAGGTGCTGGGGCTCGGCCGCGGTCACGGTGAAGGCCTCGGCGACATCGTCGGCGGTCCGGATCACCAGCAGCTGGCGCAGGTGTGCGAGCAGGTCGCGGGCGAACTGGGAGACGTCGCCACCGGACCGCCCCAGCCGCTCGCTGACCTCGAGCGCCCCCCGGCCGTCGCCGCCGGCGATCGCGTCGGCGGCGGAGAGGATCAGCTCGGCCTCGGCCACTCCGAGCACGGCGAGCACGTCGTCGGTGGAGACCGACTTGCCGCCGTAGGCGACCAGTTGGTCGAGCGTGCCGAGCGCATCGCGAAAGCTTCCCGTGGCCGAGCGCGCGATCGCGGCGACGGCGCCGTCGGCGACCTCGATCTGCTCGGCATCGGCGACGCGGCGGATCACCTCGGCGAGCTGCTCCAGGGTCGGGCGCTGGAAGTCGAAGCGCTGGCAGCGGTCGACGATCGTCGGCATCACCTTGTGGGGCTCGGTCGTGGCGAGCACGAAAGCCGTGTTCGGGGGCGGCTCCTCCAGCGTCTTCAGGAAGGCGTTCCAGGCCTCGCGCGTGAGCATGTGGGCCTCGTCGAGGATGTACACCTTCCAGTGGCCGCCGGTGGGTGCGTAGCCGACGCGCTCGCGCAGCTCGCGGATGTCGTCGACCGACCGGTTCGAGGCCGCGTCCATCTCGATCACGTCGAGCGAGGTCCCGGAGGCGATCGACAGACACGATTCACACCTCCCGCAGGGCGTTACCGTGGGCCCATCGACGCAGTTCAGCGAGCGTGCGAGGATCTTCGCCACCGAGGTCTTGCCGGTGCCGCGCGAGCCAACGAAGAGGTAGGCGTGGTGGACGCGACCGCGCTCGACGGCGTTTCGCAGCGTGCGGACCACATGCTCCTGACCCACGACTTCGTCGAAGGCCTGGGGGCGGTGGCGGCGGTAGAGCGAGGTCTCGGCGCTCACCGGGCCAGTCTAGTGGCGGGCCCGGTGGACTGAGATCGCCGCGAACGCCGGCTTGCAGGCCTCGTACTCCCGTCCAGCGGCCTCCAGCCGGGCCGGGGCCCGCCGATCCCCAGAGCCGTGGGGACACAGCCGTCACGGGCCCCACCTCCGACCGATGACACGACGCTCGAAGACAACGCTCACGGCCGCGGTTGCGGCGCTCGCGCTGGCCGCCGTGGCGCCTGCGGCCGCGCAGGCCGAGATGCGCTCCACGCCGGTCGCAAAGCACCTCTGCAAGACGGTCGGCGGCGGCAAGTTCGTCTCGATCCCGGGCTTTCCCGGCGAGAAGATCGACCGGCGCCTGATTCCCGACATCCGCTGGATGCGCCGTCAGTACAAGATCTTCGTCACCGACGGCTACGCCCCGTCGGGGCACGCCGCCAACGGCGAGCACCCGATCGGATTGGCCTTGGACATCGTCCCCGACCGCGCCGCCGGCGGCAGCTGGAAGCGGATCGGCAACCTCGCCAGGCACTTCGAGCCGCAGCAGAACCAGGTGCGCCCGCCGATGCGCTGGGTCGGCTACAACGGCGACGCCGGCCACGGCAGGGGCGACCACCTCCACCTCTCCTACCTGCACTCCGCGACCCGGCCGCGCGACCCGGCGCGCAAGGTCTACACGCGGATCTGCCCGGGCAAGACCGGCGACGGCGGCGGTGACCAGGAAGGCGGCGGCGGAAACGGCGGTGGCGGTGGCGGCGGTGGTGGTTCCGGCGGCGTTTCGCCCAACAAGGCCGGCGGCGGCGGGCTCTCCGCCGAGCAGCTCTCCAGGCTCGCCCCTGCGGTCCCCGAGCGCAAGTAGCCGCCGGCATCAGGGCAGGACCGTGCGGCCCACCTTCGAGAGCGGTCTCCGGGCGTGCCCGCCGTGGCCGGCTCGGGTCAGGCTGAACCGCGGCACATGCTCGCTATCGCTTAAGGCTGCTTCCTTCCGGATCTGACCTGATTCGCGAGCGCGCATTGCGCGGGACCTGGCCTTCAACGCCGCCTGCGGCGTACTGGCCCCGAAGGCCGCGACCCTCGGATGAGCACTCAGCCCCGCTAGAGCGGATTGCGGGTACAGGGCACCGCTAACGCCCCACCTAGCACGGTCCAGAGGCCATCCTAGCTGGGCGGGGCGGGCTCGCGTCAGTCGACGACGATCCCGTGGCGCATGGTGTTCTCGCTCACCACCCGGGACTCGACGAACTGCAGCAGGTAGCCCGGGCCTCCGGCCTTGAAGCCCATCCCCGAGAGCCGGTTGCCCCCGAACGGCTGGCGCCCGACCATGGCGCCGGTGAGCTTGCGGTTGACGTAGAGGTTGCCGACCGGCGAGCGGGCCTCGACCGCCGCCACCGTCGCCGGGTTGCGCGAGAACAGCCCCCCGGTGAGCGCGAACGGAAGCGACTCGACCCGGTCGCAGGCCGCCTCGACGTCGCTCACCGACTCCACGGTCAGCAGCGGCCCGAACACCTCCTCGCGCAGCACCTCGGAGGCGGGATCGAGATCGGCGGCGACGGCGGGCGCGACGAACCAACCCTCGCCGGGAGGCCCCTCGCCGCGGGCGACCATGCGGCCGTCGACCGCGGCCCGATCGGCGCACGCAGCGACCCGGTCGCGGGCCTCGGCCTCGATCAACGGAGGTACGTCGACGCCGAACTGATCGGCCTGGCCCACCATCAGGGTCTCGACCGCTCCGCCCAGCCGCCTCGTCAACCGGTCAGCGATGCGCTCGTGCGCCAGGACGCGGGCACAGGCGGAGCATTTCTGACCCGCGTAGGCGAACGCCGAGCGGACGATCGCCGGCACCGCCTCGTCGAGGTCGGCGTCCGCGTCGACGATGGCGCAGTTCTTGCCCCCCATCTCGGCGACCACGCGCTTGAGATGCAACTGCCCCGGCATCACCCGCGCCCCCGCCGCGATGATCTCGAGGCCAACCGGGCTCGAGCCGGTGAAGGCGATCGTCTGCACTCCCGGGTGGCGGACCAGAGCGGCGCCGGTCTCGCCCGCGCCCGGGACCAGCGCCAGCGCCGACGCGGGCACGCCGGCGTCGTGCAGCGCCTCGACCAGCCCCAGCGCGCATCCGGGCGCCTGCTCGGCCGGCTTCAGAACCACCGTGTTGCCCGTCGCCAGCCCGGCCGCGACCATGCCGGCCGGGATCGCGATCGGGAAGTTCCAGGGCGTGATCGCCGCGACGACGCCGCGCGGCGCGTAACGCAGCGAGTTGCGCTCGCCCGGCACCTGGATCAGCTCGCTGCCCTGCCCCAGTTCGACCGCGCCGCGAGCGTAGTAGGAGAGGAAGTCGATCGCCTCGCAGACGTCGGCATCCGCCTCCACCCACGGCTTGGCGCATTCGCGGACCTCGAGCGCCGCCAGCTCCAGCCTGCGTTCGCGAAGCAGCCCCGCGGCCGCGATCAGCGTCGCCGCCCGCTCGGGGGCCGAGCGGCGACCCCAGTCGCCGGCCGCGGCGGCCGCCGTGGCGACGGCGGCGTCGACCGCGGCCTGATCGCCGGCGCCGGCGGTGGCCACCAGTCGCGACGGGCTGCCGGGATCGGTCGAGTCGATTCCCTCGCCGGTCCCGGCGTCCCCGCCGATCAGCACCGGCACCGCCAGAGGCAGCGCCCGGTCGAGCTCGGCGAGGGCATCTACGAGCGCCTCGCGGTCGGCCGGCCGCCGCAGCTCCAGTACGGGCTCGTTGCGGAACGAGGCGGCGGCCACCGAGGCGGCGCTCACGGTGCCGCCAGCAGCGCTTCGATTTCCTCGCCCTCGAGCCGGGCTCCGAGAAACGACTCATTCGAGGTGTTCTCGAGCAGGCGGCGCACGAGGTAGGCCATGCCGGCGACCAGGTCGCCCACCGGGCTGTACAGGCGCGCCCGCAGGCCGGCCGCGGCCAGCGCCGCGGCGAGGTCGTCGCCAAGACCGCGCAAGACCTGGAACTCGAGGTCCCGGTCGTCGCCGCCGCTGAACCGGTTGTACGCGATCGCGTGCGCGACCGAGCGCAGGTTGTGCGAGCCGACCGCGACCCGAACCGCCGGACGGGCGTCGAGCAGCCTGCGGGTGAGCGCCTCGAAGTTGCGGTCGCACTCGGCCTTGTCGGTGAACACCGGGACCGACCACCCCTGCTGGCGGGCCTCCACGACCTCGGAGTCCCAGTAGGCGCCCTTGACCAGCCGGACGACAAGCGGCGGGGAGCGCCGGCTGGCCCGGGCCCAGTCGAGAATCTGGTCGAGCAGGGCCGGGGACTCACACAGGTAGGCCTGCAGCACCAGCCCGGCGGAGGGGGACCGTTCGAACTCGGGCGAGCTCAGCAGCTCGAGCACCAGCCGCATGGTCGACTCCAGCGAGTCGACGTCCTCCATGTCGATGTGCAGGTGCGCGCCGCTTCGGCTCGCCTGGCTCAACAGCGGCCGCAGCCGGGCCGAGGCGTCCTCGATCGCCCGCTCCGGCGCCTCCGGCCGGAGCATTGGCGTCAGCGCCGAGACCTTGACCGAGAGGTTGGCGCGGGGGATCGCGCCCTGGGAGTCGGACTCGAGCACCCCCTGTCGCGGCCAGCCCTGCGCCCCCTCGGCGAGCACGGCGATCGCCTCGGCGCAGCGGTCGCGGTAGCGATCGGCTTCGGCCCCCGCGACCGAAGCCTCGCCCAGCAGGTCGATGGTCGAGGCGATTCCCGACCTCCACAGCCCAAGCAGCTCGGCTCGGGCGTCGGTGGGCGAGTCCCCGGCGATGAAGCGATGCGCCATGTGCCGCACACCGGCCGCCGTCGCCGCCCCCAGGGCGATCCGCCCGGCCTTGGTGTGCGAGGTGCGCATGGCCACGTCCAGGCTCGGCGGGCGCTCGTCGAGCTGGCCGACCAGCCCTGCGAGATGCTCGCCCAGATCCTCGAAGTTGCGGCAAGCGGGAGCGACGTCGACCAAGCGGAAGAGCGCAGCCCGCAGCTCGCGGTCCTGGGCCGCATGGCGCATCGCCCGCTCGTCCAGCCGCTGCAGCAGAGGACCAGAGGCCGAGGCTTCGCCTTCGGCCAGCGCCATGCCAACCGAGCGGATCTCGGCCTCCAGCCCGGCCCCTTCGATCGACGCTGCCGGAATGCCGGCCACGCGCCCAGGCTACTCCTAGAATGCGCCACCGAGGGCGCGTAGCTCAGTGGGAGAGCGCTCGCTTCACACGCGAGAGGTCGCTGGTTCGAAACCAGCCGCGCCCATTCCCGACGGGCGCCGGGGCTGGTTTCTCACTCACTCGCCGTCCCGGCTCGCTGGAAACCAGCCGCGCCCATGATCGGGCGACGGGCAGACGCCGCTTCTCGTCCTAGGGCAGTACCGCGGCGCAACTGCGCCGAATGAGGCGGGTCGAGTCGAAGCCGCTCAGCTGTACCCCTTGGAGGTCAGTGAGCCCGTCGCCTAGGTTGATGCAGATCGCCCGCCCCTTGCCGTCTCGCTTCGCGTAGAAGATGGCCGCGCTTTGTCGGTCGTTGATCAGCGAGGCGGCCTGGTCCGGGATCTGGTTGTCGACTTTGTTCGACACGCCGCGCTTGGTGACGTCGACCTGCGTCCCGCCGTAGTTAGTGGCGGTGAAGACGCACAACGTGTCAGGGCAAAGGCCGCGGGCAAGCTGCTCTCGCTCGGCGCCAGGCCCGGCACTCGCCCCGCCGGAGATGAACCCGGCGGCGAGCAGGATCGCGACGGCGGCTGCAACGAGCGCGCCAACCGCCGCCAATGACCCGCTCTGTAGGAGTGCCTTGATTTGCCGAACCTACACCGGCGCGTTGCAGTGGTCAAGCGATCGGAGCGGCGGATCCGATGGATCACATGAGGGACTGCTCGGGCTCACGGCTGGGACTGCGCCAGGCATCCGTTGCGTTTTCCATGCCAAGGGGCCAGCTCTCATTGGGCACCAGCGCGGTTCTGGTGCCCGTTAGCGGCTACATCCGCACACATCCC
>JBDTSW010000085.1:0-9480 GCA_039930945.1 bacterium
AGGTGGCCGGGTTCGAGCGCGGGGTGCGCCCGATCGGCGACTGGTCGATGCTGATGATCTTGTCGATCTGGTCGAGGCCGTCGATGCGCTCGTGGGCTCCGGGCCGCAGCCGCGCGCGGTGCAGGCGGTTGGCCACCGCCCGATAGAGGATCTCGTTGACCAGGGTGGACTTGCCCGACCCCGAGACGCCGGTGACGCAGGTGAAGGCCTCGAGTGGGATCGCGACGTCGAGCCGCTTGAGGTTGTGCTGGCGAGCGCCGCGGACCAGCAGCTCTCCGCGGGGCCGGCGGCGCTGCGCGGGCAGGGCGATCTCGCGGTCCCCGGAGAGGAACTGGCCGGTCAGCGATCCCGGCTGACCGGCGACCTCGGCCGGGGTGCCCTCGGCGACGATCTCTCCGCCGTGCTCGCCGGCGCCGGGACCGAGGTCGACGAGGTGATCGGCGGCGCGCATCGTCCCCTCGTCGTGCTCGACCACGATCACCGTGTTGCCGAGCTCGCGCAGGCGCTCCAGCGTGTCGATCAGCTTCGCGTTGTCGCGCTGGTGCAGCCCGATCGAGGGCTCGTCGAGGATGTAGAGGACGCCCACCAGGCTGGAGCCGATCTGCGTCGCCAGCCTGATCCGCTGCCCCTCGCCGCCCGAGAGCGTGTTCGCCGCCCGCTCCAGCGAGAGGTAGCCGATGCCGACGCTGTCGAGGAAGCGCAGCCGCTCGCCGATCTCGCGGACCACCAGGCGCGCGATCGTGCGCTCGGTCTCGGTCAGCTCCAGCGACTCGATCCACTCCAGCGCAGCCCGTGCCGACAGCGTCGTGTAGGAATGGATGTTGAGCCCGCCGACGGTGACCGCGAGGCTCTCCGGGCGCAGGCGCGCGCCGCCGCAGGCCGGGCAGGGCTGCAGGGCCATCAGGCCCTCGACCCGCTCGCGGGTGTTCTCGGACTCGGTGTTCTCGTAGCGGCGCTGGAGCGAGTGCAGCATGCCGTCGAAGCGAACGCTGTAGGTGCGCCGCCTGCCGAAGCGGTTGCGGTAGCTGATCGTGTGCTTTTCCTTGCCGGTTCCCTCCAGCAGCAGCTTCTGGTCGCGCTTGGCCAGGTCCTGCCAGGGGACGTCGACGGCGACGTCGTTGGCCTCGGCCACCGCCTCGAGCAGGCGCCGGTGATAGACCGATGCCGCCTTCACCCACGGCTCCAGCGCGCCCTCGGTGATCGACAGGGTCGGGTCGGGGACGATCAGCTCCGGGTCGATCACCCGCTGGAAGCCGAGCCCGTGACACTCAGGACAGCATCCGTGCGGGGAGTTGAAGGAGAAGATCCTCGGCTCCAGCTCGGGCATCGAGGTGCCGCAGGCAAGACAGGCGAAGCGCTCCGAGAAGATCAGGACCTCGCCGCGCTTGCCGGCGCTCGGACCACCCAGAACAACTCCCGCCGGCTGCTCCGCTCCCGCCCGAACATCTTGCCCTCGCCTGCGGCTCGGGCCTTCTTCATCTGCTCCCGCGTCCGCGCCGTCGGGGTCCGTGGCCGTCAGCAATTCGACCTCGACCAGGCCGTCGGCGAGCTGGGCGGCAGCCTCGACGGACTCGGCGAGGCGCTTTCGCACCCCCTCCTTGATCACCAGGCGGTCGACGACGATCGAGATGTCGTGCTTGAACTTCTTGTCGAGGGCGATCTCCTCGTCGAGCCGGCGCAGCTCGCCGTCGATCACCGCCCGGGCGTAGCCGTTCTGGCGCATCTCCTCGAGCATGCGGCCGTACTCGCCCTTGCGCTCGCGCACCACCGGGGCCAGGACCATGAACCGGGTCCCGTCGGCGAGGGTCATCACCCGATCGACGATCTGCTCGATCGACTGGCCGGCGATCGGCTCGCCGCAGTTGTGGCAGTGGGGCTTGCCGATCCGCGCCCACAGCAGCCGCAGGTAGTCGTAGATCTCGGTCACGGTGCCGACGGTCGAGCGCGGGTTTCGCGAGGTCGTCTTCTGGTCGATCGAGATCGCCGGCGAGAGGCCCTCGATCGAGTCCACGTCGGGCTTCTCCATCTGCCCGAGGAACTGACGCGCGTAGGCCGACAGCGACTCGACGTAGCGGCGCTGGCCCTCGGCGTAGATCGTGTCGAAGGCGAGGCTCGACTTGCCGGAGCCCGAAAGCCCCGTGATCACGATCAGCGCGTCGCGGGGCATCGACAGATCGATGCCCTTGAGATTGTGCGCGCGGGCGCCTGAGACGACGATCTGCTCGGATCTAGGCACGAAGATCCAGTGTAGAGATACGAACGGGCGTTCCCGCCCGGTGGTGGTAAGGTCGGTCGGTCGGAGTTGGCACGATTAAGGGGTGGTGGGCTGTGCTGAGCGCGATCGGACGACTGATCGGACGACATCTGACCTACGCCAACGTCGTCGCGACGCTCTGCCTCTTCCTGCTGCTCGCGGGGGCAACGTCGGTCGCGCTGACCGGCAAGGGATCCGGCGGCACGGACGTGCTCAAGACCAAGGCGCGGGTTGAACTCGACCTGGGCCCCAGCGGCGAGAACACCACGAAGAAGCTCTACAAGGACGGCACCTTCAAGCTCAAGGGCCTGTGCTCGACCACCGGCCTCCCGGCCGTCCGGGCGCAGATACAGCTGACCTCGTCGAAGAACCACTCATCGGTCGACAGCGACGCGGACGCCGAGGAGGACTTCGGTCCCGGCGATGCTTGGACCGTTGCCGAGTCCGACACCAATGCCCAGCCCGTGACCACCTACGCGAGCAGCGACATCTCCGCTACCGCCCCCAACGGCCACCAGCTCACGGGCACCCTCGGCGCCGGCGGCAACATGTCCGACGCCGACTGCATCTTCAACCTGGCCCTGGTCGGATGAGCGCGCCCACCTCACCCTCGAGGCCTGCCCGCAGATAATCGCTGCTACGCCTTGGCGCGGGCGAGGACGTCGTCGAGCAGCTTCTCGCGGTTGGGGACGTCGTAGTTCTCGGCGATGTGGGCGTCGATCTCATCGCGCGGGGCGCCGTCGAGGGCCATCTTCATCGCCACGAGGCGGGCTGCCGCCTTGTCGGCATCGGGCTCCCCGTCGTTGGCCGAGGCCGACGGCGGATCCGCCTCGTCAGGAGGCGGCATCGGCTCGGGGATCGGAGGCGGCTCCGGCTCGGGGCTCGCCGGGGGCTCCGGCTCAGGCACCGTCACCGGGCCGGGCTCGGCCTCGGCCTGCGAGGGGGCGTCAGCGCCCAGCCTGCCCTGGAGGTCCTCGAGCGCGGCGCGCACCTCGGCGAGCCGCTCTCGCGCCTGGGCCTCGGCGGCCTCGCGGACGCGCTTGGCGTCGTCCTCGGCCTCACGCACGATCTTCGCCGCCCGCTCCTGCGCCTCGGCGATCACGCCGCGCACGCGCTCGGCGATGTCCTCGCCGATCTGCTCGGGATCCATGCGCCGAGACTAGCGCGAGTCGGGCGTGGGCCCGCTAGCGCCCCTACCGCTGGATCTCGCCCGGGATCAGGTACGGGTAGGTGCGGCGGCGGAGGCGATGCCAGGCGCGGTCGGCGCGGCGGATGCGCTGCACGAACGCCCACAGGCGGGCATCGGAGCGGTAGTAGCGGGCGACCACATCGGCCGTCAGCGGCGGCCGCAGGTGGCGGTTGCAGGAGGCCAGGACCGGCTCCAGCCACCCCTCCAGACGCTCCTTGATCAGGTTGCCGCAGAGGTCGAGGTAGATCCGCCGCAGGTCGAAGTAGGTATCGACGATCCCCGGCGCGACGAAGCGGCGCAGCAGCCCGCGCAACGCCCACGGATAGGCGGAGAGCAGCAGGTCGAAGTCCATCTCGTCGGCGCCGGCCGCGTCGCGCATCAGCGGGGTGGTGACGTCGAAGTAGACCGGAGCACCGGCGACCCAGCCCCAGTTCGCGATCTGCGCGTCGATCCCCACCGAGGTGGAGAGGGCCTGCGCGGCCAGCCGCGCCAGCGCCTCGATGATCGGGTGGCCCTCGCCGGGATCGCTCGCCCGCAGCACAGCCGGCCCCAGGGCATCCGCCGACAACAGCGGCTGCAGCGCGTAGGCGACCACGCCGCCGCCGGCGACATCGACGGCGCGCACGTCGGTGCGCAGGGTCGCGATCCCCGCCCGCTCGAGCGCCTCGCGGTAGCGGCCGAGGAGCGGGGCGTAGGCGTCGAAGGCCGCCCGCGACCCGAGCCCCGGCATGCGCTTGGCGACGACCCGGTTGGCGCCGCGGGGCCAGCCGACGCCGATCGAGATCTCGCCCCAGCCGACCACGTCGAGCGACTCCTCGCTGCGGGCGCGCAGGGCCGCCTCGACCGTTTCGTGGAGGCGGCCAAGCTCAGCGTCGTCCAGCAGTGGCTCGGACCCGGGCGCCGGCGGGCCGGCGAGCGAGGGCTCGCTCATCCGAGCACGCGGCGGACGACGCCGATCATCTCGTCGGCCTCCTCGTCGCTGGTGATCAGCGGCGGCTTGAACTGGAGCGCCGCGGGATCGTGGTTGGCGGCGACGGCGAAGAGGCCGCCGCCGATCAGCTCCCGCATCGCCTCGAATCCTCCGTTGGGCCGCGGGAACTTGAAGCCCATCGTCAACCCGCGGCGGCGCAGCTCGAACGGTGCCCCCTCGAACCCGGCGCGGAAGCGCTCGCTCAGCCCCAGCACCCGCTCGAGGAAGCCCGGCTCGGTGGTGATCGCCAGCACCTCGAGCGCCACCACGCAACCCAGCTCGGAGCCACCGAAGGTCGAGAGGTGAACGAAGGGACGGGCGACGAAGAAGGCGTGCAGCTCGGCGGTCATCAGGGTCGCGGCGATCGGGTAGAGCCCGCCCGAGAGGCCCTTGCCGGTGACCACCATGTCCGGCTCGACGTCCTCCTGCTGGTAGTACCAGACGGTCCCGGTGCGCCCGAGCCCCGTCTGCACCTCGTCGAGGATCAGCAGCGCGCCGTTGGCGCGGCAGAGATCGCCGACGCCGCGCAGGTATCCGGGCTCCGGCAGCGGGAACCCAAGCGTCGCCGGGATCGACTCCAGGATCACCGCCGCGGCGCCCTCGATCTCGCGCTCGAGCGCCTCGAGGTCGTTGAACGGGATCTGGACGAAGCCGGGGAGGTTGGGGCCGAAGGGATCGCGGTACTGGGCGTCGCCGGTGGCCACGGCGAGCCCGGTGTGGCCGTGATAGCCGCCGGAGACGCTGATGATCGCGGTGCGTCCGGTGTGGCCGCGTGCGAGCTTCAGCGCCAGGTCGACCACCTCGCCCCCGCCGACTCCGAAGACGACCCCCGGCAGCCTGCCGCCGGTGGTCTCCGCGAGCCGCTCGGCGAGCTTCGCGCGCCAGCCGGAGATCAGGTGGTGGTTGCCGAGGTCGAGGTCGTCGAGGGCGCCGCGCAGCGCGGCGATCAGCCGCGGGTTGCGGTGGCCGAGGTTGAAGACGCCCCCGTTGCAGTGGCAGTTGAGGTAGCTGCGGCCGCTGTAGGCGTCGCTGAAGCGGACCCCCCCGCGCTCGCCGGGGATCAGGTCGAGGCCCAGCTCCGAGAAGAAGGCGACCTTGCCCGGGTTGATGTGCCGGGCGAAGGCCTCGGTCGCTTCCTGCGCCGTGCGGTAGGGCTGGTCCGCCGCCACGGCAGCAGTCTAGGCGCGAGCGCTGAGTATGGTAGTATGGCCTCGATATGGCCAGCGTCAAGGCAACCTTCACCCTGGACCCGCCCACCGCCGCTCGCCTCGCGCGGACGGCCGAGCGGCTGCGGCGATCGAAGAGCGAGGTGGTGCGGGAGGCGATCCTCGATTACAGCGAGCGCGCCGACCGGCTCACCGAGGGTGAACGGCTGGGGATGCTTCGAGCCTTCGACGAGCTCGTCGGTGAGATCCCCGAGCGGCCCGAGGCGGAAGTGGACGCCGAGTTGGAGGCCGTGCGCGAGAGCCGTCGCCGAGGCGGCCGCCGCAGCCCGGCCAGTCCGGCGAGCCCGCCCCCGTGATCGTCCTCGACACCTCGGTCCTGATCGACGCCCTCACGGGCCCCCGGCGCTCCGCCGGCGCGCTGCGGGATGCGATCGAGCGAGGCGAGCGCCTGCTCGTGCCGACGCTGGTCCTGTACGAATGGCTGCGGGGGCCGCGGCTGACCGAGGAGCTGGCGGCGCAGGAGGCTCTCTTTCCCTCCGAGGCCGCGCCGCCATTCGGCCCCCGGGAGGCGTCGCTCGCGGCGAGCCTGTACGCGTCGGTGGCGAGGCCGCGCGGGCGCGAGCTGGACCTGGCGATCGCCGCGCATGCGCTCACGCGCGAGGCGAGCCTGTGGACGCTGAACGCCTCCGACTTCGAGGACCTGCCGGACCTCTCGCTGACCGCGGCCGGTTAGCCCGCCTGAGGCCGCCGGCCTCATCAGGCCCGCAGCGCCTCGAGGTCGTGGCGAAGCTCCTTGAGCTCGTCGCGGATCCGGCCCGCCTCCTCGAAGCGCAGGTCATCGGCCGCGGCGATCATCTCCTCCTCCAGCTCGATGATGATCTTCTCCAGCTGTTCGGGGCTGGTGATCTCATCGTCGAGCTTGCGCCGACGGCGCCGGCCGGGGGCGGTGCGCGACTCCATCGAGAGGAAGTCCGAGATCTCCGAGATCCCCTTGCGGACCGTCTCGGGCGTGATCCCGTGCTCGCGGTTGTAGGCGACCTGGATCTCGCGGCGGCGGTCGGTCTCGGCGAGCGCCTTGCGCATCGCCTCGGTCTCGCGGTCGGCGTACATGAGCACGGTCCCGTCGACGTTGCGGGCGGCGCGTCCGATCGTCTGGATCAGGCTCGTCTCGCCGCGCAGGAAGCCCTCCTTGTCGGCGTCGAGGATCGCCACCAGCGAGACCTCGGGCAGGTCGAGCCCCTCGCGCAGCAGGTTGACGCCGACGAGCACGTCGTATTCGCCCAGGCGCAGGTCGCGGATGATCTGGATCCGCTCGAGCGTGTCCACCTCGGAATGCAGGTAGCGCACGCGGAAGCCGTTTTCGAGCAGATAGCCGGTCAGGTCCTCGGCCATCTTCTTGGTCAGCGTCGTCACCAGGGCGCGCTCGCCGGCGTCGGCGCGGCGGCGAACCTCGTTCATCAGGTCGTCGATCTGGTTGCGCGTCTCGCGCACGTCGACCGCGGGATCGACGATCCCGGTGGGCCTGACGATCTGCTCGACGATCCGCGAGGACTCGGCGCGCTCAAAGGTGCCTGGCGTCGCCGAGACCATCACCATCTGGCCGATTCGCGACATGTACTCCTCGAAGCGCAGCGGCCGGTTGTCGATCGCCGACGGCAGCCGGAAGCCGTGGTCGATCAGGGTCTGCTTGCGCGAGCGGTCGCCCTCGTACATGCCGCCGATCTGCGGGATCGTCTGGTGCGACTCGTCGACGAAGACGACGAAGTCGTCGGGGAAGTAGTCGATCAGGGTGTGCGAGGGCGCCCCCGGCTCGCGCCCGTCGAAGATCCGCGAGTAGTTCTCGATCCCCGAGCAGAAGCCAAGCTCCTTCAGCATCTCGATGTCGTACTCGGTGCGCTGGCGCAGGCGATGGGCCTCGAGCAGCTTGCCGCGCTCCTCGAACCAGGCGACCCGCTCGTCCATCTCCAGCTTGATCTCGGTCACCGAGCGCTCCAGGGTCTCCTCCTCGGTGACGTAGTGGCTGGCCGGCCAGACGGCGACGTGGTCGATCTCGTCGAAGACCTCGCCGGTGAGCGGGTCGAAGTGCGAGATCGCCTCGACCTCGTCGCCGAACAGCGCGATCCGATAGGCGCTCTCGGCGTATGCGGGGAAGATCTCCAGCACCTCCCCCTTGACCCGGAAGGTGCCGCGGGTCAGGGTGGTGTCGTTGCGCCCGTACTGCATGCCGACGAGCTTGCGGAAGAGGCCGTCGCGCTCGACCCACTCGCCGACCTTGAACAGCTGCATCTGGCGCCGGTACAGCTCCGGCGAGCCGATCCCGAAAATGCACGAGACCGAGGCGACGATGATCACGTCGCGGCGGGCCAGCAGCCCGGCGGTCGCCGCGTGGCGCAGGCGGTCGATCTCGTCGTTGATCGAGGAGTCCTTCTCGATGTAGAGGTCCTGCGCCGGGACGTAGGCCTCGGGCTGGTAGTAGTCGTAGTAGGAGACGAAGTACTCGACCTGGTTTTCGGGGAAGAACTCGCGGAACTCGTTGCAGAGCTGGGCGGCGAGCGTCTTGTTGTGGGCGATCACCAGCGCCGGGCGCTGGATGCGCTCGATCACCCCGGCCATGGTGAACGTCTTGCCGGTGCCGGTCGCGCCCAGCAGGGTCATCAAGCGCTCGTCGGAGCCCAGTCCCTCGGCCAGTGAGTCGATCGCCGCCGGCTGGTCCGCGGTCGGCGTGTAGGCGGAATTGAGCTTGAAGTCGGGCACCTCAACCGAGGATAGGGAGGCCTGCGGAGAAGAGATCGCGGGCGTCCTCGATCAACCCGATCGCCTCGTCGACCGGCAGCCGGGTCGCGATCTCGCGCAGGGCTCCGGCAACCAGGGGGCTGAGGGCGTCGGCCTGCTCGGCGTCGTCGATCGCCCGCGCCAGCCCTGCATGGACGGCGGCCTCGAGCTGGGGGTCGTCGATCCCGTATTCGGAGGCGAACTCGAGGCGGGCGTCCTCCGAGGCGAGCGCGACGGCCAGCGTCTCGCGGCTGACCCGCAACTCGCAGGCGGCGCCGTCGAGCGCCGACAGCGTGAACTGCTCGGCGGACTCCTCGACCCCGTCGGGCGCGCGCCACTCGCGGGGCGCGCACGGGTCCTGGACCGGGCTCGGCTCATAACCGGCGCCGCCGAGCGCAAGGTAGGTGACCACCAGGCCGAGCGAGGCCGCCAGGGCGACGGCGATCAGGGCGAGGGCGCCGCCCCCGGATTCCGAGCGGCTCACAGTCTCGGCCTGCCGCGGGCGAGGGCGACCGGGATCAGCGCCGCCAGCGCGAACGCCGCGGCGATCCCAAACGAGGCCGAGAAGGCGTGGGTCGCGGCCCGATCGAGCTCGTCGTCGAGGGTGGAGCGCAGCTCGACCGTGCGGGCGCGCTGCCCGGGGTCGGAAGGCAGGGGCTCGAAGGCCGGCGAGAGCACCGGGACCCTCTCCCCCTCCTCGGCGAGGCGATCGGCCAGGCGCTCGGCGAGGTCGATCTTCGACGAGGGGTCGAGGCGCGAGTCCAGCAGCGCCGCCGTCCCGGCCTGCTCGGCGTCGGCGCGCTCGGCCTCGAGGTCGGCGGTGAACACCGGTGTCAACACCAACAGCCCGGCGACCACGCCGGCATGGCGAGCGGCGATCGTCCAGCCGCCGTGGATCGCCTGCGGCGCACGGCCCTCCAGCGCCGACTCGGTGAGCGCGGCCAGGGTGAGCGCCAGCCCGACTCCGACCAGGATCTGAGGGACGATCGTCGCCGCAATCGTGGCGCTGGGCAGCAACGCCAGGCCGGCCAGCCCACCGGCGAGCAGGATCACTCCCGCGGCGGCGCGCGCCCGGCCGTCGGCGCGGGCGCCAAGCCGGCCTGCGGCCAGCGCCGCCGCCGGCATCGCC
>JBDTSW010000086.1:0-9362 GCA_039930945.1 bacterium
CCGTGGGTGGGGACGGCGCCTGCGTTCCCTCACTGGCGAACTGCCTGTACATCACGCTCGAGAAGGGCGAGTCGGCGACGCTCGACTACGCGCCCGACGGACAGACGTACGAGCTCAGGCTGCAAGCGATCAGGAACGTGAAGCTCAAGACCGATTAGAGGTCTTGTGAGCGGACTTCCGGCGATACGTCGCTGCCTCGGCAGCCTCGCGCTGATCTGCTCGCTGGCGCTGGTCGCCGCCGCACCACCGGCCGACGCCGCGAAATGCACCAAGAAGGGCACCAACGGCGACGATGTCCTCAGAGGCTCGAAGAAGAAGGCTGACGTCCTCTGCGGGCGCGGGGGGAACGACATCCTCATCGGCCGCGGCGGCAACGACCTCCTCCTCGGTGGCGACGGCGACGACACCCTCCGGGGCGGCCTCGGCAACGACAAGCTCAAGGGGCAGGCCGGCACCGACACCGCCTCCTACGTCGAGTCGCTGACATCGGTCACGGTGAACCTGGCCAACGGCACCGGCTCGGGCGAGGGCGACGACAAGCTCTCCGCGGTCGAGAACACGACCGGCTCGGCCCACAACGACACGCTGGTCGGCGATCCGGGGCCGAACGTCCTCAGCGGCGGCGAGGGCAACGACAGCCTCAGCGGCGGCGAGGGGTCCGACACGCTCGCAGGCGAGGGCGGCACCGACACCGCCAACTTCTTCGCCGCGACGGCCTCGATCGACGCCGACCTCCTCGACGACGTCGCCACCGGGCAGGGCGCGGATTCCCTGCCCGGGATCGAGAACGTCACCGGCTCGTCGCAGGCCGACACGCTGGCCGGCGACCCCGGCGACAACACCCTGCACGGCGGCGCGGGCACCGACACCGTCTCCTACGCCGCGGCAACCGGTCCCGTCGCCGTGGACCTCGCGACCGACTCCGGCAGCGGCGACGGCACCGACGCGCTGCCGGCGATCGAGAACGCGACCGGCTCGCCGCAGGCCGACACACTCGCCGGGGACTCGGCACCGAACGTCCTCGATGGCGGCGCCGGCGCGGACACCGCCTCCTACGCGGCCGCGACCACCCCGGTCACCGTCGACCTGGTCAACGCCACGGGGACCGGCGAAGGCACCGACGCGCTGCCCGGGATCGAGAATGCCATCGGCTCGCCGCAGGCCGACGCCCTGGTCGGAGACGCGCAGGACAACTCCCTCAGCGGCGGTGACGGCAACGACATGCTGGCCGCCTGGACGGGTGCGGACGTCCTCTCCGGCGACGATGGCGACGACCAGATCTACGGCGAGGCCGACGACGACGACCTCGCCGGCGGGCCCGGCGACGACCTCCTCGACGGCGGCACCGGCGCCGACGTCTGCGACGGAGGCCCGGGGACCAATCAGCTCGTCGGCGGCTGCGACAGCGCTGCGCCAGACCTCAGCGACTTCCAGATCTCGCCGCTCCAGATCGACACCTCGATCAGCGCCCAGCAGGTGACCTTCATCCTACAGCTGGCGGACGCCCTCGCCGGCGTCGATCCGATCGCCTCCGAGGTCGAGATCTTCGAGCCCGGCGGGCAGCCGCGGGGCTCGGCGAGCCTGGAGCTCCTCGGCGGCGATCCCAACGCCGGCACCTACGAGGCCGTGATCGCCGTCCCCAGGTTCGCCCCGACGGGAACCTGGACCGTCGGCGTAACGCTCGCCGACGAGTCCGGAAACAAGACCCAGTTCTCGAGCGCCGAGCTGATCGCCGCCAGCCTCCCGGGGACGTTCGAGCAGAGCGGGGCCGGCGACTCGGCGGCGCCACAGCTGGTGGGCTTCGACGTCAGCCCCGCCCAGATCGACACCTCGCAGAGCGCCAAGGACATCACCTTCACCCTGCAGGCGACGGACAACCTCGCCGGCCTGGATCCCGCCGCCTCCGAGGTCGAGGTCTTCTCGCCGGCGGGGGCACCGCGCGGACAGGCGTCGTTCGTGCTGGTCGCCGGCACCCCGACCGACGGCACCTACGAGGCGACGGTCACCGTGCCGAGGCTCGCGGCCCAGGGCACCTGGGCCGTCGCGCTGACGCTCGTGGACACGGTCGGCAATCACCACGCCTTCTCCACCGCCGGTCTGATCGCCGACGGCTTCCCGGGCGGCTTCGAGCAGACGGCGGTCGGCGACGCGGTTGCCCCCGATCTCACCGACTTCACCTTCGCGCCGGCGCAGGTCAACACCGCGCAGGCCGCCCAGATCGTCACCTTCGACCTCGACGCGAGCGACGACCTCTCGGGCATCGACCTGACGGGATCGAGAGTGATCGTCACCGCGCCAGACGGCCAACCGCGCGACTCGGAACCGCTGGAGCTGGTCTCCGGCACGGCGACGGACGGCACCTACCGGACGACGATCGTCCTTCCGGTGGGGTCGGTGCCCGGGACCTGGATCGTCAGCGTCTCGCTCTTCGACGAGGCGGGCAACCAGTCCACCTGGTCGAGCTCGGAGCTGATCGGAGCCGGCTTCCAGGGCATCTTCACCAACGTCGGCCCCGACCCCAGCTGAGCGCCGGCTCTGATGCCGGGCCGGGCCGGGCCTCTAGGCTAAGCGGCCGCATGACTGCCTTTCGCTTCACCACCGCCGGAGAGTCGCACGGGCCCGGTCTCGTGGCGATCGTCGAGGGCCTGCCCGCGGGGCTCGAGATCGACCGCGGCCGCATCGACCGCGAGATGGCGCGCCGCCAGCTGGGCCACGGCCGCGGCGGGCGGATGAAGATCGAGTCCGACGCGGTCGACGTGCGCTCAGGCGTCCGCCACGGCCGCACCCTCGGCAGCCCGGTCGCCGTGCTGGTCGCCAACCGCGACTACGCCAACTGGGAGGAGCGGATGAACCCCTGGCCGGTCGAGGCCGAGGTCGAGGAGGTCCACACACCCCGGCCCGGGCACGCGGACCTCGCCGGGCTGCTCAAGTACGGCCACCGCGACGTGCGCAACGTGCTCGAGCGCGCCAGCGCCCGCGAGACCGCGGCCCGGGTCGCGGCGGGCTCCCTCGCCAAGGAGTTCCTGCGCGCCCTCGGCGTCAGCGTCCACAGCCACGTGATCAGGATCGCCTCGGTCTCCGCGCCCGACCCCGGCGAGCTCGGTCCCGCCGACTTCGAGCAGGTCGACGATTCCCCCGTGCGGTGCCTGGACGGGGGGGCGAGTGCGGAGATGGTCGAGGAGATCGACCGCCTGCGCAAGGCCAACGAGAGCCTTGGCGGCGTCTTCGAGGTGCGTGCCTTCGGCCTGGTTCCCGGCATCGGCTCGCACGTGAGCTGGGAGCAGCGCCTCGATTCGCGCCTGGCCCAGGCAGTCGTCTCGATCCAGGCCGTCAAGGGAGTCTCGGTGGGGGAGGCCTGGGAGGTCGCCGCCCTGCCCGGCTCGGAGTCGCACGACGAGATCTTCTTCGACGACGAGAAGGGCTGGCATCGCCAGACCAACCGCGCGGGCGGCGTCGAGGGCGGGATGTCCAACGGCGAGCCGCTGGTCGTCCGTGGCGCGCTGAAGCCGATCTCGACGCTGACGAAGCCGCTTCGCAGCGTCGACACCGAGACCAAGCAGCCGACCCAGGCCCTGCGCGAGCGCACCGACTCGACCGTGGTTCCTGCCGCCGGCGTCGTCGCCGAGGCGATGGTGGCGATCGTGCTTGCCCGCTGCTACCGCGAGAAGCTCGGTGGCGATCACATCGACGACGTGCTCGCGGCCCTGTCCGCGTACCGGGAGCGGATCGGGTGGCGCCGCTAGCCGCGGGCGGCGCCGACACCGCGCCCTCGCTCGTCTTTGTCGGCTTCATGGGCTCGGGCAAGTCGCGGGCGCTGCGGCGTGCGCGCGAGGCGGGCCTGGACGGCGTCGATACCGATGAGCTGCTGGAGGCGCGGGCCGGGGTCTCGATCCCCGAGCTGTTTCAGCGCGAGGGCGAGGACGGATTTCGCGCCCGCGAGCAGGAGCTGGTCCTTGGCTGCCTCGGCGAGGGACATCCCGCGGTAGCCCTCGGCGGCGGGGCGATCCTCTCCGCGGCGATCCGCGACGCCCTGCGCGAGCACGTCGTCGTCTGGATGCGGGTGCCCCTGGAGGAGCTGTGGCGCCGCACCGAGGGCTCGCAGCGGCCGCTGGCACGCGAGCGCGACGAGTTCGAGCGCCTCTACGACGAGCGCGTCGGGCTCTACGCGGCTGCCGCCGACGCGGTGATGCTCTCCGCCGACGCCGTTCCTGAAGCCCTCGAGTCGCTGCGGTCGCTGGCCGCTGCCCGGCCGGCCCGGATGATCTGGGCCGAGAGTGCGTCGGGCTGCTATCCCGTCTGGGTCGGCGCGGGGGTCCTCGCCCGGGCCGGATCGCTGGCCGGCGGGCGAAGCTATTGCATCACGGACTCGAACATCCCCAAGCCATACATCGAGGAGATCGACCCGGAGACGACGATCACGGTGCCGGCCGGGGAGGGCGCGAAGACGATGGCCGAGGTGGAGGTGGTGCTGCGCGAGCTGGCCGACCGAGGAGCGACCCGCTCGGATCACATCGTCGCCCTGGGAGGGGGGGTCGTCGGCGACCTGGCCGGGTTCTGTGCGGCCACCTATCAGCGGGGCATTCCGGTGATTCAGGCTCCAACGACGCTGCTTGCCCAGGTCGATTCCGCCTATGGCGGCAAGACCGGGGTCGATCTCCCCGGCGCAAAGAACTATGTCGGCGCCTACCACCAGCCGGCCGGCGTGGTGGTCGACGTCGGTGTGTTGCGGACCCTGCCGCCGCAGGAGCTTGCCGCCGGCTTCGTCGAGGTGGTGAAGACCGGGCTGATCGCCGGCCCGACAACTTGGGATCGGGTGAAAGCGCTCGGGGCCCTGGAGCCGGAGGCATTGGCGCCGTTGGTGTTCGATTGCGCCCTGACGAAGTTGCAGATCGTCGCCGAGGACGAGCGCGACCGGGGTCGACGTGCGGTGCTCAACCTGGGCCACACCGTCGGCCACGCGATCGAGGCCGCGAGTGGTTATGCGCGCTACCGCCACGGAGAGGCGGTCGGCCTCGGGCTGCTCGCCGCCCTCCGCCTCAGTGGCGCCGAGCAGTTGCGCGGCGAGGTCGCCGACCTCCTCGCCGGTCACGATCTGCCGATCGACCTGGATCAGGAGATTTCGATCGACGAGATCATTGCCGCGATCGGGCGCGACAAGAAGCGCACCTCCGCGGCAGGGCTCGGGTTCGTCTTGGTCGAGCGCCCGGGAGTCGTGAAATACGGCCAGACGGTGGATGCGGCTAGGGTCCGCGACGCGGTGGAGGAGCTGCGATGAACAATCGGGTGGAGATCCTCCACGGAGCCAACCTGGACATGCTCGGCCGGCGCGATCCCGAGCACTACGGCAGCTTCACCCTCGCCGAGCTCCAGGTTCAGATCAAGCACTTCGCCTCCGAGCTGGGCCTGGAGGTGACCTTCTTTCAGACCAACAGCGAGGCCGAGTTCATCGAGCTCCTGCACCGGCTGCCCGAGCTGGCTGACGCCGCCCTGGTCAACGCCGGCGCCTGGACTCACTACAGCTACGCGATCCGCGACGCGCTCGAGCTGGCGGCGGTGCCCACCGTCGAGGTTCATCTCTCGGACGTCTCCAAGCGTGAGCAGTGGCGGCGTCACTCGGTCTTCGAGGGAGTCGTGCGCGGGGTCGTCTCGGGCAAGGGCCCAGACGGCTATCGCCAGGCGCTGGAGCTGCTGAAAGCAGAGCTGGGGCTGTGAGCCGCGCCGATCGAGTGGCCGCGCTCGTCGGTGAGCAGGGGCTCGACCAGCTGATCGTCGCCGACCTCGTCACCACCGGCGACTCCAGCAGGGAGGCTCAGGCCAACGTCTTCTGGCTCTGCGGCTTCACCGGCACCAGCGCCTTCTGCCTCGTCGGTCCCGACGAGCGCGCGTTTCTGACCGACTTCCGCTATGTGCAACGCGCCGAGCGTGAGGTCGATCCGGCGTTCGACCGCGACCGGATCGGAGGTGAGGCCCTGGCCGAGATGGCGAAGCGGCTGCGCGGCCGGGTCGGCTACGACGACGCCACCACCAGCGTCCGCAGCCTCCGCAAGCTTGAGGAGAACGTCGATCAGGGTGTCGAACTGGTCGCCACCGAGGGCCTGGTGGAGCGCCTGCGCCGGCGCAAGGACGCCGAGGAGGTGCGCCGAATCGCCGCCGCCGCCGAGCTCACCGACTCGGTCTATGAGTGGCTCTGCGAGCGTGGGCTCGCGGGGCGCACCGAGCGTCAGGTTCAGCTCGCCGCCGAACAACGGATGCGCGAGCTCGGGGCCCAGGACCCGTCCTTCCCGGCGATCGTCGCCGCCGGCGCCAACGGGGCCCTGCCCCACCACGAGGCCTCCGACAGCGAGATCGCGCAGGGGATCCCGGTGGTGATCGACATGGGAGCGATCGTCGACGGCTATTGCTCTGACTGCACCCGCACCTTCGCCACAGGCGAGCTTGACGCCGAGGCCGTCGAGGTCTACGAGCTGGTCCACTCGGCCCAGGCAGCGGCGCTGGAGGTGATCGCGGTCGGCATCTCCGGCAAGGACGCCGACGCCGTCTCGCGCGAACCGATCGCCGAGGCGGGCCACGGCGATCACTACGGACACGGAATGGGCCACGGCGTCGGCGTCGAGGTCCACGAGGCTCCACGGCTGAGCCCGCGCTCCGACGACCTGCTCGAGCAGGGGGACGTGCTCACGGTCGAGCCCGGCGTCTACGTCCCGGATCGCTTCGGAGTGCGGATCGAGGACCTCGTCGCCCTCACCGATCAGGGCATGCGCAACCTCAGCTCCGTCGACAAGTCGCTGCGCATCGTCGGCTAGGCTCGTCACGACCTGTCAACGGGACGAGGAGGAGCCACGAATGCTGGTGTTCTTTAGCGCACGCAGACTGAAGCCGGACGCCTGGCCGCAGTTCCGTCGGGCCTGGCAGCCCGAGGGCGACCTGCCGGAGGGCGGGGTCGCGATCTACCACGCGCGCAACGTCAAGGACCCCGACGAGGTGATCTCCTTCGGGATCTTCGACGGCGAGCCCGACGACGCCTCGGTTCAAGGCGACGAGCAGGCCGAGCTCAAGCGCCAGGAGGCGATGGCCGCTTTCACCGAGAACGTGCCGCTCGAGGGCGTCTACGAGGTGATCGAGGAGATCAAGCCCTAGACGCTTCGACGCCCAACCCGCGGCCGGCGACGGTCGCTACCCTCCGCGGCCGTGATCTCCACCAACCAGTTCAAGACCGGGGCCCACATCGAGGTCGACGACTCGATCTACCGGATCATGGACTTCCAGCACGTCAAGCCCGGCAAGGGCGGTGCCTTCGTGCGCACCAAGCTGCGTCGGATCGAGGACGGCTCGGTGATCGACAGGACCTTTCGCGCCGGCGAGAAGTTCCGCCCGGTTCGCACCGAGACCCGGAAGATGCAGTACCTGTACGACTCGGGCGACGCCGCGGTGTTCATGGATTCACGCGACTACGAGCAGCTCGAGCTGCAGCGCGAGACCGCGGGCGACGCGATGCGGTGGGTGATGCCCAACGGCGAGGTCGAGGTCCTGTTCGTGGACGAGCGCCCTGCCGGGGTCCAGGTTGCGAGTGCGATCGAGATGGCGGTGGCGAAGACCGATCCGGGGCTGAAGGGGGACACCGCCTCGGGGGGCGGTTCGAAGCCGGCGACGCTGGAGACAGGCGTCGAGGTCGACGTCCCGCTGTTCGTCAACGAGGGCGATCGAATCCGCGTCGACACGAGAAGCGGCGAGTACCTCTCCCGGGCCTAGCCCGGTACGGTCGACCCATGCGCCGTTCCGATCAACGCCGCGAGGCAGTCTTCGCCCTGTACCAGCGCCAGGTGACCGGCCGCGCGCTGGACGAGCTTCTCAACACCGCCAAGCCCTTCACCCGCCAGCTCGCCCACGGCACGGAGGAGCGCTCAGACCGGCTCGACGCCGAGATCGGGCGCCTGGCGAAGGGGTGGGACCTCGAGCGCATCGCGCCCCTGGAGCGCAACATCATGCGGGTCGCCCTCTATGAGATGGGCCACCGCGAGGATGTCCCGGCCGAGGTCGCGATCGACGAGGCGGTGGGCCTGGCCCGCGAGTACTGCGGCTCGGAGGCGCCCGGCTTCGTCAACGGCATCCTCGGGACCGCGGCCACCGAGCTGGCCCAGTCCGCCGACCAGCGATGAGCGCCGCCGAACAGATCAGGCGGACGGCCGAGCGGCTGCGCGAGATCGCCGAGCGGCTGCGCGACCCCGACCTTCCCGACTCCGAGACCGACGGCCTCGCCCGCGAAGCCGCCGACCTGGTCGCCCAGGCCGGACACGACCTCGACCGGGCCGTCGCGGAGGCCGAACAAGAGCGTGAGTGAGTATCCCGACGACCTGCGCGAGCTGGTCGAGGGGTATCTGGCCGAGCTCAGCTTCTCCGGCGCCGCCGGGACGTCGGGGCTGGACGAGGCGATGCGCTATTCGCTGCTCGCCGGGGGAAAGCGGATTCGCCCGGTGCTGGCGCTGGGCTCGGCCCGTTCGACCGGCGCCGACCCGGCCTCGATGCTGCCGGCCGCGGCCTCGATCGAGCTGATCCACACCTACTCGCTGATCCACGACGACCTTCCGGCGATGGACGACGACTCGCTGCGCCGGGGCCGGCCGACGCTGCACGTGGCCCACGGCGAGGACGTAGCGATCCTCGCCGGCGACGGGCTCTTCGCCGAGGCGATCAACCTCTTCCTCTCCCGCCAGCAGGCAGATCCGGCCAACCTCGTCGCCGCGCTGCGCGAGCTCGCCGCCGCGACCGGGGTGGACGGCATGGTCGGCGGCCAGTACCTCGACGTCAGCGCGGACCAGACCCTCGACGCGGAGGGGCTTCGCCGCCTGCACGGCTTGAAGACCGGTCGCCTGATCAGCGCCAGCGTGATGGTGCCGCTGATCCTCGCCGGGGTTGCCGAGGATGCGACAATTGCGTACCGTCGCTTCGCGGACGAGCTCGGCGTCCTCTTCCAGATCGTCGATGACATCCTCGATGTGACCGGCTCCGACGAGGAGCTGGGAAAGCCACATGGATCCGACGAGCGTCACGGCAAGCTCACCTACGTCAGCCTCTTCGGGCTCGACCGCGCCCGCGAGCTGGCGGCCTCCTCGCACGACCAGGCGCGCGATGCGCTCGCCGCGATCGGCGGCGACACCCGCGATCTTGAACTGATCACCGACTTCATCCGCAGGCGACACTCATGAGCGAAAACAACCCATCTCCCGAGACCGGCGCCGGCGAGGCGCTGCTGGCGCAGATCGACGGCCCGGCCGACCTCACCGGCCTCTCCGACGCCGAGCTCACCCAGGTCGCGCAGGAGGTGCGCGAGCTGATCATCGACACGATCGGCGAGATCGGCGGCC
>JBDTSW010000087.1:0-9275 GCA_039930945.1 bacterium
GTGATAATTGGGGAATGATGCGGTTGATGGGCATTGTCAACGTGACGCCCGATTCGTTCTCGGATGGGGGGCTGTACCTCGATGTGGGCCGGGCGATCGAGCACGGGCGCGGGCTTGTCGCCGACGGCGCCGACATCGTCGACATCGGCGGCGAGTCGACGCGGCCCGGGGCCGCCGAGGTGGCGGCCGACGAGGAGGCGCGGCGGACGACCCCGGTGGTGGCCGGGCTGGCCGCCGAGGGGATCGAGGTCTCGATCGACACCTCGAAGGCCGAGGTCGCGGGCGCGGCCCTCGATGCCGGCGCGGGGATGGTCAACGACGTCACCGCGCTGGGCGCCGACCCCGAGCTCGCGGCCGTCTGCGCCGAGCGCGGGTGCGAGGTCGTGCTGATGCACATGCAGGGCACGCCGCGGACGATGCAGGCCGACCCCACCTATGGCGACGTGGTCGACGACGTCAGGGCGTTCCTCAGCGAGCGGATCGCGTTCGCGGTGGGAGAGGGGATCGCCGAGGAGCGGATCTGGGTCGACCCGGGGATCGGCTTCGGCAAGACGGTCGAGCACAACCTCGAGCTGCTGCGAAGGCTCGGCGAGCTGCACTGCCTCGGCCGCCCGATCGTCATCGGGACCTCGCGCAAGACCTTCATCGGCCGGCTGACGGGGCGCGACGTCGACGCCCGCCTCGGGGGCACGATCGCGACCAACGTGCTGGCGCTGCGCTCGGGGGCCGAGATGCTGCGGGTGCATGAGGTGCGCGAGGTGCGTGAGGCTGCGCTGGTGACGCGGGCGGTGGCGCAGGGGCGGGCATGGGCCCCGGCGTAGCCACCACCGTCTCGCCCCACCGCGCGGGCTCTCGCAGATAGGTTCTCGGGCATGGAGGCCCACGGCCCTGAAGCCAGCACCTCGGTCCAGGTCGAGCTGGGCGGGATCTCGATCTACACCCACCATGGCGTCACCGAGGCCGAGCGCGAGATCGGCCAGCGGCTGGAGATCGACGTTTCCTTCGAGGTCGAAGAGTGCGACGCGGTGCTGACCGACCGGATCGAGGACACAGTCGACTACGGCGAGGCCTGCGACGTCGTCGTCCTCGCCGCGACCGAGCGCAGCTACAAGACGCTGGAGCGACTCGGCCATGTGATCGGCGAGCGCCTGATGGAGCGCTTCGGCGCCCGCTCGGTCCACGTCCGAGCCGCCAAGCCCGAGCCGCCGCTTCCGGTCAGCATGGACGAGGTCGCGGTCGAGGTCTCCCGCCAGGCGCCGGCCGACGACTCCGACGAGGACGGGCCGGAGGATCCGATGTGAGCGAGCGGGTCGGGTACCTCGGCCTGGGCTCGAATCTCGGCGACCGCGAGCGCCATCTCGCCGACGCGGTCGCGGCGCTGCCCGGCAGGGGCGTCGAGGTGGAGGCGGTGTCATCGCTGTATGAGACCGAGCCGATGGGCGAGGTTACAGACCAGCCTGACTTTCTCAACGCCGCCGCGAGGATCCGCACCGGGCTCGAGCCGGAGGAACTGCTCGCCGTCTGCAAGGCGGTCGAGGCCGACCTCGGTCGGGTTGCGGGCGGGCCGCGCCACGGCCCCCGGCCGATCGACGTCGACCTGCTCCTGCTCGGCGAGGTCGAGCTCGAGACCGAGGCGCTGGCGCTGCCCCACCGGGAGGTCACCTCGCGGCGGTTCGTGCTCGAGCCGCTGCTGGAGCTCGACCCGGAGCTGTCGTTGCCGAGCGGGCTACGCCTCGCGGAGGCGTCGGCGGCGCTCGACGACCAGCGCGTGGTCAGGGTGGGCGAGCTCCGGGCCTGAGATGGGTCGCTAGGCCGCCGCGGGCTGGCGCAGCGGCTCGAGCCAGGCGGCGGGAAGGATCGGCGGTATCTGGCCCGGGTATTCCGGGAAGGCGCGCATCGCCAGCCCGCCCGCCGGGTGCGACTCGAGCGCCGGCCGCAGGTCGTCGAGGGTCATCGCCAGGCGGAGGCTGGCGCCCACCTGCAGGTCGGCCGCGTTCAGCCCGCCGCCGCCCATCACCCCGTCGGCGATCCAGTCGTCCACCCGCTGCAGCATCCCCGGCAGGGCGGCGATGTCGGCTCGCACGTTTTCGTCGGTCGCCTGGTTGACCTTGGCGGCGGCGGCGACCAGCGGCGCGCCGGTCTTCACCGCCAGATCGACCGGGATGCCCAGCCGGGCGCCCTTCGAGAAGCTCGTCATCGGCGCACGGTCGCGGCGGAGCGCGTTCCAGAGGATCCTGCGGATCGGCGCCTGCAGCACCTCGTCGCCCCAGCGCTCGGCGCCCTCGACCGTCGTGCGCTCCTCCCCCGGGGGCGGGTACAGCGCCGGCTCGGGGACGAGGCGATCGAGCTCGCGGGCGATCTCGCGCGAGCCCTGCACCCGACGGCCGTCGATCTTGGCCGCCGGGACCGTGTTCGCCGGAAAGCGCAGCGCCCGCAGCACCCCCTTGGAGACGACGGGCATGAGATCGACCCGCTTGTAATCAATCCCCTTCAGCTCCAGCATCCTTCGAACCGTCATCGCCGGGTGCGAGCCGGGAATCACGTACAGGGTGACGTCCATGCCCAAGATCGTACGCGCTAGGGACAAGGTCCCGGTAGACCACGGCCACCCTGCCGGGTAAGGCCTGGACCCGAGCCCGCCGCCCCCGGACGCGAAGCGGAGGAGGCGGCGGAGTCATTCCGGAGGAGGCGGCGGGGTTGCTCAGGCGGGATAATCGCCCGATGCTTCTCGCCATCGACGTCGGCAACACCCAGACCCACCTCGGGACCTTCGACGACGCCGAGCTGGTCGAGCACTGGCGCTTCCAGACCCGCGCGGGCGCCACCGGCGACGAGCTGGCCGAGCGGATCGCCGGCCTGCTGGCGCTGAGCGGGGTCGGCTTCGACCGGATCGAGGCGCTGGTCGTCTCCTCGGTGGTGCCTCCGCTGGGGACCGAGTACGAGGCGATGGCCGGGCGCTACCTGAATGTTCCGTGCCTGACCGTCGGCCCGGGGATCAAGACCGGGATGGCGATCCTGATCGACAACCCCTACGAGGTCGGCGCCGATCGCCTCGTCAACGCCGTCGCCGCCCACGAGCGCTTCGGCTCGGCCTGCGTGGTCGTCGACTTCGGCACCGGGATCAACTTCGACGCCGTCTCGGCCGAGGGCGAGTACCTGGGTGGGGCGATCGCCCCCGGGGTCGAGATCTCGCTGACGGCGCTGACGGCGCGCGGCGCCCGGATCCCCCGGATCGACCTGGGCGAGCCCGAGACGGCGGTCGGCAAGTCCACCCGGGCGGCGATCCAGTCCGGCGTGATCTTCGGCTTCGCGGGCCTGATCGACGGGATCGCGCGCCGCTTCCAGGCCGAGCTCGGCGACGGCATCGAGTTCATCGCCACCGGCGGCCTGGCGCAGGCGATCGTGCCCTACTGCGAGACGATCGACCTCGTCGACGACCTGCTCACCCTGAACGGGCTGCGGCTGATCCACGAGCTCAACGCTTGACCCCCGCGGCCTACCCTTAGGGCGATGCAGCCCGCCTTGACCAGCCCCTTTTCGATCGGCGACGTGGAGATCTCCAACCGCGTCCTGCTGGCGCCCCTGGCCGGGATCGGCAACTGGTTCGTCCGCCTGCAGGCGCGCCGCCACGGCGCCGGGCTGACGGTCTCCGAGATGGTCTCCAGCTTCGCGATCCGCCATGACAACGAGCGCACCCTGCGCGAGATGCTGCGGATCCACCCCGACGAGCACCCGGTATCGGTGCAGCTGTTCGGCCACGACCCCGAGGTGATGTTGGGCGCGGCGTCCACCGTCGCCGCGGCCGGCGCCGACCTCGTCGACCTGAACATGGGCTGCCCGGTGCCGAAGGTCTGCAAGACCGGGGCAGGGGCGGCGCTGCTGCGCGACCCCGATCTCGCCGTCGCCGTCGCCGCCGCCGCGATCGAGGGCTCGGGCCTGCCGGTGACCGTGAAGCTGCGCTCGGGGCTCGAGCCGGGCGACCGCAGCGGGTTCGAGCTGGCGCTGCGCCTGGCCGGCGCCGGAGTCGCCGCGATCTGCTTCCACCCCCGGCCGGCCACGGTTCACCATTCCGGGACCCCGGACTACGGGCTCGCCGCCGATCTCGCCTCGCGACTGGAGATCCCGATGGTCATCTCCGGGGGGCTGCAGACGGCGGATGCGGCTCGCCGCGCCTACTCGGAGTCGGGCGCCGACGCGGTGATGATCGCCCGCGGGGCGCTCGGCAGCCCCTGGATCTTCGAGCAGCTGACCGGCGCCCGCACCGAGGCGCCGACCCGCGCCGAGATCATCGCCGAGCTGTGCTGGGTGCTGGACCGCGCCGAGGAGCACTGGGGCGGTGAGCGCGCCGCCCGCAACCTGCGCAAGTTCTACCCCTGGTACCTGGAGCAGCTCGGGATCAGCGGGCCCGAGGCCGACGCCTACCAGCGCACGGCCTCGCTCGACGAGGTGCGAGCGATGCTCGACCGGGTGCGAGGAGAGGCCTCGCTTTCCGCCTGATTCGCCTCGCTATAATCGCGCGCTGCCCGAGCGGGCCTGTGCCGAGACGGCGCCGCGCATCGGGCCTCTTTCATTGAGTGGCCGCCGCAGGGGTGGCCGAAACCCGGACGGGACGAGGTAGTAGCCAGTGGCTCGCGAATCGCTGATCACCAAGGACGGGCTGAAGAAGCTGAAGGCCGACATCGAGCATCTCTCGACGGTGAAGCGCCGGGAGGTCGCCGTGCGGATCAAGGAGGCCCGCGAGTTCGGGGACATCTCCGAGAACTCCGAGTACGACGATGCCAAGAACGAGCAGGCCCTGCTCGAGCAGCGGATCGCCCAGCTCGAGGACCGCCTGCGCCGCGCCACCGTGATCGACGAGCGCAGCATCGACACCTCGACCGTCGGCGTCGGGGTGATGGTCCATGTCAAGGATCAGAAGTCCGGCGACTCGAAGAAGTTCCACATCGTCGGCTCGGCCGAGGCCAACCTGGCCGAGCAGAAGCTCTCCAACGAGTCTCCGATCGGCAGCGCGCTGCAGGGCCGCAAGCGCGGCGAGGTCGTCACCGTCAAGACTCCGCGCGGCCCGAAGAAGAAGCTGAAGATCACCAAGATCGAGGCCGCCTAGGCGCGGAAGCGTCATTCGCCGCTTGTCGGCGGGGTCGGTTATCCGGGGACGCCCAATCCTCCGGACATAGATCCGGTGGAGATCGAGAGCTTCTCCTGGGGCCTGAGCCAGGCAGGCTCCGACTCCAAGGGTGGTGCTGCCGGTAGCGGCACCGGCAAGGTGAGCTTCCAGGACCTTCACTTCGTGATGAAGACCCCGGAGGGATACCCCCGGCTGGCGAACCTCGCCGCGACCGGCGACAAGCTCGAGCACGTGCTGATCCAGACCTATCAGGACGCGGCCGTCGGGGTGAACGTGGCCTACTGCGTGGACAAGGCGACCGTGACGAGCGTGCAGGCCAACATCGGCAGCTCGGGCCAAGACGGGGTCTCGGTCGACCTCGCCTACAAGAAGCTGGCGGTGGCGACGGAGCTCGAGGCGGGCGGGCTCGCGGTCGCGAGCTTCGACCTGAGCAAGCAGCAGTTCTCGTTCGGGGGCTCGCCCCCCTGTCCGTAACGGCGTAGCGGACGCCCGGGCGAAACACCTGGGCGCGGCGGCGGGCGTTAGGCTCGCCGCCGCGTGAGCGACCCCACCGACGACAGCGGCTCCGACCTCCTCGCCGAGCGGCGGGGAAAGCTCGAGCGCCTGCGCTCTGAGGGCGTCGAGCCGTTCCCCCACGCCTTCGAGGGCCGGACCGAGATCGCCGAGGTCCGGGCCGCGCTCGAGGGGATCGCCGACGGCACCGAGACCGGCTCCGCCTATCGGGTCGCCGGTCGGCTGCTGGCCCGGCGCGGGCACGGCAAGTCGGCCTTCCTCGACCTCGCCGACCGCAGCGGCCGGATCCAGCTCCATTCCCAGGCCGACGTGATCGGCGAACAGCGCCACGAGGCCCTGCTGCACGTCGACCTCGGCGACATCGTCGGGGTCGAGGGGACGGCCTTCAAGACCCGCAAGGGGGAGCTGTCGCTTCGGGTCACCGCCTGGGAGCTGCTGGCCAAGAGCCTGCGCCCGCCGCCGGACAAGTTCCACGGGCTGGCCGACACCGAGACCCGCTATCGCCGGCGCGAGCTCGACCTGATCGCCAACGACGAGACCCGCGAGCTGTTTGTCAAGCGCGCCAAGGTGGTCTCGGCGGTGCGGGAATGGCTCGACGCCGAGGGCTTCCTCGAGGTCGAGACGCCGGTGTTGCAGCCGCTTTACGGCGGTGCCCTGGCGCGCCCGTTCACCACCCACCACAACGCGCTGGACCGCGACCTCTACCTGCGGATCGCGACCGAGCTGTACCTGAAGCGGCTGGTGGTCGGCGGCCTCGACCGCGTCTATGAGCTCGGCAAGGACTTCCGCAACGAGGGCATCTCCCACAAGCACAACCCCGAGTTCACGATGCTCGAGTTCTACGAGGCCTACGCCGACTACAGCGACGCCGCCGAGCGGCTCGAACGCCTCGTCGCCCACGTCGCCGAGCAGGTCAACGGCACGACCAGGGTCGAGCGCGACGGCGCCGAGATCGACCTGGCGCCGCCGTGGAGGCGGCTGACGCTGCGCGAGGCGATCCGCGAGCGTGCCGGGATCGACATCGCCGAGCATCCCACCCGGGAGGCGCTCGCCGAGGCGATGGGCACCGAGGCCGATCCCAGGCAGGGCTGGGGCAAGCTCGTCGACGGTCTGCTCTCGAAGGCGGTCGAGCCGCAGCTGCGCGAGCCGACCTTGATCCTCGACTACCCGGTCGAGCTGTCCCCGTTCGCCAAGGCGCACCGCTCCGAGGCCGGGCTGGTCGAGCGCTGGGAGGCGTTCGCCGGGGGCTTCGAGATCGCCAACGCCTTCAGCGAGCTCAACGACCCCGACGAGCAACGCCGTCGCTTCGAGGCGCAGGCCGAAGAGCTTCGCCGCGGCGACGAGGAGACCCAGCCCTACGACGAGGGCTACGTCGAGGCGCTCGAGCAGGGGATGCCGCCGACCGCCGGCGTCGGCCTCGGGATCGATCGCCTGGTGATGTTGCTCACCGGCGCGAGCTCCGTGCGCGAGGTCGTGCTGTTCCCGGCGATGCGGGTCTGAGGCGCCCGCAGGTGTCCGACGAAGCTCCCGAGATCGCCGAGGCGCGGCGGCGCGGCGAGCCCTTCGTCTCCTACCGTGACGCGCACGATCGCGTGCAGACCCTCTCGCTCGAGGACACCTGGGAGCGGGCGACGATCGGGCGCGGCCCGTCGGCCGACCTCGGCCTGCCGTGGGACTCCGAGGTCTCGCGCGTGCACGCCGAGCTGGTCCGCGTCGCCGACGACTGGACCGTGGTCGACGACGGGCTCTCCCAGAACGGCACCTTCGTCAACGGTGAGCGAGTCGAGCGCCGGCGGCGCCTGCGCGACGGAGACGAGCTGCGCTGCGGCGAGACCACGCTGCGCTTCCACGCCCCCTTCGAGCCTCCCGACCACACGCAGGTGGCGCACCGGCGGCCCCAGTGAGCCCCCCCGATACAATCGGCGCTCGCCGTAGTCGACGATCGGAGGTTCTAATCCGTCGGCACCGTGGAGCCGAGAGAAGTGGATGGAGTCCCGGCGAGCTTGCGTCCCCGAAGACGCCCGCCGGAGGCGACCACCGGGTTCGCGATACTGAGATCGACACAGCCGGTTCGAAGGACTAGGGCGAGATCAGGGGAACAGACCAAACAACGACTGAATAGGTAGCGGAGGCAAGCAGCAGGTGTTCGAGCGATTTACAGAGCGGGCCCGCCAGGTGGTGGTCTTGGCCCAGGAAGAGGCGCGCACGCTCAAGCACAACTACATCGGCACCGAGCACATCCTGCTCGGGCTGCTGCGCGAGGAGGAGGGCCTCGCCGCCCGGGTGCTGGAGTCGCTCGACATCACCGTCGAGCGCGTGCGCGCCCAGGTGGTTCGCATCGTTGGCTCCGGCGAGGAGGTCACCTCCGGCCAGATCCCGTTCACGCCCCGCGCCAAGAAGGTGCTCGAGCTGGCGCTGCGCGAGGCGCTCTCGCTCGGTCACAACTACATCGGCACCGAGCACATCCTGCTCGGCCTGGTGCGCGAGAACGAGGGCGTCGCCGCCCGCATCCTGCTCGACTTCGACGCCGACTCCGAGAAGATCCGCAACGAGGTCATCCGCATGCTCTCCGGGCCCGGCGGCCGCCGCCAGGCCTCGGGGTCGAGCTCCGGCGAGGGCAAGAAGTCCTCGAAGCTGCTCGACCAGTTCGGCCGCAACCTGACCAAGCTCGCCTCCGAGGGCAAGCTCGACCCCGTGATCGGCCGCGAGATCGAGATCGAGCGGATCATGCAGATCCTCTCCCGCCGCCAGAAGAACAACCCGGTGCTGCTGGGTGAGCCGGGCGTCGGCAAGACCGCGATCGTCGAGGGGCTGGCCTCCCGAATCATCAACGGCGAGGTCCCCGAGATGCTGCGCAACAAGCAGATCTATACGCTCGACCTGGCCGCGCTGGTCGCCGGCTCCAAGTACCGCGGCGAGTTCGAGGAGCGCCTGAAGAAGGTGATGAAGGAGATCACCCAGCGGGGCGACATCGTCCTCTTCATCGACGAGCTGCACAACCTCGTCGGCGCCGGCGCGGCCGAGGGCGCGATCGACGCCGCCTCGATCCTCAAGCCCGCCCTCGCCCGGGGCGAGCTGCAGACGATCGGCGCGACCACGCTCGACGAGTACCGCAAGTACCTCGAGCGCGACTCCGCGCTGGAGCGCCGCTTCCAGCAGATCAAGGTCGACGAGCCGTCGATCCCGGACTCGGTGAAGATCCTCGAGGGCCTGCGCGAGCGCTACGAGGAGCACCACCGGGTGACGATCACCGACGATGCCCTGGTGGCCTCGGCGGAGCTCGCCGACCGCTACATCTCCGACCGCTTCCTCCCCGACAAGGCGATCGACCTGATCGACGAGGCCGCCTCGCGGATGCGGATCAAGTCGATGTCGCAGCCGCCGGTCCACCGCGATCTCGAGGAGGAGATCGAGGAGACGCGCCGCTCCAAGGAGGCCGCGATCGAGGCCCAGGAGTTCGAGAAGGCGGCCAACCTCCGTGACCAGGAGCGCCAGCTCACCAACGGCAAGCGCGAGCTCGAGGACCAGTGGTCCGAGGGCGAGGGCGGCGAGCGCCCCGAGGTCGGCGAGGAGGAGATCGCGGACATCGTCTCGATGTGGACCGGAATCCCCGTCTTCAAGCTGACCGAGGCCGAGA
>JBDTSW010000088.1:0-9003 GCA_039930945.1 bacterium
TGGTCGAGCTCGGCCTGCTTTTGGTCGAGGCGCGACTGCAGGTCCTGCGCGGGCGAGGTGGCCGCCATCGTCAGGGCCAGCGCGAGGCAGGCCAAGGCGACCACGGCAAGCATGCCGCGGCGGCGATCGGTTGGACGGTGATTTCGATTGGTGCTCATGTGCGCTGCGCCTACGGGGTTAGCTGACGGGCTCGCGCTGCTCGCGCTAGGCCCGGGGACATCCCCTGGAGAGGGAGTCCGGGCCATTCGCCCCACCGGCAGGAACTCGGCCGGCTATGTGGTTCCCCCGTTCCACGCACAATGTTGCGCATGGACTCGGCGACTAGGCCGGCCACAGTAGCAACCGCAAGCGTTATTGCAAGCACTTCTTAACAATCGTTACGGATCCTGCAACTCCACTTGCAGGAGCACATCCTCGTCCCCGGCGTCCTCCATCTGCAGGGTCGTGTGCTCGATCCCGAACTCGTCCCTGAGCAGGAACTCCAACTCGCGGCGGGCGCGATCCCGGTCGACCCCGGGCGCCGTGACCACGTGCGCGGCGAGCGCCTCGAAGCCCGAGGTGACGGTCCAGACGTGCAACTCGTGCACCTCGCTCACCCCCTTCACCCGGCACAGCGCCGCCCCCAGCTCGTCCACGTCGACGCTCGCCGGAGCGCTTTCCATCAGCACGTCGAGCGGCTCGCGCACCAGCCGCACCGAGGAGGCGAGGATCAGCCCGGCGATCGCGATGCTCGCGATCGGGTCGGCGATGCGCCAGTCGAACGCGAGCACGGCCAGCGCCGCGGCGATGACCGCCAGTGAGCCAAGCGCGTCGGCGGCCGAGTGCCGCAGCACCGCCTCGAGGTTGATGTCGGAACGCTCCCCACGCGCCAGCACGAGCGTCGCCCAGGCGTTCCCTGAGAGGCCGATGATCCCCACTGCCAGGACCCCGAGGGAGTCGATGCCGGGGGGGTCTGAGAGACGGCCGATCGCGGCGACGACGATGACGACCGCCAGCGCCACCAGCGCGACGCCGTTGACCAGCGCCGCCAGGACCTCCCCCCGGTGATAGCCGAAGGTCCGCCGCGAGCCCGCGCGGCGGGCGGCGCGGGTCGCGGCGCCCAGGCCCAATGCGATCGCGCCGACGTCGGAGAGCACGTGGCCCGCGTCGGCGAAGACGGCGAGTGAGTCGAAGGCGATCCCGCCGGCGACCCCGACCACGAGCAGGCCGACGTTGATCGCCAGCGCGGTCCGCATCCGCCGGCGGTTGCCGGCGCGGCGCAGGTCGATGGCCGAGAGGTGGTCGTGCGGGTGCAATTGAGCCACCGCGGCCGAGGTTAGACGCCCGCGCGGGCGTCCATCTAGGCGGAAGCGAGCTCCTGCTCGACCGCAACGCCGGCGCCGGCCTCGGCGGTGGCGGCGACGCTGCCGCCGGCCGCGTCGGCGGCGATCTCCGCGGCCGCGCGCAGGCGCTCCTCGTAGTCGGCGACCTGCATTCGCGAGATCACCAGCTTCTGGATCTCGGCTGTGCCCTCGAACAGCTCGTAGATCTTGGCGTCGCGGAACCACTTCTCCAGCGGGCACTCGGCGGTCTGGGCGTAGGGCCCGACGAGGTCCATCAGCGTGCGGGTCGCCCAGACGGCGACCTGGCCGGCCTTCAGCTTCGACATCGAGCCCTGGCCGCCGATCATCGGAATGCCGTTGCGGCCCATCCACGCGGCGCGCTGGACGAGCAGGCGCGCGGCCTCGATCTCGGTCGCGACCTGGGCCAGCACCTGCTGGTTGGCCTGGCGCTGCAGCGGCGGCTTGCCGGCGGTCGAGCTGGAGTCGAGCACGGCCTCGAAGGGGTCCGCGGCGTGGGAGCCGTTACCGAGATAGGCGAGCGTCCACTCGTAGGCGGCCTGGGCGATCCCGAGGGCGGAGGCTCCGACAAGCGGGCGCGTCAGCTCGAAGGTTGCGAGCGCGTTCGAGGCGCGGCCCGACGACTGGCCGGAGCGGGCGCGCTCGAGCTTGCGCTCGAGCTTGTCGATGCCGCCGAGCAGGTTCTCGAGGGGAATCCGGCAGTCCTCGAGCACGACCTCGGCGGTGTGCGAGGCGCGGATCCCGAGCTTGGTCTCCTTCTTGCCCTGGCGCAGCCCGGGCGTCGCGCCGCCGACCACGAACGACGCCTGGCCGCGGTGGCCGAGTTCCGCATCGACCGTGGCGACGACCACGTGGACGTCGGCGATGCCACCGTTGGTGATGAAGACCTTGGTCCCGTTCAGAACCCACTCGTCGCCGTCGCGCTTGGCCGTGGTGCCAAGGCTCTTGACATCGGAGCCGGCCTGGGGCTCGGTCACCGCGTAGGCGCCGAGCTTGACCTCGTCGCCGAGGCCGAAGCACTCCGGGACCCACTGCGCGATCTGCTCGGGGGTGCCGGAGGCGGCGAGCCCGGCGGCGGCGAGCGAGGAGCCCGAGATCGAGAGGGCGATGCCGGCGCAGCCCCAGTGCATCTCCTCCGAGTAGATGACGCCGAGCATGCCGTCGGGGTCCGACCCCATCCGCCGCAGGTGCTCGAGGCCGTGGAGGCCACGATCCCGAGCCTGCTTGATCACTTCCCAGGGCGTCGACTCGTCGGCGTCGTGCCTGGCGGCGACCGGGCGGATCACCTCGCTCGCGAACTCGCGGCAGCGCACCTTGAACTCGCGCTGCTCGTCGTTGAGTGCGAAATCCATCGCCTGGAACCTCCGTTCTAGGAAACCGATTGACTGGTCAGTCAATAACCCTGAAGTCTACCCGGCGGGCTTGACGCGAGGCGCCAACCGTCTAGGTTGTCCGGCGATGTCGAAGCGGACGGGCGGCCGTCGTCTACTGGTCCTGAGCGCGGCCCTGGCCGGCGCCGTGGCGGTCGTTGCCGGCGCCTACTTCCTGATCACGCAGGTCTTCGACGACTCCGAGCCCGCCCCGGCGCCCGCCCCGCAGGCCGCGATCGAGCAGCTCGAGCCCGCCGACGCCGAGGTCACTGACCTCGGCTTCCCCGCCTTCGCCACCAAGAACACGACCCGGGTCGCGGGCCCCGACCCGGTCTTCGACGCCGCCGGGGTCGCCCTGGCCGTCTACCCCGCGACCGGCGGGATCGAGGGCCCGGACGCGGTCTCCCTCGTGGACGTCGCCGATTGGCAGTCGGGCATCGCCGCCGCGTCGCTGACGGCCGCGCCGACCGGGGCCCCGATCCTGCTCACCGACGGTGGCGAAGTCCCGGCGCCGACCGAGTCCGCCCTCAGCGGGCTGGCCCCGGCCGGGTCGAAGGCCACCGACGGCGCCCAGGCGTTCCGCATCGGCGAGGCGGCGCAGCCGGGCGAGCTCGAGACGACCGAGATCGAGGGCAGCGACCCGGCCGAGATCGCGGCCGAGATCGATCGGCTCCGCACCCGCCTGACCGAGTCCGAGCCCGATCATTTGCTCCTCGTCGGCGCGGACGAGCCGGCCTTCGCGATGCCGGCGGCGGCATGGGCCGCACGCAGCGGCGACCCCGTCCTCTTCCTCGAGGGCGACGAGGTGCCGAAGCCGACCCTCGACGCCCTCCGCCGACACAAGGACGTCCCGGTCTTCGTCCTCGGGCCCGAGGACGCGGTCTCCAGGCGCGCCTTCGACGCGGTCGCCAAGGCCTCCCCCGGCGTCGTCCGGATCGCCGGCGACGACCCGGTCGAAAACGCGGTCGAGTTCGCGCGCTACGCGGCCGGCGACTTCGGCTGGAACATCAATGACCCCGGGCATGGGTTCGTCCTCGCCAACGCCGACCGGCCCGCCGACGCCGGCGCCGCGGCGCCGCTCTCGGCCAGCGGCACCTGGGGGCCGCTGCTGCTGACCGACGACGTCGAAGAGCTGCCCGGGCCGCTGCGGGGATACCTGCTCGACGTCAAGCCGGGCTACGAGGACGACCCGACCCGTGCCTTCTACAACCACATCTGGGTGATCGGCGATACCCGGGCTATCTCCGTCGGGATGCAGGCTCGGGTCGACGAGATCGCCGACCTGACCAAGGTAAGGTCCGGCACCGGCGGCTCGATCCTCGGACCGGAACCCGGGACGCCGGAGCCCGAGGGGCCAGGCCAAGGGTCGAACCGGCACGGCGGCTGAGCCGGCGTGATCCAGATGAGCGAACGCGAGCGAGAGGACCGGATCACCGGCCGTGAGATCACGGTCGAGGACATGCGCGCGCTCGCGGGGCCGGCGACCCCCCACTTCGCGCTGCAGATCCGCAACAGGATCCAGCGCCTGATCGAGCCGCTTCCGCCGGGAGACGCAGCCCGGGTCGAGGGCGAGCGCCAGATCGCGCGCCTGACCGACTTGGCGATGCACTCGGGCGACCCACGCGGCCCGGGGCCGGCTTGAGCGCCCTCGACCGCGCCGCCGCGCTGCTGGACGACGCACACGCCGGCAGAGCGTCCGACCCCGCCGCTCGCGCCGATGGCTACCTGGACCTGCTCTCCGAGGACCTGGCCTCGACCGGGGCCACCCAGGACCTGATGACCACGTCGCTCGTGCCGAGGATCTACGAGCGCTACTGGCGGCCCACCCTCGCCCGCGCCGTCAAGGGCTTCACGGGGCCGGGCATGGACGAGGAGGTCCGCATCGCACGCCTGCTGATGGGGCTCGGGGCGGGCGACACCGTGCTCGACGTCGCCTGCGGACCCGGCAACTTCACCCGCCGCTTCGCCGCGGTGGTCGGGCCCCAGGGCCTGGCGATCGGCATCGACGCCTCCGAGACGATGCTGGCACGTGGCGCCACCGACCTCGAGCGCGCCGACGTCGACAACGTCGCCCTGATCCGGGGCGACGCCATCCACCTCCCCTTCCGCGACTCCAGCGTCGACTCCGTCTGCTGCTTCGCGGCGCTGCACCTCTTCGCCAAGCCCTTCGACGCCCTCGACGAGATGCGCCGGGTGCTGACCGCGACCGGCCGAGTGGCGGTCATGACCTCGGTCCGTCGTCAGGTCACGCCCTCGGCCCTGCGCCCCGCCGTCGAGCGTTTCAGCGGCATGCGCCTGTTCGAAGGTGACGAGATCGTCGAGGCCTTGCGCGAGCGCGGCTTCACCGGCGTCCACCGGCGAATCGCCGGCCTGGTGCAGTTCGTCGGCGGCCGTTTGGAGTAACTCCGGCCAGATCCTCCGCTTCGCGTCCGGTCTGGCCGGGCGCGGGCCCAGGCCTTGCCCGGCAGGGTGGCTGTCGTCTACCGCGACTCCGTCGCTAGCCCGAGCGACCGCCCAAGGGGGGTTGGTCTGGGCTAGGGACGAAGTCCCGGGTCACGCGCATCAGCCTGCCGGGTAAGGCTTCGCCCCCTAGCCCGCCGCCCCCGGACGCGAAGCGGAGGAGGCGGCGGAGTGATTCCGAAGCGGAGGAGGCGACGGAGTCATTCCTTACGTAACAGCGCCAGGGCGGTGATCGGGAACACCAGCACCGAGAGCAGGCCGGCGCCGATGAAGGCGGCCGAGGCGGCGGCGTCGATCACCCCCAGTTCCTGGCCGATCTGGGTGGCCGCGACGATGAACGGCAGCGACGTGGCCTGCAGCAGGGCCGCGGCCATCACCCTGCGCTGCCCGAAGTCGCCGCGGTAGAGCAGGGCCGGAAGCCCTCGCGCGATCAACAGCGCCGCCAGGAACGCCGGCACCGCGGCGACGGTCATCGCGTCGGCGAAGAGGGCGTCGAGGTCGAAGCGGATGCCGCTGGAGACGAAGAACACCGGGATGAACACCCCGAAGCCGACCGCAGCGAGCTTGGCCCGGAACTCGGGGTGGGTCATCTCGTTGTCCATGTCGAGGTGGTTGAGGATCGCGCCCGCGGCGAAGGCGCCGAGGATCAGCTCGAGCCCGAGCTGCTCGGCCAGCGCGACCATCCCCACCAACAGCAGGAAGGCGCCGCGGACCCGGATCTGGGCGCTGGTGTCCTGGAGGCGGCGCAGCGCTCCCGAGATCCGCATCGACCGCTCGGCCCCGGCGACGGTGATCGCGACCACCATGATCGCGAGCACGAACATCCCGATCAGGATCAGCTTGGTGTCGGTCCCCGTCGCCTCCCGCGAGAACAGCAGCGTCAACAGCAGCACCGAGGCGAAGTCCGCGATCGACGCCGCGGCGATCATCAGCTGGCCGAAGCGCGACCTGGCCTCGCCGGCGTCCTGGAGCACGGGCACGATCACTCCGAGCGACGTCGAGGCCAGGATCACCGCGATCAGCAGCGGCGAGTCGACGATCCCGGCCGCACACAGGGCGAGCGCGCAGCCCAGTGCGAGCACCAGCGAGATCAAGAACCCCTGGGAGGCCTGGCGCAGGAGGCGGCCCTTGAGCGCCGCCAGGTCGATCTCGAGGCCCGCGAGGAAGAGCAGGAAGGCGAGGCCCAGCAGCGACAGCACCTCAACCGGCTCGTCGACCTCGACCCACCCCAGCACCGCCGGGCCGAGGACGATCCCGAGGACGATCTCCAGCACGACGGCGGGCAGCCGCAGCCTCGGCGCCAGGGCGAGAATGAGCGGCGCGGTGAACCCGGCGACGGCGACGATCAGCAGGTTCTCGAACGAGAGCTCCATCTGCCGACCCTATGTCCCGCCCCGGGACCGGGCGTTACTCGCTCAGCGGCCCGAAGGCCTCGATGATCCGCTGCTGGTAGCCCATCAGCTGCTCGGGCGGGATGAAGTAGGTGGGGGGCGTGAGAAAGACGCCGTCGGCGCGCTCGGCCACCGCCTCAACGCGCTCGCGCACCTGGTCGAGGGGGCCGGCGGCCGTGTAGGTATCCACCATCTCGTCGGGGATGTGGCCGGGCATCGCCGTCAGGTCGCCGGCGCGGAAGGACTCGCCGACCGCCGCCGCCGCCTCGCCGAAGCCGTGCAACTCCCACAGCGGCATGTAGGTACGCACCGTCGCGTAGAAGCAGATGGTCCGCCGGGCGGCGTCGCGGGCCGCCTGCTCGTCGTCGTCGATCGCGCAGCAGACGGTCGGGATGAAATCGAGGTCTGAGCGAGAGCGTCCCGACCGCGCCAGCCCCGTCTCGAAGTTGGCGATCAGCACCTCCTCCAGCCACCGCATCGAGCACATCGGATGCCCGATCAGGCCGTCGGCGACGTCGCCCGCCATCCGCGCCATGCCCTCGCGCACGGCCGCGGTGTAGATCGGCACCGACTCGCGGGTGGGCGGGTGCGGCCGAGCCCAGCCCTTGACGTCGATGTCGTAGTAGGAGCCCTGGAAGCGGATCGGCTCGCCGCGGTGGGCCTGCTGCATGATCAGGCGCACCGCCTCGATCGACTCCTTCAGGTGCGGCGCCGGGCGCCCGTACTCGACCCCGTGCCAGGTCTCGTTCAGGCGCTTGACGCCGGCGCCGAGCCCGAGCCTGAAGCGCCCGCCCGAGAACTCGTCAATGTCGAGCGCCGAGATCGCCAGGATGAACGGGCTGCGGGTGAATGCCCAGGCGATCCCGGTGCCGACCTGGATCCGCTCGGTGATCGCCCCCAGATAGGTCGCCTGGGTGACCGAGCTGCGAAACAGCTCCGGCGCCCACAGGCACTCGACACCCGCCTCCTCGGCCGTGCGGGCCTCGGAGGCAAGCTCGGCGGCGGTGCCGCCGATCGCGGCGATCGATATCCGCGCCAGGGCGGCGGCCGGGTCAGCCACCGGCGCGCCCAGCCGGCGCATTGGGTTTCTCTGCCAGGCGCGACAATCGAGCTCGGGCAATCTAGCGGGAAAGCCCGCGCAGCCCGCACTCCTGCGAGCCGTAGCGCCGCGCGAGGCGCTCGGCCTCGAGCAGCGACGCCGGGGGGCGGTCAATCGCCGCAAGCGGGTCGGCGGCCAGCTCGCGGGCTCCGCGGCGGGTCGCCTCGAGGATCGCGGCGACCTCGCCGGTGTCGGCGGGCGGCGGCTCGAGCAGCGCGATCGCCCGCGCCTCCGAACGCAGGCTGGGAACGACGATCTGCCCCACCACCCGCCGCACCTGCGCCGGGTCGGGCTCCTCGGGCCCGGTCGCATAGTCGTCCACGGCGGCCTCGATCTCCGACTCCGTCGCGAGGCAGATCCGGTCCGCCTCGAACAGGAACTCCCCCTTGGTCAGCGGCGGCGGCTCGTCGAAAGTGGCCGTCGTCGTCTCCCCGTTCCCACAGCCGGCGAGCAACAGCAGGCCGGCAATGGGAACTACAAAGCGGCTCACCCTGCCGGGTGAGGCCGGGGCCCAAAGGAGGCCAGACCGGACGCGAAGCGGAGGATCTGGCCGGAGTTATTCAGAAGCGGAGGAGCCGGCTGAGTGATTCAGCGTCAAACGCGTTCGATCAGCGTCCCGGTGCCGAGCCCGCCGCCGCAGCACATGGTCACGAGGCCGACCTCCTTGTCGGTGCGCTCGAGCTCGTGCAGGAGCGTCGTCATCAGCCGGGCGCCGGTCGAGCCGAGCGGATGGCCGAGGGCAATCGCGCCGCCGTTGACGTTGACGCGGTCCATGTCGGGCTCGAGCTCGCGCCGCCAGGCGGCGATCACCGAGGCGAAGGCCTCGTTGATCTCGATCAGGTCGATGTCGTCGATCTTCATCCCGTTGCGGTCCAGCAGCTTGCGCGTCGCCGGGATCGGGCCGGTGAGCATGATCACCGGGTCGACGCCGACCGTGGTCTGGTCGACGATCCGGGCCCTCGGGGTGAGGCCGAGCGCCTCGGCCTTCTCGCGGGTCATCACCAGCACCGCGGCGGCGCCGTCGGAGATCTGCGAGGAGTTGCCGGCGGTGATCTTGCCGTCTTCCTTGAACACGGTCTTCAGCTGCGAGAGCGACTCGATGTTGGTGTCGGGGCGGATGCCCTGGTCCACCGAGTAGGTATCGCCGTTGACCTGGATCGGCACGATCTCGCGCTCGAAACGGCCCTCCTCGGTCGCCCGGTGGGCGAGCTGGTGGGAGCGCACCCCGATCTCGTCGAGCTCGGAGCGGGGGATCTCCCACTGGTCGGCGATCATCTCGGCCGAGATTCCCTGCGGCACCAGGTTGTAGCGCTCCATCAGCTCCGGGGTGAAGGCCATCCCGT
>JBDTSW010000089.1:0-8987 GCA_039930945.1 bacterium
ACCTCGATCCGCCGCTGACGGTGGACATCGGCATCGGCGAGGACTGGCTGGCGGCGAAGTGAGGGCGCCGCTCGCGCGGCGCCCTCACCGGATGCTGGTGGTCTCGGGCACGCACGCCCGGCCGAGCTACCTGTTGAGCAGCTCGATCTCCTCGAACACCAGGCCCACGCCGGGCTCGATCTCGAGCTCGGCTTCCTGAACGATCGCGCCGGGCACGAGGTCGGCGGTCGAGCACTCCCGCTCGTCGTCTGAGTCCTCGTCGTCCGTGTCGCCTTCGTCATCGGCCGGGTCGTCGTCGGACTTGGGCACGTCCTCGTCATCGCCCTCGTCGTCATCGCCGCCGCCGGGTCCGGGGTTGCCGTGCTCGTGGTCACCGTGGTCACCGTGGCCGTCCCCGTCCTCGTCGCCGTGATCATCGCCGTCGTCGCAGCTGATCTCGGTCTCGTCGGTGACCAGGCCGGTGACCTGGCCGTCGCCGAAGACGTCGATCGTCAGCAGCCCGGTCTCGGAGTCGTACGAGCCGACGGTCCCGGCGCCCTCGTCGCCGTCCTCGACGCCGTCGTCATCGGAGTCGTCGTCGCGGGGGTCCATCCCGGCGCGCCACTCCAGGCGGTTGACCAACTTGTCGGCGTCCTGGTCTCGCTTGGCCTGGTTGACCTTGAGCGAGAGGCCGTGGCGCTTCTCCCAGCGATCCGGGATCTTGTCGTGATTGCGGTCGCTGGCCGCGGCCCCGCTGGGGAGCGCGATCGCCAGCAGCCCGAGGGCCAGTGCGAGGACCGCTCCGATGATCCCCTTCCTGTGGGCTGAGCTGAATGAGTGCATCCGTTGGTTCTCCTTTCGGCAACCGGGCGATCTCGGCGAGACCCCTGGCTTTGCGACGCGCCCTCACGGGCGTTGTGCCGTTTCGATTACCACCTAAACACCGGGGTGGCGCGAAGATCACGCCTGGTGCGGATCAGTCGCCGAGGTCTTGCTCGGGCCTGTCGTCGGGCTCGGGGTCGTCGCCCTCGTCGTCGCCGCCGCCGGAACCGGGGCTGCCGTCGTCGCCGCCGCCGCCGACATCACCGCCGCCGCCGGAACCGGAGTGATCCTCTCCCTCGTCGTCTCCGCCGCCCCCGTGGCCCGAGTGGCTGGATTGGGAGTGATCCTCTCTCTCGTCGCCTCCGCCGCCCCCGTGGCCTGAGTGGCTGGACTCGGACGACTGCCCCTCGTCTCGGTCCTCTGCGCCTGCGTGGGACGAGCCCGCCGGCCCGTTCGGCTCGCCGCCGTGGTTGGCGCCGTGCCCGGGTGAGCCGGCGCCGGCGGTACCCCGCCCTGATGGCGCGGCTCCCGCCGGCGCGGAGGAGTCGCCGCTTGCAGCATCAAGGCCGTGCCGCGGGGTGGCGGCTTCCGCCGCCTCGGGAAGCTGATCGCGGTGGCTCTTGAGCGCCGCGCCCGAGCCGACCGCCAGGCCCGCGATGAGGACAGCGGCGCCGGTCTTCAGCGCCAGGCCCCCACCGCCGCCGGCGGCGGCCAGTCCGGCGGCGCCGCCCGCGCCCACGGTGGCCGCTCGGGTCGAGCCCTCCTCGAGCAGCGACCGCACCGCCGGCAGGGGCATCAGGCTTCCCAGTCCGCTTCGCAGGGTCGCCCGCGCCCGGAAGATCAGCTGGCGCGCCGCTCCGGCGCTGACGCCCAGGTCGGCCGCGATCTCCTCGTGTCCGCGGCCCTCGAGCTCGCGCTTGACGATCGCCTCGCGCTGGGCATCGGGAAGGGCGCCGATCGCGCTCACGGTCGCCGCCAGCTCGGCTCTGCGCGCGGCGACCTCGGGCGGCTGCGGCACCCCGTCGTGCTCCGGGTCCAGCTCCTCGTGGGGGCGCTGGTCTCGCAGGTCGTTGAGGGCGCCGTTGCGGACGATCCGGTAGAGCCAGGCACGAATGGCGAGATCGGCGTCGCCCTGCGGCAGCGCCGCGTGCGCGCGCGCGAACGCCTCCTGGACGACGTCCTCGGCGCGGTCGGCGGGCACGATCGATCCGGCGAACCTGACCAGCGGCGCCCGATAGCGGCGAACGATCTCCTCGAAGGCGCGGTCATGGCCTTCCCGGCTGAGGGTGACCAGACGGGCGTCGGGCTGCAACCGCAGCGCCGGGCCGGCGAGTGGGGCTAGTGAGGGTCTGGTCGGCATCTGTGCCAGCAGTTCATCGACGCGGGGCGGCGTTGACTGGAGTCGAGACCACGCAGGTGACGAAAAACCCGGCCAGGCCCCAGGATCACGGCGGACGAAAATATGATCTCGGCGTGGACCGAGGACTCGCAGTCGCCCTGACCGCCGCCGCGGGCGGGCTGATCGCCCTCCAGCCGGCGATCAACGCGGGCCTGGGGAAGGAGACGGGGAACCTCGCCGCGGCGCTGATCTCATTCGCCGTCGGCACCCTGCTGTTGGCGGTGATCGTGGCGCTCGCCGGCGAGGGCGGGGGCCTGGGCTCGGTCGCCGAGGTGCCCTGGCACTACCTGCTGGGCGGGATCCTCGGCGCCGCCTACGTCACCACCGCGCTGATCGCGGTCGGCGCCGTCGGCGCGGGCGGCGTCGCCGCGGCGACGATCACCGGTCAGCTCACGGCCTCAGTCGTGATCGACCGGCTCGGCGTGCTCGGCCTACAGGAGACGCCCCTCGGCTGGGAGCGCATCCTCGGGGTCTGCCTGTTGCTGGCAGGAACCTTCCTGATCGTCCGCTGAACGCGGCGTCGAGCCAGGCTCAGGCTGCGGTGGCCAGCCGCTCGGGCTTGGCTCGGGCCGACGGCGAGGAGGCGAACTCCGGGGGCGCGATCCGCAGGTAGTGGCCGAACGACCAGTCGACGAAGCTGCGGCTCTCCATGCCGCGCAGCATCGCCGCCAGGGCCCGGGGCGCGATCCGCGGCAACAGCCGCTGGGCTCGCAGCATCGCCTCGAACTTCCACCGGTGAGAGGCCGAGAACGAGGCGTAGTCGCGCAGCGCATGCTGCCGCGGCTTGAAGCCGTCCACGACGGCGCGCAGCTCGCGCCCGCAGGCGATGCCGAAGTAGAGCGCGGTGCGGATTCCCTCCGCGGTCAGCGGCAGGCAGTGCCCGGCCGAGTCTCCGGCGAAGAAGATGCCGTCCGCGGCCGCGGGGCGGAGGCGGTGGGGGATCCAGTTGCCCTGGAAGCGGACCGGCTCGCGGTCGAGGTCCTGTGCCAGGCGAACCGTGGGCTCCTTGACGTGGTGGCGGGGGTCGAACGAGCCGACCCCGACCCGGACCTCGGCGTCGGCGGGGAAGCTCCAGCCGTAGCCGGCGGGCACGTAGCCGCGGTCGATCCAGATCTCGAGCTCGTCGCCGGCTCCCCAGGGGTGCACCTCGAGCCCGCGCGAGAGCGGGGCGCCGGGCGGCTGGTAGGCGGCGCCGCCGTCCAGCATCCGCCTCCACCCGAGGGCGTCGACGATCAGCGGGGCGTCGAGGTCTCCCCGGTCCGTGTGCACGGTCTGGCCGCTGCGGCCGTTCACCTTCGCCGTCTCGAACCTGGCCTCGGATTGCGCCCACAACAGCTCACAGAGTTGGCGGTAGTCGAAGGTCGAGAAGGCCCACGGCAGACGCATCCGCGCGGTCGCATGCGGGGTGTGGATGACCAGGTCGCCGAAGGTCTGGCGGATCGAATCCTCCAGCCCCATCGCCCGCAGCCACCCGGTGGGGGCGGCGCAGGCCGAGGTCTGGCGCTCGCCGATCTCGTAGCGGTCGACGACCAGCACCCGAGCCTCGGAGCCGGCGAGCTCGCGGGCCACCGCGAGGCCGGCGAAACTGGCGCCACAGACGAGCACGTCGTGTGCGCCGGTGAGCGGCGTGCGCTCGGCGCCGCGCTTGGTGCGACGGGTGGGCATCGGCTGGCGAGGGTACCGCTCGGGCTGTCCCGGGGACGCCTCGAGGGCGTCGGCCGCGATCGGCTGGGGGTCGCCTATAGTTGTCGGCCTTGTCCACGCCGGACACGACAACCACGCCTGCGCCAGAAGCGCCTCCCGTCGCGCCTCCACAGGCGACCAACGGCTCTGCCGACAACCTGATGATCGAGCAGGACGGCGTGCTCGTGCCCAACTACGAGGCGACGATCAGGCCCTTCAGCGAGGGCGACGTCGTCTCCGGCGAGGTCGTCCGCATCGACAAGGACGAGGTGCTCGTCGACATTGGCTACAAGTCCGAGGGCGTCATCCTTGCGAACGAGCTTTCGATCCGCCGCTCGGTCGACCCGGCCGACGAGGTCTCGCTCGGCGAGAGCGTCGATGCCCTGGTCCTGACCAAGGAGGACCAGGAGGGCCGACTGCTCCTCTCCAAGAAGCGCGCCCGCTTCGAGAAGGCCTGGCGCAAGATCGAGGCGGCCGCCGAGTCCGGTGAGCCCGTCGAGGGAACCGTGATCGAGGTCGTCAAGGGCGGGCTCATCCTCGACCTCGGCGTCCGCGGCTTCCTGCCGGCTTCGCTGGTCGACATCCGCCGCGTCCACAACCTGGACGAGTTCAAGGGCCAGACGCTCGAGTGCAAGGTGATCGAGCTCAACCGCAGCCGCAACAACGTCGTCCTCTCCCGCCGGGCGGTGCTCGAGGAGGAGCGCAAGGAGGTCCGGGAGCAGATCCTCGGGCGCCTGCAGGCCGGGCAGATCGTCGAGGGCAAGATCTCCAACATCGTCGACTTCGGCGCCTTCGTCGACCTCGAGGGGATCGACGGCCTGATCCACATCTCCGAGCTCTCCTGGAGCCACGTCAACCACCCGTCCGAGGTGCTCGCGATCGGCGAGACGGTGCGGGTCAAGGTGCTCGACATCGACCGCGACCGCCAGCGCATCTCGCTCGGCCTGAAGCAGACCCAGGAGGACCCATGGCAGAAGGTCCTCAACGAGTACCGGGTCGGCGCTGTGCTCGAGGGCAAGGTCACCAAGGTCGTCGCCTTCGGCGCCTTCGTCGAGATCGTGCCCGGGGTCGAGGGCCTGGTCCACATCTCCGAGCTTGCCGAGCACCATGTCGAGAGCCCGGGCGATGTCGTCAGCCCCGACCAGGAGGTCTGGGTGCGGATCCTGGAGATCGACGAAGAGCGCAGACGGATCAGCCTCAGCGTCAAGCGCGCCGAGACCGGCAACATGCCGCTGCGCGACCTGATGCCCGCCGAGCTCACCGACGCCGCCACGACGCCCGCCGCCGAGCCCGCTGCGGAGGCGCCCGACCTGGACCTCTCCGAGGAAGTCTTTTCCGAGGCGCCGCCGGCCGCCGAGCCTGAGGCCGCGGCTGAGGAGCCCGTCGCCGAGGCCGAGCCCGAGGCCGCCGAGCCCGCCTCCGAGGAGCCCGAGGGCCCGTGAGCCCGCGGGCGGCCTCGCCGCCCGTGCCCGTCGTCGGGCTGACGGGAGCGGTTGCCGCCGGCAAGTCCGAGGCGCTGTCCGCGTTCGGCAAGCTGGGAGCCGAGACGCTCTCCAGCGACCAGGTCGTGCACGACCTGCTGGCCGCACCCGAGGTGGCGGCAAAGCTCGTCGAGCGCTGGGGTGAGGAGGCCGCGCCGGGCGGCGAGGTCGACCGCGCCCGAGTCGGCGCGATCGTCTTCGAGCGGCCCGAGGAGCTGGCCTGGCTGGAAGGCGTGCTGCACCCGCTCGTCGGCGAGCGCGTCGCCGCCTGGCGCTCCGAGCTTGGTCAGGGCGCCCACCTGGCGGTGGTCGAGGTTCCGCTGCTGTTCGAGACGGGGATGGAGCCCGCCTTCGACGCGACCGTCGCCGTGGTCGCGGCAGACGAAGTCCGCGCCGAGCGCGCGGACGGGCGTGGCACCGAGTCGTTCGCCGAGCGCGAGGCGCGTCAACTCCCAGAGGACGAGAAGGCCGCCCGGGCCACGCACGTGCTCGCCAACGACGGCACCCTCCAGGAGCTGGAGACGGCCGTCGCCGCGCTGATCCCGGCGCTGACGGAGACCGGAGCGCGAGCGTGAGGGGCCGCCTGCCCTGGGCCCTGCTGGCCGCTGTCGGCCTGGTGGCGGCGATCGTCTTTGCGATCAGCCGGCTCGACTTCGGCGAGGCGATCCGCGAGGTCACCCTGCCCCTGCGCCACGACGACATCATCCGCCAGCAGGCGAAGGAGAAGAACCTCGACCCGGCGCTGATCGCGGCGGTGATCTACGAGGAGTCGCGCTTCCGCGACCAGACCTCGAGCGCGGGCGCCAGGGGCCTGATGCAGATCACGCCGAAGACGGCGACGAGGGTCGCGAAGCTGAGCGGTGGCGTCGCCTTCACCACCGAGGACCTCGCCGACCCCGACATCAACATCCGCTATGGAACCTACCTGCTCAGCTACCTGCTCGACCTCTACGGCGGCAACGTGGTTGCCGCTCTGGCCGCCTACAACGCCGGCCAGGCCAACGTCGAGCACTGGGGCGGGATCGAGCTCGAGCCCGACGACATCGGCTTCCCCGAGACCCGCGCCTACGTCAAGAACGTGCTCGAGCGGCGCCAGCAATATCGCGACAACTACGCCGACGACCTCGGGCTGTAGCCGAGCAAGCGCGCGAGGGACACCGACCTGCTGACGGCATGGCTCGCGTTTCCGCTCGCGCTGGCGGCGCTTTGCGTCGGCTGCGGGCTTGCGGTCGAGGCGCTGGCGCGAACACGGGCCCCAGGCGCCCTCGTCCCCGTGATCGGCCTGGCGGCGATCGTCGTCGTCGGGCAGTTCCTGACCCTCGCCGACGCGACCGCCGAGCTGACGACGCCGGCCGTGGTCGCGCTGGCGCTCGCCGGCGCGGTGGCTTGGGTGCGCCGTCGCTGCAACCTTCCGAGCCGCTGGGCGATCGCCGGCGCCGTGGGTGTCTTCGCCGTCTACGCGGCGCCGATCGTCCTCTCAGGCGAGGCGACCTTCGCCGGGTTCATCAAGCTCGACGACAGCTCCAGCTGGATGGCGTTCACCGACCAGCTTCTGGAGCATGGCCGGGATCTCGACGGGCTGGCTCCGTCCACCTACGAGGCGACGCTGACGCTGAACCTCGGAGAGGGCTATCCCGGCGGCGTCTTCCTGCCGCTCGGCGTCGGTGCGGCGCTGCTGTCCGAGGACGTCGCCTGGCTCGTGCAGCCGTACATGGCATTCACGGCCGCGCTGCTGGCGCTGGGGCTGTGGGAGCTCGCCGGAGGCGTCGTCGCCGGCCCCCGGGCGCGGGCCATCGTCGCCTTCGTCGCCGCGCAGCCGGCGCTGCTCTACGGCTACTACCTGTGGGGCGGGATCAAGGAGGTGGCGGCGATCGCGCTGCTCGCCGCGGCGGTGACGCTGGCGGCGCGCGCGGTCGGGGCCGGCTCTCGGGCCTCGGCCTTGGTCTCGCTCTCGCTCGTCTGCGCCGCCACGCTGGGGGTGCTCGGCCCGGGCGGGGCGATCTGGCTGGTTCCGGTGTTGGTCGTGGCGGTGATCGTCGCCTGGAGGACGCTCGGCCCGACGGTGGCCATGGGCCGCGCCGCGGCCCTGACGGCCCTGACCGTGCTCCTCAGCCTGCCGCTGCTGTGGGCCGGCGGGCTGGTGCCGCCGACCTCGCTGCCGTTGACCGACCCGGGCGCGATCGGCAACCTCGCCGGGGCGCTGGATCCGCTGCAGCTGATCGGGATCTGGCCCTCCGGGGACTTTCGCTTTGCCAGCGTCGCGCCGCTCGCGTCCGGGGCCCTGATCGCGGCGGCGCTGGTCGCGGCCGCAGTCGGGCTCGTCGCCGCCTGGCGCCGCCGCGCCTGGGCGACCCCCTGCTTCGTCGGGGGCGCGCTGGCGACCGCCGCGGTGATCGCCGCCGCCGGCTCCCCCTGGGTCGAGGCCAAGGCCTTCGCCACGGCCTCGGTAGTGGTGCCGTTCGCCGCGCTCGTTGGCGCCTGCGCGGTCTGGTCGCGCGGCCGGCGTGCGATCGGGCTGGGGCTGGGTGGGCTCGTCGCTGCCGGCGTCGTCTGGTCGAACGCGCTCGCCTACCGCGACGTCAACCTGGGCCCGCGCGACCAGCTTGCCGAGCTCGAGCAGATCGCCCCGGCGATCGCCGGGGAGGGGCCGACCCTGATCACCGAGTACAGCCCCTACGGCGCCCGGCACTTCCTCCGCGACGCCGACCCCGAGGGGGTCTCGGAGCTGCGCCGCCGGCGGATCCCGCTGGAGAACGGGCTCTCGGTTCCCAAGGGCCAATCGGCCGACACCGACACCCTTGCCTACGACGACCTGCTCGTCTACCGCACGCTGGTGTTGCGTCGCTCGCCCGCGCAGAGCCGGCCGCCGTCTCGCTACCGGCTCGCCTGGAGCGGTGAGAGCCATCAGGTGTGGCAGCGAAGCGGCGAGCCCGGCGCCGAGCGGGAGCGGCTGGCGCTGGGCAGCGCTCTCGATCCCACCGCGGTCCCGCGTTGCGGCGAGGTGCTGGCGCTGGCGCAGACCGGGGACCGCCTGCTCGCCGCGCGCCGCAGGCCGCCGATCGTGGTCGGCCTGGCCGACGCCTCCTACCCCGCCTCCTGGCGGCGGGTGGGTGCGCCCGGGGCGCCGGTGCCGGCAGGCGCCGGCACGGTGACGGCGAGCACGCGGATCCCCGCCCACGACGACTACGAGGTCTGGCTGCGGGGCTCGGTGAAGCCGGAGGCGACGCTGCGGATCGACGGCCGCGAGGTCGGGCGCGTGCGCCACCAGCTCAACCACCAAGGCCAGTACGTGCGCTTCGGGACGGTCGTACTCGAGCCCGGCGCCCACGAGGTCGAGCTGGCGCTGGGCGGCGCCGACCTGCACCCGGGAAGTGGCGGCGCCCGCAGCCCGATCGGCCCGATCACGCTCAGCCGCTCAGACGCCGAGGACGCCGAAATCAGGTCGATTCCCACCTCCGCCGCAGACACCCTCTGCGGCCACGCATGGGATTGGATAGAGGCTGAACCTGCCGGGTAAGGCCCTGGCCCAAACCCGCCAAGCTACTGAAGCTTGATCTCGATACGGACAGCTCTGGCCGTGGCGGTGGGCCTCGTCCTGGCCGACTCCTCGGTGGTCGTCCTCG
>JBDTSW010000090.1:0-8868 GCA_039930945.1 bacterium
TGGTGATCACGACTGAGCGTGTCACCTGAGGGGGCCCTTCTTCATGGCAGTCCAAGGCGCAGCACTCACCCGATAGGGGGTTAGGCGGCGTTATGGGTCGCATGGCGCCCATAACGGCGGGTCGGGTCCAGGCCAAAGCGACCCTTCACGGTGAGCCCGTGCTCGTGCGCTGTTGTGGGCGGCCGAGGCCGCCCGAGGCCCGCCTACCCGCAGACGGGCCAGGGGCTCGATCCGGACCGCGAGTAGAGGATCGCGGCGCGCATGTCCTGCTCGGCCTCCGGCGCTGAAGCGGGGTCGCCGCTGCCGCCGACCGCCGCCCAGGTGCCGGTGTCGAACTGGTACTTGCCCCGGTAGGTGCCGTCGGAGGAGACGGCTGCCGGATCGCCGCCGGACTCACAGCCCGCGACCGATTCCAGGGTCGCCCGCGAGACGCCGTACTGCTCGGGCGGCGCGAACTCGGGCACGCGTGCCTGACGGCGCTCGCGCCGGCGCTCGAGCCGGTCCTGGTGAACCTCGATCGAGCGCGCCAGGCGCTGCTCCGGCTTGTCGAGCAGCTCCAGCTTGGCCTCAGGGCCGCCGGCATCGACGCCCGCAGCGCCGGCCGCCTGTGCGGGGACCGCGCCGATCCCGGCAACCGCCAGGGTCGCGATCAGCTTGCTTCGAACCAACATCAATGACCTCCATCAATTCCCAAGACGGCAGCGGGCTCACACCAATGGCCGCCCGCGAGTGCGCCACAGAGGCGCGGGACGAGGGCGGTGGGGCGTTTCGCCGGCGATCGCCGGGCGTTCGGATCTGGCCCCCGGCGGCTCGCAATCGAGCGGTGCGCCGACCATCGGCGCGGGCACGGAGGGCTCCGTGTGCCAAGCCAGGGTCACAGACCAGCTGCCGTTTGTGTGTGACGGTAGTCACGCTTGCAAGCATTCGCTCACATTCGCGCAGGGAAAGCAGGGGTCCGTGCCTGAGACCATGTTCGTGTGAACGCTGGGGCCGGGCGGGCGGCCTGGCGCGCCCGGACCCGGACTGAGATGATCGCGCCGTGAAGCTGCTGGCCTTCAGCGACCTGCACCGCGACCTCGCCGGGGCCGCCGACCTGGTGGCCGCCAGCGCCGACGCAGACGTCGTCGTCGGGGCCGGCGACTTCGCCTCCGTCCACAGCGGGCTGGAGGAGACGATCGACGCCCTGCGGCCGATCGACCGCCCGACCGTGCTGGTGCCGGGAAACAACGAGACCGAGGACGCGCTGCGGGCGGCCTGCGAGGGGTGGGCAGCGGCCACCGTCCTCCACGGCGAGGGGACGACGCTCGGCGGGATCGAGTTCTGGGGGCTGGGGGCGGGTATCCCGGTGACGCCCTGGGACTGGAGCTTCGACCTGGCCGAGCCCGAGGCCGAGGCGATGCTCGCCGCCGCGCCCGAGGGCTGTGTGCTGATCGTGCACTCGCCTCCGCTGGGCCACGTCGACGCCTCCGGATCGGGGCGGCACCTCGGCAGCGAGGCGATCCTGGGCGCGATCAGGGCCAAGCGCCCGCAGCTCGCGGTCTGCGGGCACATCCACGACAGCTGGGGCCTCGAGTCGAGCCTCGGGCCGACCCGGATCGCCAACCTCGGTCCCGCCGGAAAGGTGTTCGAGATCTAGCGGGCTCTAGTTGTCCGTGCGCTTCGCCCGGTAGGTCCGGGTCTTCGCCCGGTTGCCGCAGACATCCATCGAGCACCAGTGCCGCGATCGGTTTCGCGAGCGATCGTAGAACGCCCACAGGCACTCCTCGGAGGTGCAGGCCTTGAGCCGCTGCCAGGTTCCGGAGTCCTGTGCCTTGGCGATCGCGGCGAGCACGCCGGCGACCAGCGCGTCCACGCCCCGGGCCGAACACGCCATCTCGACCCCCCCGTCCGGGCCGATCTCGAGGCGGACGGGCGCGGCCTCGGCGATCCCCTGCAGCTGCCGCATCGCCGCCGGGTCCAGCGGGCGACCGCTGTTGGCCAGCAGCAGCGACCGCACCGCCTCGCGAAAGGCGATCGCGCGCTCGAGCTCCGTATCGCTCAACCGGCGCCCGACCGGCAGCCCGCGCTCGGTGAGCCAGGTGGCAAGCGCGGCAGGATCGGTCAGCTCCTCGCGGTCGGGGTCGAGCTCGCGCGTGTTCACGAACGCTCTCACCAGCTCGAGCTCGCCCGGCGCGGGCTCGCCTTCGGTGCTCGGCGCAGCCCTGTCGGAGCCGACTTCGATGTTTCGTGTTGCAGACACCGTCTAACAGTGTATAGTGGTGTTCCAACACCGTCAAACTCAGTTAGCCAGTTACAGAAAGGAAGCGCGATGCAGATCCATCCGGCATTCATCACCACGCTGATGATCGAGCGCGATCGCGGGCTCAAGCGCCGGGCCGAGCAGGCCCGGGCGTTGCCCCGCGGCCGGCGCATCACCCGCAGCGCCCCCTGGCCTCCCTGAGCCGAGGGTCAGCCGCCCAGGTCGGCGAGCACGGCCTGGGCGGCGCCGCGACCGTTGAGCGCGATCACCGAGCCGCCCGGATGGGTGGCGCCCCCGCACAGGTAGACGCCCGAGACCGGCGTTCGCCACTCCAGGCGACGGTCCCACATCTGGTGCGGCAGCGCCTCGCCCTGGAAGATGTGGCCGCCCGTGAGCCCGACCCGCTCCTCGATGTCGGGCGGGCCGAGCACCTGCAGATGCTCGATGCACTCGCGGATATCGGGGGCGTGGACGGCGATCCCGTCGAGGATCTCGTCGGCGATCTCGTCTCGACGCGAGTCCCAGTCGCCCTCGGCCAGCTCGTAGGGCGCGTACTGGGCGAAGACGCTCATCACGTGGTGGCCCTCGGGGGCGACCGACGAGTCGTAGGCGCTTTGAAAGTAGAGCTCGGCAAAGCCGAAGCGGGGTTCGCCCCGGCGCGCGGCCTCGACCGCCTCCTGAGCGGCATCGAGCCCGGGGGTGATCGCGACCATCGCCCGGTATGCGTCGACGTCGCCGGCGGCGGTGAACGACGGCGGCCGGCGCAGGGCGGCGTTGAGCTTGATCACCGGCGAGGCGACCTCCCAGGCCTGGAGGCGATCGCGATAGCCGGCGGGGACCTCGGCGCCGTCGAGCATCGCCAGGGTGCGCTTGGGGTCGGCGTTGGAGATCACCACCGGCGCGCTGAGGAAATCGCCGTCGGCGGTCCGAACCCCCTCGCCGGGGACGATCTCGGCAACCGGAGTACCGGCCGCGATCGTCGCCCCGGACTCGAGCGCCGCCTGGGCGATGGCGAACGAAACCCGTCCCATTCCCCCTTCGACGTAGCCCCAGACCGATCCCAGCCCGAGCAGGTCCCCCTGGTGGTGCATGAGCTTGATCGAGGCGGTGCCCGGATCGCGGGGCCCGGCGAAGGTGCCGATCACCCCCTGCCCGAAGAGCGCGTGCTTGAGCCGCTCGTCGTCGATATAGCGGTCGAGCACGTCGGCGATCGAGTCCTCGAACAGGATCGAGATCAGCTCGGAGTCGCCGTCGAGGATGCGCTCGATCTCGGCCCGGCTGGGCGAGGGAGCCTGCCAGGTGTCCCCGGCCGCCCCCTCTCGCAGCGCCAGGCGCAGGCGCTTGAAGGTCGCCTCATAGGCCTCGCGCCCGCGAATGTCACGGTCGGAGAAGCCCTGCTCGCGCATGTGGGCGGCGGTGCGGGCCGGGTCGAGGAACGCGGCGAGGGAGCTGCCGTCTGTGAGCGGGCACCAGAGGTTGGGGTCGGCGGGGGTGACGCGATAACCGTGGCGCTCCAGCTCGAGTTCGCGGATCACGACCTCGTCGAGCAGGCCGACGACGTACGCGCAGGGGCTGACGATGTAGTCGGGGTCATCCTCGAAGGGGCGCTCGAGCGTGCACGCTCCGCCCAGCCGCTCGCTGCGCTCGAGGACCAGCACCGACCGCCCCGAGCGCGCCAGGTAGGCCGCTGCGGTGAGCCCGTTGTGCCCGCCGCCGACGACGATCGCGTCCCAGCGCCTTGCCGCCAGCTCCGAGATCGGCGCCGGCATGCCGACCACGCCCATCACCGCCGTGACGTCCACCCGCTGGTCACTCATCGCCGCTTCACCGTGGCTTTCCGAGGCCGGGCAAGCCGGGAGCTTCTCATGCCTGGCGCTGCCCGGCAGGTCGGGCCGCGGCCCCGAGCACGATCGCGCCCCGGCGGCTGGCCAGGGTGATCGCCGCCGCGGTCGATCCCATCAAGGCGGCCGCCAGCGCGAACGGCACCGCGTCGGCCGTGGTCTGGGCGAGGCTCCCCCCGCCCGAGCTGCCGACGACCTGACCCCCGGCCCAGGCCAGGTTGACGAGCCCGAAGGCGAACCACTGCCCGACGTTGATCCGTTCGGCGGCGTCGGAGAGCATCGCCATCGCCGGCGTCCAGCAAAGACCGAGGACGAGGTCGGCGAGGACGACCGTCAGGCCGAGAACGGCGACCACCTGGGGGATCGGGAGGACGAGCGCGGTCAGGGCCGCCAGCGCGAGCCCGAGCCGGATCGGCCAGAGCCGCCCGCGGCGGTCCGCCACCCTGCCGAACAACGGGCTCGCCGCGCCCTCGAGCAGCGCCGCGACCAGGAACACGATGCCGATCACGACACCGCTTGCGCCAAGCTCATCGAGGCGAAGCGGCGCCAGCACGTTGATGATTCCCGAGAACAGCGCGGGCAGCATCACCAGCCAGAACCCGGCAACGACGGCCGGGACCCGAGCGGCCCGGCCCAGGCGCCTCCAGCCGGGGAAGGAGGTCGGAGCGGGCGCGCGGGTGCCCACCGCCAGCAACGCGAGCCCCGCCCCGAGCAGGGCGGCCGACGAGAACACCGGCTCCGGGCCGATCACGGTGGCGATCCCGCCGAGGACGGGGCCGAGCAGGAGCCCGAAGACCGCCGCCGCCAGCGCCGAGCCGATCATCTCGCCGCGGCGATCCGGCGGCGAGGCCGAGACCAGCCAGGAGAAGGCGCCGACCCAGGACAAGGCGCCGCCGACTCCCTGGCCGAACCGCGCCAGGTCGAGCACGACGACAGCGTCGGCGAAGGCGAAGACGAGCCCCGAGACCGACATCAGCGCGAGACCGCCGAGAACGGCGGTGCGAACCCCGAGCCGCGCCGCGACCCACGCAGCGGGAAAGGTGCCGAGCAGGGTCCCGCCGGCATAGGAGGCGCTGAGGACGCCCGCAGCGGCCTTGGAAAGCCCAAGCTCGTCCGCGTATTGCGGCAGCAGCGGCGTCACCGCCGCGTAGAACATCGTGTCGACGAGGATGACGGCGGCGACGAGGACGAACAGGCGGCGCATCCCCCGAGGCTAAAGGCTCGATCGTGCCCGCCCGCAGGCACGCATAGGATCGTGGGGTGAGCTCGGTCCGCGAGGCAGTGTTCGAGATGTTCCGCGAGCGCGGGATGACCACGATCTTCGGCAATCCCGGGTCGACCGAGCTGCCGATGCTCGCCGACTTCCCCGACGACTTCCGCTACGTCCTCGGACTGCAGGAGGCGGTCGCCGTGGGCATGGCCGACGGCTTCGCCCAGGCGAGCGGAGCCCCCGCCCACGTCAACCTGCACACGGCGCCGGGCGTCGGCAACGGCATGGGCGCGATCTTCAACGCCCAGGCGAACCACTCCCCCCTGCTGGTCACCGCCGGTCAGCAGGCTCGGTCGCTGATCACCCTGCAGGCCAACCTCACCAACCGCGACGCGACCCGGATGCCGCACCCGCTGGTGAAGTGGAGCTACGAGCCCCCCCGCGCCGAGGACGTTCCTCACGCTCTCGCGCGGGGCGCCCACCTCGCGTCGCTGCCGCCGCGCGGCCCGGTGTTCGTCTCGATCCCGATGGACGACTGGGGCGCCGAGCCCGACCCGCAGGCCATCCCCCATCAGCTGAGCCGTTCGGTCTCCGGGCGCGCGGGCGCCGACCCGCAGCTGGTGGCCGACCTCGCGCGACGCCTGGAGTCCGCCTCGGCTCCGGCGCTCGTGGTCGGCCCCGACGTCGACGCCGCCGGCGCCTGGGACGCCGGCGTCGCCCTCGCCGAGCGCCAGCGACTCCCGGTCTGGGCCGCCCCCGCGCCGGGAGGCGGGCGGATCGGCTTCCCCGAGGATCACCCCGCCTTCCAGGGCATCTTGCCGCCGGCGATCGGCCCCGTCTCGGAGGCGCTGGCTGGCCACGACCTGGTGTTGGTGGTCGGCTCCTCGGTCTTCCCCTATTACCCCAACATCCCCGGGCCGCTGCTGGCGGAGGGAACATCGCTGGTCGCGGTCACCAGCGATCCCGACGAGGCCGCCCGCGCCCCGATGGGGGACGCAATCGTCGCCGACGTCGCGCTCACCCTGGCGGCGCTGCTCGCGGAGCTGGAAGACTCCGACCGCGAACCGCCGCCCGCCCGCCCGGCGCCCGAGCGCCCGCCCGAGACCGACCCGCTGGACCCCGGGACGGTGCACGCGGCGCTCGCCGAGGTCTTTCCCGATGACGGGATCATCGTGCTCGAATCCCCGTCCTCGACGCTGGCGCTGCGAAACCAGCTGCGGCTGGGGCGGCCCGGCAGCTACTTCTTCGGGGCCGGCGGCGGGCTCGGGTTCGGCCTGGCGGCGGCGATCGGCGTCCAGCTTGCCCAGCCCGAGCGACCGGTGGTGTGCGTGCTCGGCGAGGGCTCTGCCCAATACGCGATCCAGGGGCTGTGGTCGGCGGCGGCCTACGAGGTCGGGGTGACCTTCCTCGTCCTGCGCAACGACGAGTACTCGATCCTCAAGTGGTTCGCGGGCCTGGAAGGGGTCGAGGGCGCGCCCGGCCTGGACCTGCCGGCGCTCGAGTGCTCGGCGCTGGCGAGCGCCTACGGGGTCAGCTCGCGCCGGGTCCGGGCGCGCGACGAGCTTCAGGCCGCGCTCGCCGACGCGATCGCATCCGCACGGCCCGAGCTGGTGGAGGTCGGGGTGAGCCCGGGCATGGCGCTGGCCTGATGGCGCTGCTGCGCGCCGACCCGAGGCGGATCGGCCGCCCGGACGGCGAGCCGGCCGCCGACCGCGCGCCCGACGTCCTTGCCGGTGGCGCGCCCGAGCCGCTGCGCTCGGAGCTGACCGAGCTGCTTGGCGCCGAGCGGGTGCTCGCCCGGGCCTCGGACCTGATCCGCTACGCCTCCGACGCCAGCCCCTACCGGTACCTGCCGAAGGCCGTGGTCATCGCGCACGACGTCGACGACGTCGCCGCCGTGCTCGCCTACGGCCGGCGAACCGGGACGCCGGTGACGCTGCGGGCCGGCGGCACCAGCCTCAACGGCCAGGCCCAGGGCGACGGGATCCTCGTCGACGTTCGCCGTCACTGGGCGGGGGTGACGATCTTCGACCAGGGTCGCCGCGCCCGGGTGCGCCCCGGGACCGTGCTCGGACACGCCAACCGGGTCCTGGCGCCGCACGGGCGCAAGCTCGGCCCGGACCCGGCGAGCACCGACGCGGCGACGGTCGGCGGAGTGATCGCCAATAACTCGGGCGGCATGCGCTGCGGGGTCGAGCGCGACTCCTACTCGACCGTGAGGGCGATGAAGCTGGTGCTTGCGTCGGGGACCGTGATCGACACCGAGGCTGCGGATGCCGGGCCGCTGTTCGCCGAGCGCGAGCCCGAGCTGGCGGCGGGCCTGGCGGAGATCCGGGAGGAGCTGCGCGACGACGAGCAGCTGAGCTCGCGGGTGCGGCAGAAGTTCGAGATCAAGAACACGATGGGCTATCGGCTTTGCGCCTTCCTCGACGCCGACGAGCCGCTCGAGATCTTCCGCCGGCTGGTGGTGGGCTCCGAGGGAACCCTGGCCTTCGTCGCCGAGGCCGTGTTCGAGACCGTTGCCGTGCCCCGCCACACCACGGTCTCCTGGCTTCACTTCGCCAGCATCGACGCCGCCGCCGCGCCGGTGCCGCAGCTTGTCGCGGCGGGGGCCAGCGCCGTCGAGCTGATGGTGGCGCCGGCGCTGATGGTCGCAAGCGACAACATCCGCGGCGCCCCCGGGCACTGGCGCGAGCTGCCGCCGGACTCCGCCGCGCTGCTGGTCGAGTTCGGCGCCGACGACGCCGGCGAGCTGCCGGCCGCCGAGGCCAGGGCGATCGAGGTGCTCGCCCAGAGCGAGCTGCTGCGCGAGCCCGAATTCACCACCGACCCCGAGCGGATCGAGGTCGCCTGGCGGGTGCGCGAGGGCATGTTCGGGCTGGTCGGCAGGCTGCGACCCGAGGGCACGGCGCTGATCAACGAGGACATCTGCGTCGAGCCCGCCCGGATCGCCGAGGCCTCGGCCGACATCCAGGCGCTGCTCGGCGAGCACGGCTTCCTCACCGGCGTCGCCGGCCACGCCTCGGCCGGGAACCTGCACTTCATGCTGACGCCGACGATGAGCGAGGAGGCGGAGCGCGCCGGCTACGAGGGGTTCATCTCGAAGCTGGTGGACCTGATCGTCGACAAGTACGACGGCTCGCTCAAGGCCGAGCACGGCACCGGCCTCAACATGGCCCCATACGTCGAGCGCGAGTGGGGCGCCAAGGCGACCGAGATGATGTGGCGGATCAAGCGCCTGGCCGACCCCGAGGGCGTGCTCGCGCCCGGGGTGATCCTCAACCGCGACCCCGGGGTCGCGATGCGCAACCTGCAGTCGACGCCGCCGATCGAGGAGGAGGCGACCGCGTGCGTCGAGTGCGGCATGTGCGAGCCGGTCTGCCCATCGCGCAACGTCACCACCACCCCACGCCAGCGGATCCTGCTGCGGAGAGAGATGGCTCGCCAGCCGGCGGGCTCGCCGATGCTCGAAACGCTTCTGCTCGAGTACGAGCACGACGCGATCCAGACCTGCGCCGCCGACGGCAGCTGCGGGCCGGCCTGCCAGGTGGCGATCGACACCGGCAAGCTGATCAAGG
>JBDTSW010000091.1:0-8744 GCA_039930945.1 bacterium
TCAACGTCACCCGCGAGCGCATCCGCCAGATCGAGAACCAGTCGCTGAAGAAGCTCCAGTCCCTCGCCGAGGCCCAGAAGCTGCGCGAAGTCGCTTAGGGCCCGAGGGCGTCGGCGGACGCTGCTGCGGGCTCACGAGATCAGCCCTTCCGGCCGATCAATGCTGGGAGATGACCGAATCCGGCTCCTGGCTGTGCCCAACCGATTTCGACCGGGCGCGAGTGCTCGACAACAACGAGCGCGTGCGGCGCGCCCGCGGCATCACCCTGGGGGTGTTGGGGCTGGCGCTCGTGATCGTGGCGCCCTGGGCCGGATGGTGGCTGCTCGGGGTGTTCGCCGCGGCGCTGCTCAACTTCGTCACCTTCGAGCGCCGCATCGCCCGCTCCGAGCACCCCGAGCGCGTCGTCGCCTTTGCCCTGATCTATACCGAGGTCCTGATCGGCGTCGGCGTCGTCCTCAGCGGGGCGGGGCAGAGCCCGCTGTTGCCGTGGATGGTGGTTCCGTTGGTGCTCTCCGCCGCCCGCTTTCGCCGCGAGGTCATCACCGCCGGGATGGGCTTGGGAGTGCTGCTGATGTTGCTGGCCACGGTCGCCGTCGATCCCGCCAGCGTCTTCGCTGACCCCACTCCGCTGATCGTCGCCGTGGCGCTGGCGGTGGCGGTGGTCGCAGCCGCCGCGGCCATCCAGGCCGCCGAGCTGCACCACCGAGGGCAGTCGGTCCTCGATCCGCTTACGGGCCTGCTCAACCGCAAGGCGCTGGCGAGCCGCTTCGCCGAGATCGAGGAGCAGGCTGGCCTGCTGGGGGCCCCGGTCTGCATGATCGCGCTCGACCTCGACACCTTCAAGCGCGTCAACGACGAGCACGGCCACGAGCGGGGGGACGCGGTGCTTCGCGACTCCGCCTACGAGATGCGCAAGAGCCTGCGCGACTTCGAGCTCCTCTACCGCTACGGGGGCGACGAGTTCCTGGCGCTGCTCCCGGGCGCGGACCTGGTCGTCGGCCGCGACGTCGGCGAGCGCCTGCGAGCCGCGGTCGAGAGCTCCCGGCCGGGTGGCCTCGAGCCGACCGTGTCAGTTGGCGTCGCCGTGGCCGAGGGCGATGCGGTGACCTTCGAGAGCATGTTCGCCGCCGCCGACGCGGCGCTGTATGAGGCCAAGCGCGCCGGGCGTAACCGCGTCGTCGTCGCCGCCGACCTCGCCGCCGCCGACCCGGCAAGGGGCGAGGTCGCCGCGCAGACCAGGACGGGGCAGACGATGGTCGACGTCGAGAGGGCCCCGGTTGTCCGCGTGCCTAAAGGGCCGGCCCGTCGCGTCCGATAACCAAGACGATGGCTTTCGACATCGATTCAGCGCTGCGCTTCGTCGTGGAACACGAGGGCTCGGACCTGCATGCGAAGGTGCCGGCGGCGCCGATGGCGCGCATCCACGGTGAGCTGCGCCCGATCGACGGGGCCCAGGCCCTGACCCCCGCCGACACCGAGGCCGCTCTCGACCAGATCATCTCCGAGCCACGGATCCGCGAGGAGTTCGACCGCGAGGGGGAGGCCGACTTCTCCTATGCGATCAAGGGACTGAGCCGTTTCCGTGTCAACGCCTTCCGCCAGCGCGGCTCGATCTCGATCGTCTGTCGCGCGATCCCGTTCCAGATTCGGACCACCGAGGAGCTCGGGCTCCCCGACGTCGTCCGCACGCTGGCCGAGCAGCCTCGCGGGATCGTCCTGCTGACGGGCACGACCGGCTCGGGCAAGTCGACCACCCTGGCGGCGATGATCAACCACATCAACCGCACCTGGGCGCGGCACATCGTCACCCTCGAGGACCCGATCGAGTACCTGCACAGCGACGAGCGCTCGATCATCAACCAGCGCGAGGTCGGACAGGACACCGAGAGCTTCGCCCGCGCCATGCGCCGGGTGCTGCGCCAGGACCCGGACGTGATCCTGGTCGGCGAGATGCGCGACGAGGAGACGGTCAAGACCGCGCTCTCGGCGGCGGAGACGGGGCACCTCGTGCTCTCCACGCTGCACACGCTCGATGCGACCGAGACCGTGAACCGCATCATCGACTTCTTCCCGCCGCATCTGCAGCAGCAGGCGCGGGTGATGCTGTCCTCGACCCTGCGTGGCGTCGTCGGCCAGCGCCTGGTCCGGCGTCCCGCCGGAGACGGGCGGGTGGCGATCTGCGAGGTGTTGGTCGTCACCGGTCGGGTCCGGGACCTGATCCTCAACCCGAACGAGACGGGCCGGATCACCGAGGTGATCTCCGAGGGCGAGTACTACGGGATGCAGACCTTCGACCAAGCGCTCCTGAGGCAGGTGATGGCCGGCAACATCACCGAGGAGACCGCCTTGGAGGCGGCGACCTCCCCCCATGACTTCACCCTGATGCTGCAGGCGCAGGGACAGCGCGCGAGCGGCATCGAGCAGGTGATGCCGGACGGCGACGCGCCCGAGCCCAGCACACCGGCACCCCCCCGCCTCTCGATCTAGAGGACGGACCGGAAGCCCGCTTCAGTTGGTAAAGCCTTGGCTATACTCGAACTCGGGTATGGCCTCTGACTCTCCCTGTCCAGTGGGCTCTTGCGCGGAGATCATCTCCGGCAAGTGGACCCTGCTGGTGATCCGCGACCTGGCCGACGGAAGCCAGCGCTTCTGCGAGCTGGAGCGCTCGTTGCGCGGGATCAGCCCACGCACGCTCTCGCTGCGCCTGCGGGCGCTCGAAGCCCACGGGATCATTCAGCGCCACACCTATCCGGAGGTGCCGCCGCGGGTCGAGTACGCGCTCACCGACAAGGGCCGGGCGCTGGTCCCGCTGATCGAGGACATGCGCGCCTACGGCCGCCGCTGGCTGGTCGAGACCCCCCGGCCCTCCAAGCGCACCCCCGCACACGCCTGAGCTAGCGACGAAGTCGCGGGTCACCCGCATGAGCCTGCCGGGTAAGGCTTCGCGCTCCAGCCCGCCGCCCCCGGACGCGAAGCGGAGGAGGCGGCGGAGTCATTCCCTGCAAGCTCGCTTGCACGGCAGGAGCGAACCGAGCGTGGGCGAAGCCACTCGCCATGCGCGACTTGGTTGTCCGAGAGGCACTGCAGACGATGGCCCGCGATGCCGCCAAGCGGTTTCGCGAGCTGGTCCGCTGCGGGAGCGAGCTTCCCTACGACGTCCGCGAGGCCGATAACGGCTCGCCGCTGCCTCAGTACACGCCGCTGACCGAGCGCTTCGTCCGCGAGAACGCGCCGTTGCTGCGCGAGCTCGACTCCTTCGGCTCCGCCTGCGCTGCGGTCGAGGCATCCGACCTGGCGGCGCCCTACCTGGCCCAGCTGGGCCAGGAGGTCCCCCCGGACGGGCGCCGGTGCGCCGAGACCGCCGTGGTCATCTTCCTCTGCCGCCTGTGGCACGACAGCACCGACTTCTCGCTCGACGACGAGCGCCTCGGCCTCGCGATCGCCGAGCTGCAGATCAACGGCGACGCGACCGAGGGCGAGATCGAGGTGGTGGTGCCGTTGCGCGGCCTGCGCATGGAGACGCTTCGCGTCGACCTGGCGACAGCGTCGATCGTCCGCGCCGACTCCGTCGACGTGCCCGCCGAGGCCCGCTCGGCTGAGGCGTCCAGCGGCGCCGGATGGGAGCCGACCTACCTCGCCGTCACCCGCGTCAGCAGGGACGCCGCCAGCGCCGCCGACTCTGACGACGCCGCCGGTCCCGACGCCGGCACCCGCGCGGTCGAGGCATTTCGCAGCCTGGTCACGACCCTGAGGCTGTTCAAGGCCGGCGGCGTCGCCCTGGGCCCGCACGCCTGGACCCGTCTCGGAGGAGGGCGTTGGCGGCGCATCTCGACCGGCGCCGGCCGCCCGCGCCCGGGCGGGTACCGCCTGGCCGCCTCCGAGCTGGCAGAGCTTGCCGTGTTCTCGCGCGCCATGGCCCATCGCATCGCCCCCCCGGCGATGCCCGATCGCGGTTTCGGGGCGACTCCTCTGGGGCGGTCCGTGTCGCGCTTCGAGGCCGGCCTGGAGCGAACCGCCGCGCTCGACGCCCTCAACGACTACCTGCTCTCGCTTCGCTTCCTGCTCGAGGGCGGTGGCCCGGCCGACCTCGGCCTCTCGATGCGGGTCGCCTCTCTTTGCGCGGACCCCGACGGCCGCGGCGAGGTCAAGGCCGCGATCGACCGGGCGCTCGGGCTCGAGCGCGAGCTGTGGAGCGGCGAGCCGCCGAGAGGTCTTGGCGAGATGACGCCGGCCGACACGGCCGTCGTGGTCGAGGACCTGGCGCGAGCGATTCTCAAGGATGCGGCCTGCGGGCACCTCGGCTCCGACCTGCGCGCGACGGCAGACGAGATCCTGCTCGCCGACGGCCTTGCCGTCGGCGAGGGCGGCGAGCGCGGCGAGACCGCCGAGTGGGGCTCGGCCGGCGAGGTGGAGATCGCGGTCGACGGGGACGAGATCGAGCGCGAGGACGAGATCGTCGAGCACGACGAGGAGGTGGAGGAGGTCGCCGAGGGCCCGCGCCACGGGGGGCGCGAGCAGCCGGTCGCCGGCCAGAGCGAGCTCTGGTTCGACGGCCTCGACGATGACGACACCAATGACGTGCAGGTGATTCGCCAGCCGGACCGAATCAGCGTGCATCGCAACCAGGATCGCGAGGAGGAGAGCGTGTACGCAAGCTCAGAGAGCCAGCCCGCCCAGCCCGAGGACACCGATCAAAGCCCGGTGCTGAAGCTGCTGGAGCTTCACTCCGCCGAGCGGGAGGCCACTGCCGCCCGCGTCGCCAACCTCTTCCCACGGCCCGAGACGACCGAGTGGAGCGTGCGCGAGATCAGCTACGACCGCACCCGCCGCGCTCACCTCGTCGATAGCTCCTAGCCCCCTGCGCCGGCCGCGAACAGGTAGCGGTTGACCTCCATCAGCCCGGCGACGTCGTGGACGTCGGTGTCCAGGTAGGGCACCTCGATCACCGCCCGCGTGCCCATCTCGCGGGTCAGGTGGCGGACGTTGTTGCGGTCGCGGGCGGCGAGAGCGCGGAGCTCCGAGAAGTTGGCCATCACCCGGGCAGCGAGATCGGGGTCGCCGAGCTCGCGCTCGAGTTCGGCCCCCATCGACGCGCTGGGGGGAACGTCGTCGGTGTGGTGGACGCGGTTGACGATCACGCCGCCGAACGGAAGCCGCGCCTCGACCAGCTTGCGGTGGAAGTAGACGGCCTCGTTGATCGGCTCCCCCTGCGGCCCGCAGACGACGAGGAAGGTCGAGCGCTCGTCGGCCAGCAGCTCGTTCACCCGCTTGGCGCGCTCCTGGAAGCCGCCGACCATGCTGCTGAAGGCCTGGAAGAACTCGGACAGGTCCTGAAGCAGGTCGACGCCGGTTATCCGCTTCAGCACCGAGAAGCCCATCGAGGCCCCGCGCCCGAAGATCTTGGTCGCGAACCCCGTGGGCCGCAGGAACACCTGCAGCGCCCTTCCCTCGATGAACTGGGTGAGGCGCCGCGGAGCCTCGAGGAAGTCGAGCGCGTTGCGGGTCGGCGGCGTGTCGAGGACGAGCAGGTCATAGCGGTCCTCGGCCCAGATCTCGAACATCTTCTCCATCGCCATGTACTCCTGCGATCCGGCCAGCGCCGCTGAGAGCTGCTGGTAGATGCGGTTGGAGAGGATCCGGTCCCGGGTCTCGGCGTCGGGGGCGTGACGCCGGACGACCTCGTCGAAGGTCGCCTTCGCGTCCAGCATCATCGCCCACAGCTCGCCACCGCCCGCCTCGACGCCGGCGTCGGCGAACAGCGCCGGGTCGACCCGGCGCTCGGTGTTGCCGAGCTCCGGCAGGCCGAGCGAGTCGGCGAGGCGCTTGGCGGGGTCGATGGTGAGCACGGCGACCTTCTTGCCTCGCGCGGCCATTCCGGCCGCGATCGCGGCGGAGGTCGTCGTCTTGCCGACGCCTCCGGAGCCGGCGCAGATGCAGACCCGCTTGCCCTCAAGCAGCTCGGCGACGCCCGGCATCAGACCCCCACCTGCTCCGCCAGCCAGCGGATCTGCTCGAGCCCCAGCTTGGGCTCGAAGATGAAGGGGAGGATGTTCAGCGGCGCCGAGGTCATCTGCTCGAGGCGCGTGAGCTGCTCGCGCTGGGTCGCCGCGCGGCGGCTCTGCCCGACAGCGGCCCGGCAGGCGGCGGCGACTGCGCCGTCTCGCTCGGCGGCCAGCGGCTCCAGCCTGGCGACCTCGTCGCCCGAGAAGCGCTCCGGGTAGAGCCCGTTCATGAAGATGCGGTCGACCGAGGCGCCGACCACCTCGGTCAGCTGCTGCTCGAGGTGGGCCGACTCGTTCACCGGCATCTCCTCCGGAAGCGCGACGATCGCGACGCCGGTCTTGCGGTGGTTCGTGATGTAGGCGTCCAGGGTCTCGGCCTGGCTGCGAATCGGCCCGACGCGAGCGACCGCGGCAAAGGTCCTCGGCGTTTGCAGGAAGCCGACGCCCTGTCCGGTGGCGGGGGCGTCGAGCACGACCAGGTCGTACTCCTGTGCCCCCTTTACCCTGCGGTCGGGTTGGGCCAGCTCCCAGACCTTGCCGAAGGTCACCAGCTCCCGCAGGCCGGGAGTGGCCGCGGCCAGGTAGGAGAAGATCCGGGAGTTGACCAGCAGGTCGCGCATGGCCTTGAGCTTGAGCTGGATCAGCAGGTACTCCTTGATCGACTCGTCCGGGTCGATCGAGATCCCCCAGAGGTTGTCGGCCATCTCGACCTCGTGGAAGCCGACCTCGGCGCGGTGGAAGACTCGAGAGAACTGCTCCTGCGCGGAGACCTCGCAGAGGATCGTGCGCTTGCCGCGCGCCGCCGCCGCCAGCGCCAGGGCGAGCGAGACGGTGGACTTGCCGACGCCGCCCTTGCCGGTCACGATCACGAGTCGTTTGTCGAGGAGATCGGGCAGGTGGCGATCTTGTCAGTTGGGTCCCGCGACCGGCGCCGGCGGGGGTGTTTTCCGCCCAGGTGAAGGAAAGGCCCGGCAGTGTGCGAATAGTCGCGATCAAATGGGTATTTTCAACCGCGGAGAGCGAGAGCACACCGACGTGCACGTCAACGGGGCAACCCCCGAGCCCGAGGAGGTGCGCGAGCCGACGCAGGCGCAGGAGGATGCGCCTGCGGTCGAGACCGCGCCCGCCAAAGATTCTTCACCGGCCCAGGTGGTCGCCTCGCCCAAGCAGGCCGAGGCTCCGCCGGCGCCGCCGGAACCGGAACAGGAGGAGCTGAGGATCACCGCCTCCGAGGCGGTCGCGCCGCAGCGAAGCCCGCTACTGACCAGGCAGCCGGACGCCGGCAGGCGTAACCGCCACGCCAAGGTCTACGCCTTCGCCAACCAGAAGGGCGGGGTCGCGAAGACGACGACCACGCTCAACCTCGCCGTCGCCTTCGCAGAGTCGGGGTATCGCGTGCTCGCGGTCGACGTCGACCCGCAGGGGAACCTGACGATGAGCCAGGGAATCGACCCGGACAAGGTCGACAAGTCGCTGTTCGACGTGCTCGTCCACCGGATGCCGATCTCCGAGATCATCCAGAAGCGCGAGATCGACATCGCCGTGGCCTCGATCGACCTGGCCGGCGCCGAGATCGCGATGAGCACGATGATCGGCCGCGAGCGGGCGCTGGAGAAGGCGCTGGAGGAGGTCGGAGACGACTACGACTTCATCTGCATCGACACCCCGCCCAGCCTCGGCCTGCTGACGATCAACGCGCTCACTGCGGCCGACAAGGTGATCGTCCCGGTCCAGTGCGAGTATCTCTCGATGCGTGGCCTCGTGCAGCTTCAGAACACCCTGGAGATGATCCGCGAGAGCCTCAACCCCGGGGTTGAGATCGAGGGCATCCTGCCGACGATGCTGGACTCGCGGACGGTGCACGCCAAGGAGGCCGTCGAGATCCTCGAGGAGAACTTCGGCGACCTGGTCTTCAAGTCACGGATCCGCAAGGCGATCAAGTTCGCCGAGGCGCCGGTCAGAGGGGCGAGCGTGCTCAAGTACGATTCGAACTCGAACGCGGCCGACTACTACCGTCAACTGGCGAAGGAGGTTCTGACCCATGGCACGGCGTAAGCGCGCCAGCATGAGAGAGGGGCCGCTGGCCGACCTCTTCCGCTCGACCGTCGAGCCCGAGGAGCCGCCCGCTTCGCCGGAGATCCCGCCGCGCGCCGGCGACGAGACCACGGTGATGCCGTCAGAGCCCGTGAGCCCGCCGGCGCCGCAGCAGGAGCCGATCTCACCGCCCGAGGACTCCCCCGAGCGCCCGGTGCCGCCGGTGCCCCAGACTGCGGACCCCGAGCGCGTCCACGCCTACCGGGTGGAGGAGAGCGCGCCGACGGTGCTCGAGCCGAAGGAGCGGCTCTCGCGAATCTTCAACGAAGACGGGCCCGACGCGGACTCGCCCGTTTTCGGGCGCGACGATCCCGACATGCACGCGCCCACGGGGCCGGCGCGGCCGCACTCGCCCGTGATCAGGGTGGTCGGGGTCGGCGGGGCCGGCGTCAACGCCGTCAACCGCATGGTCGAGGCGCAGATCCCGGGCGTCGAGTTCATGGCGATCAACACCGACCTGCAGTCGCTGCAGAAGTCCACCGCGGACGTCACCGTGCACTTGGGAAGCGGCGTCGCCCGTGGCCTCGGCGCGGGCTCGGACCCCGAGCTCGGCTACAGGGCTGCGTTTGACGAGCAGGACAAGATCAAGCGCCTGCTGAAGGGCTCCGACATGGTCTTCGTCGCCGCCGGCGCCGGCGGCGGCACCGG
>JBDTSW010000092.1:0-8533 GCA_039930945.1 bacterium
TGCTCGAGTACACCGACCGCACCCTGGCGATGCATCGCGGCGGCAAGATCGAGCAACACAACCGCTTCCCGCTGAAGACGCGCGACGACCTCTCGATGGCCTACACGCCCGGGGTCGCTCGGGTCTGCATGGAGATCGCCGCGGACCGCGCGAAGGCATTCGACTTCACGATCAAGAAGAACACGGTCGCGGTCGTCTCCGACGGCTCGGCGGTGCTCGGCCTCGGCGACATCGGCCCCGAGGCGGCGATGCCGGTGATGGAGGGCAAGGCGATGCTGTTCAAGGAGTTCGCCGGGATCGATGCCTTTCCGATCTGCCTCGACACTAACGACGCCGAGCAGATCATCCAGGCGGTGAAGCTGATCGCGCCGACCTTCGGCGGGATCAACCTCGAGGACATCTCCGCCCCCCGCTGCTTCGAGATCGAGGAGCGCCTGAAGCAGGAGATCGACATCCCGGTCTTCCACGACGACCAGCACGGCACCGCCGTGGTGGTGATGGCGGCGCTGTTCAACGCGCTGAAGATCGTCGGCAAGCCGATCGCGGACCTGAACGTGCTGGTGCTCGGGCTCGGCGCCGCCGGCGTCGCGGTGACGAAGATGATGCTCGCCTCCGGCGTCACCAGGATCATCGGCTGCGACCGCAAGGGCGCGCTCTCGACCCAGCGCTCCGACTACCTCGACGGCAGCATGAACGAGGCCAAGCGCTGGTACGCCGAGAACACCAACCCGGAGGGTCGCCTGGGGCCGCCGGACGAGGTGATCGAGGGAGCCGACCTGTTCGTCGGCCTCTCGGGCCCCGGGCTGATCGGGGCTGGCGGGCTGGAGCGGATGACCGACGACGCGATCGTCTTCGCGATGGCCAACCCGACGCCCGAGGTGATGCCCGAGGAGGCCGAGCCCTACGTGCGGATCATGGCCACCGGGCGCTCGGACTACCCGAATCAGATCAACAACGTGCTCTGCTTTCCCGGGATCTTCCGCGGCGCGCTCGACGCCGGCGCGCCCCGGATCACCGAGGAGATGAAGCTGGCGGCCGCCCAGGGGATCACCGAGGTGGTCCAGCCCGACGACCTCTCCGAGGACTACATCATCCCCTCGGTGTTCGACCGCGACGTCGCCCCGGCGGTCGCGCGCGCGGTCGTCGAGGAAGCCCGCCGTGCCGGCATCGCCCGTGTCTCCGAGGAGACCGGCACGTTTGCGGCGATCAAGTGAGGGCCGACGGGGAATGATGCGAGTCCTGGTCACAGGAGCGAGCGGGATGATCGGTTCCGCGGTCAGCGACGCGCTGCTGGCGCGCGGGCACGAGGTGGTCGGCCTCAGCCGCGATCCCCGGCGCGCCCGCGGGACCAACCCCACCGTCACCTGGCATCCCTGGGAGCCGGCCTCCGAACGGCCGCCGCAGGAGAGCTTCGAGGGCGTCAACGCCGTCGTCAACCTGATCGGCGAGGAGATCAACCAGCGGTTGACGCCGGACGCCAAGCGGCGAATCAACGACAGCCGCATCCGCGCGACCAAGAACCTTGTCGACGGCATGAGCTCGGCGGCGGATGGGCCCACGACCCTGATCAGCCAGTCGGCCGTCGGTTACTACGGCGACCGCGGCGAGGCGCTGATTGACGAGTCCACCGGCCCCGGTGAGGGCTTTCTCGCCCAGATCCCGGTCGAATGGGAGAACGCCGCGCGGGAGGCCGAGAAGCCGGGGGTCCGGGTCGTGATCCTTCGCAGCGGCCTGATCCTCGACCCTGACGGCGGCCTGCTGAAACAGCTACTGCTGCCGTTCAAGCTCGGCGTCGGCGGGCCGATTGCAGGCGGGCGCCAGTACATGCCCTGGATTCACCGCGACGACGAGGTCGGGCTCTTCGTCTGGGCGCTGGAGAACCCGAAGGTGAGCGGCACCCTGAACGCATCGGCGCCGAACCCGGTGACCAACAGGGAGTTCTCGAAGGCCCTGGGAAAGGTGCTGCACCGCCCCTCGATCGCTCCCGCGCCGAAGCTCGCCCTGCGAGCGATGCGCGGGCCCGAGCTCGCCGGCGCCATCCTCTGGAGCCAGCGGGTCTTCCCCCGCCGCGCCCTCGACCTCGGCTACCAATTCCGCTGGCCCGAGTTGGAGCCGGCGCTGCAGGACCTGCTTCGGGGCTAGCCCCCCAGATGCCGTCTCAGCCGCCGGTGGGGTCAGCCACTCCCACCTCGTCGATCGAGTAGCTCCCCAGCGGGGACTCGCGACCCTCCGTGGCCAGCAGCGCGGTGGTCACAGAGGCTCGGTCGAGCGGGTCCTCGGCGCGCTCGATCGCGTCGAGCACCAGCGCCATCGCCTCGCGGCCGAGCGCGCGGGGCTCGAGGTCGAGCGGGGCGAGGGTGGCGAAGGTGCGCCGGCCGGTGGGCTGGGTCTGGGGTGGGACCTCGTCCGAGCCCGCGAAGGGGGCGACCAGCCCGGGGTCGTCGGCCGTCGGCGAGAGCTGGAGCATTCGCGCCTCGTTGGTGATCGGCAGCGAGCTCACGGTAGCCGTCGGGTCGAGCTCGCCGACGTAGGCGATCGCGGTCGAGTCCTCGACCGCCCGGCGGGCATTGGCGGCGAACGCGGCGGAGTCGCTCGCAGCCTCCAGGTAAGTGGCGCGCGCACCGCGACCCCACCGGCTTCGCCGCCCGCGGCTGTGAGCGCCTGGTTGGCGCCGGCGGCGATCTCGCGGCCGTCGGCGGCCAGCGGGCCCGCCTTCGGGGTGCTGACGTAGACGGTCAGCTCGGCGTCGTCGGCGGGCTCGGTGTCGCCGATGCCACATCCCGTGGCGATCAGCGCCGCGATGGCGACGATCGGGCTAGCCCAGAAACGGCTCGGCAACCGCGAAGTCCTCGGGCAGCACGGTGTGAAGCTCGGCGACCGCGTCGCGCAGCGCCACCAGCTCGATCCGGGGCCCGTGCAGAGCCGGCATGGTGCCCCACTTGCCCTCGTGGGCGGCGTCGATGGCGGCGACCCCGAAGCGTGTGGCGAGGACGCGGTCGAAGGCCGTGGGCGTGCCGCCGCGCTGGATGTGGCCGAGCACCACCGCCCGCGTCTCGAAGCCCGTCCGCTCCTCGATCTCCGCCTCGAGCCGCTGGCCGATGCCTCCGAGGCGCACGTGTCCGAACTCGTCCAGCTCTCCGGCCGTCGTCGCCATCGTCCCCTCCTTGGGCAGGGCTCCCTCGGCGGCGACCACGATCGAGAAGAAACGGCCGCGATCATGGCGACGGCGGATCAGCGCGCAGACCTCGTCGATGTCAAACGGCCGCTCGGGGATGAGGATCACGTCGCCGCCACCCGCAAGCCCCGAGTAGAGGGCGATCCAACCGGCGTGGCGGCCCATCACCTCGACCACCATCACCCGGTTGTGCGACTCGGCGGTGGTGTGCAGGCGGTCGATCGCCTCGGTGGCGACCTGGAGCGCGGTGTCGAAGCCGAAGGTCAGGTCGGTCGCCGCAAGGTCGTTGTCGATCGTCTTCGGCACCCCGAGCACCGGCAGCCCGTGGTCGTCGTGCAGCTTGGCGGCGGCGCCCAGGGTGTCCTCCCCCCCGATCGCGATCAGGCCGTCGAGGCGCAGGCTCTCGAAGCTCTCGCGCAGGAGGTCGACCCCATCGTCGCGCTTGAACGGGTTCGTCCTCGAGGTGCCGAGGATGGTCCCTCCGCGCGGGAGGATGCCGCGCGTGGACTCGACCGTCAGCTCCTCGAAGACGCTCTCGAGCGGGCCGCGCCAGCCATCGCGAAAGCCGACGATCTCGCACTCGTAGGCGTAGATGCCCTTGCGCACGATCGCGCGAATGGCCGCGTTCAGGCCCGGGCAGTCGCCTCCCCCTGTGAGAACACCTACGCGCACCCCCCCAAGATACGCCGCGATGGGTAGGCTCGCCGCCCAGTCGACCGAGAGAGGGGCCAGTTGACCATCGCCAGCCCGCATCCCAGCATCACCGTGCCCGACTCGGACATCACCTCGTACGTGCTCGAGGGCGTAAGCTCGGACGAGCGGGAGTTGCTGGTCGACGGCCCCAGCGGCCGATCTTTCACCGGCCCCGAGATCGAGCGCGCGATCCGGGGGATCGCCGCCGGCCTGACCGAGCGTGGGGTCGGCAAGGGAGACGTCGTCGGGCTCTACCTGCCGAACCTCCCCGAGTATGCGTTCTGCTTCCACGGGGTCTGCACCACGGGCGCGGTCAACACCACCGCCAACCCGCTGTACACCGCGCGCGAGCTCACCCACCAGCTCGGCGACTCCGGCGCGCGCATGCTGATCACCGTCCCGGCGGTTCTGGAAACCGCCCTCGAGGCGGCCGCCGCGACCGGCGTGGAGGAGGTCTTCGTCGTCGGCGAGGCCGAGGGCGCGAAGCCGCTGAGCGAGCTGATCGGCGACCCGGAGGCGGCACCCACGCCCGAGATCGACGTCCGCGAGGACGTCGCCGTGCTGCCCTACTCCAGCGGTACGACCGGCCTGCCGAAGGGGGTGATGCTCACCCACCACAACCTCGTCGCCAACCTCTGCCAGGTCCAGGCGGCGCTCGTGCCGGGGGCCGAGGATGTGCTGATCGCGGTACTGCCCTTCTTCCACATCTACGGCCAGACGGTGATCATGAACCTGGGGATGCGGACGGGCGCGAAGGTCGTGACCATGCCCCGCTTCGAACTCGAGCAGTTCCTCGGCCTGATCGCCGAGCATCGTGTCACCCGGGCCTACGTCGTCCCCCCGATCGCCCTCGCCCTCGCCAAGCACCCGGCGATCGACGACGCCGACCTCTCCTCGCTGGAGCTGATCATGTCGGGCGCCGCCCCGCTCGGGTCCGACCTTGCGGACGCGGTCGCCGAGCGGATCGGGTGCCCGGTGATGCAGGGCTACGGGCTGACCGAGACGAGCCCGGTGACGCACCTGGTCCCACCCTCTGAGAGCCGGGGCCGCGGCGGGCAGATCGGGCGGCCCCTGGCCGACACCGAGTGCCGTGTCGTCGACCCCGGGACCGGCGCCGACGCCGAGCGCGGCGAGCTCTGGATCCGCGGCCCGCAGGTGATGAAGGGATACCTCCACAACGCCAAGGCGACGGCCGCGACGATCGACCCGGAGGGCTGGCTTCATACCGGCGACGTCGCGGTGGTCGACGACGATGGCTACTTCGAGATCGTCGACCGCTTGAAGGAGCTGATCAAGTACAACGGCTACCAGGTGCCGCCGGCCGAGCTGGAGGGCATCCTGATCGCGCACCCGGCGATCTCCGACGCAGCGGTGATCGGGATCCCCGACGACGACTGCGGTGAGCTGCCGAAGGCGTTCGTCGTCGCCGGCGACGAGGTCTCAGACGACGAGATCATGGAGTTCGTCGCCGGCCAGGTCTCGCCGCAGAAGCGGGTGCGGCTGATCGAGCGGGTGGACGAGATCCCGAAGTCGCCTTCGGGCAAGATCCTCCGCCGCCTGCTCGCCGGGCGCGAGCCGGCCGGCAGCCGGTAGGCGCACCCTAGGCGCGCAGCCGCTCGACCATCGGCTGCGCCCAGCGGTCGAGCACGCCGTTGAACAGCACGAACAGGAAGATGATCGAGCTGACGGTGCCGCCGAGACTGAACGCATAGGCGACGAGGAAGGCGACGGCGCCGACGATCGCGAAGATGAGCATGCGCATCGCCCGAGAGCCTACCTAGCGAGCCAGCGACTCGCGAACGTCGCGCAGGAGGCGCCCGACCTCCTCGACAGCGGCCTGGCGATCGCCGGCCTCGGCGACCGCCCGGACCAGCCTGCTGCCGATGATCACGCCGTCGGCCATCTCCCCCACGGCGGCGGCCTGCTCCGGCGTGGCGATCCCGAAGCCGACGGCCACGGGCACCTCGGCCTCGCCTCGAACCGCGGCGACAAGCTCGGGCAGGTGTGGCGGCAACCGCTTGCGCTCGCCGGTCACCCGCGTGTCGGAGACAACGTAGACGAAGCCCTCGGCACCGGCGCAAATCGCTCGCCGGCGGGCGGGCGGCGTGGTCGGCGCCACCAGCGGCACCAGCGCCAGCGCCGCCTGCTTCAGCGCCTGCCCGATCTCGCCGGCCTCCTCGGGCGGCAGGTCAGGCACGATCACGCCGACGGCGCCGGCCGATGACAGGCGCTCGGCGAAGCGCTCGGCGCCGACGCTGATCGCGGTGTTGGCATAGATCATCGGCACCACGGAGACCTGGGACGAGACCTCCGCGCAGAGCGCGATCACGTCGTCGAAGGTCGTCCCCGCCCTCAGCGCCTCGGTGGCCGCGGCGTGGATCACCGGCCCGTCGGCGAGTGGATCCGAGAAGGGAGCCCCGAGCTCGATCACGTCGGCGCCGGCGGCGACGTACTCGCGGGCGACCGCCAACGAGGTCTCCAGGTCGGGAAAGCCGGCCATCAGGTACGGCATCAACGCCGCCCGCCCCTGTTCGCGCGCGGCCTCGAACCCCGGCAGGGGGCTACCCATCGCCCAGCAGCGCCGCGACCTCGGCAAGGTCCTTGTCTCCCCGGCCGGAGAGGCAAAGAACATCAAAGCCCGCCGGCTGCTCGGAATCACTGCCCGCCGCCTCCTCTGCTCCCGCCCTGAACACATTGCCTTCGGCATCCGCCTCAGGCACTTCCATGCTGCTCCCGCGTCCGGGGGCGGCGGGGTCAGCGATGGGATGGGCGTCTGCCTCACGCAGCAGCCAGGCGATTGCGTGGGAGGGCTCGAGCGCGGGGATGATGCCCTCGAGGCGGGTGAGCTCGCGGAAGCCGAGCAGGGCCTCGTCGTCGGTGATCGTCTCGTAGCGGGCGCGGCCGGAATCGCGCAGGTATGCGTGCTCGGGCCCGACGCCCGGGTAGTCGAGCCCGGCCGAGATCGAGTGCGCCTCGAGGATCTGACCGTCGTCGTCGGCGAGCACGGATGAGAGCGCCCCGTGCAGCACCCCCACCCGGCCAGCCGCGAGCGAGGCGCCGTGGCGACCATCGAGGCCCTCTCCCCCGGCCTCGACCCCGATCAGCTCGACCGGGTCGTCGATGAACGCGTAGAAGGCGCCGATCGCGTTCGAGCCGCCGCCGACGCAGGCGATCACGCGCTCCGGCAGCTTGCCCTCGGCGACGAGCGCCTGCTCCCGCGCCTCGTCGCCGATCACGCGCTGCAGGTCGCGAACGAGCGCCGGGTACGGGGCCGGGCCGACGGCCGAGCCGATGATGTAGTGGGTGTTGCCGACGTTGGTGACCCAATCACGGATCGCCGCGCTGACGGCCTCCTTGAGCGTGCGGGCGCCGGCCTCGACCGGCGCCACCTCCGCGCCGAGCAGCCGCATGCGCTCGACGTTCGGCGCCTGCCGGCGCATGTCCTCGGTGCCCATGTAGATGACACACTCGAGCCCCAGCAGCGCGCAGGCGGTCGCGCTGGCGACCCCGTGCTGTCCGGCTCCGGTCTCGGCGATCACCCGGGGTTTGCCCATCTGCTGGGCGAGCAGCGCCTGGCCGACGGCGTTGTTGATCTTGTGGGCGCCCGTGTGCGCCAGGTCCTCACGCTTGAGGTAGATTCGCCGTCCGACCCGCTTCGAGAGGCGCTCGGCGAGATAGAGGGGGGTCGGGCGGCCGACGAAGTCGCGCAGGAGCACGTCCAGGCGGGTCCGGAAGCCCTCGTCGTCGCGGGCCTGCACCCAGGCCGCGGTGAGCTCGTCGAGCGCGGCCATCAGCACCTCGGGAACGAAGCGCCCGCCGTAGGGGCCGAAGCGCTCCTGCACGTCGGCGACACCGCCCCCGGCGGCGCCGGCCGGCCCGGGCGCGCTCACGCCGCGCTCTCCGGGATCTCGATCGAGGGCGCCGACGCCTGCACCCGGTGGATGAATTCGCGCATCAGCTGATGATCCTTGACGCCGGGCTCGGACTCGACCCCGGTGGCGACGTCGACGGCGGCCGGGTCGGCCACGGCGATCGCCTCCGCGACGTTGACCGGGGTGAGCCCTCCGGAGAGGATCCCGGGCACCGCCGAGCTGCGCTTGCGCAGCAGGTCCCAGTCGAAGCTCTCGCCCGTCCCCCCGCGCGCGTCCGGGTGGTGGGCGTCGAAGAGGTGAAAGTCCGTGCGGAAGGCCTCGGCGGCCTGGATGTCGGCCGCGCTGCGCACCCGCGTGGCCTTGATCACGCCGCAGCCGGTCCGCCGCGCCGTCTCCTGGCAGAACGCGGGCCCCTCCTCGCCGTGCAGCTGGATCATCGTCAGCGACTCGTCCTCGGCGGCCTTGACCAGCTCGTCGAGGCCGGCGTTGACGAAGACACCGACGACGGCGATCCGGCGGCGAAGCTCGGCCCCGATCTCGGCAGCGACCGCCGGGTCCACCCGGCGCGGGCTCTCGTCGTGGTGGATGAGCCCCACCGCCCAGGCACCGAGGCGCGCCGCTTCCCGCGCATCCTCGAGCCGAGTCACGCCACAGAACTTCACCCGCATACCCCAAGGGTAGTCAGGGCTCCGGAATAACTCCGCCGGCTCCTCCGCTTCGCGTCCGGGGCCGGCGGGTTCGGGCGCGCAGCCTGACCCGGCAGGCCCATGCTCCGGATCCGCGACTTCGTCGC
>JBDTSW010000093.1:0-8532 GCA_039930945.1 bacterium
TGCGCCTTCGACCGGGCGGCTTTCCACCGGTACGTTCGAAGCGCCGCCGGAAGAAGTCGAAGATCCCCACGCCGATCCTATCCCGCCCGGATATCCCCTAGGTGCTCTCGCCCGGGCCTGCGCTTGTACACCGGGGCCAAACGCCCCGGGGCGAATCTTCGACAGATGGACAACTCGCCCCCGCGTCGCGCCGTCTAGTCTGGACCTCGCAAGATTCTTGAGATCAACGGACCCCAGCGGCGTGCTCAGCGGAGCGCGCCGCGCCGCTAGGAGGCGAGCCCCAGAGATGACCAAGATTCGTGAGCAGAACCTGACCGCGACCAAGTGGAGCTCCAACGGCGACGCCCTGGGCACGGTCGACTTCACCCGCGAGGGCTATCCCTTCGGCGCCAACGTGTTCTCGCCGGCCGTGCAGAAGGATCGGCTCTCGAAGGACACCTACAAGCAGCTGCAGGACACGCTCGCAAAGGGCGCGGCGCTGGACCCGGGTCTCGCCGACGAGGTCGCCGAGGCGATGAGGGAGTGGGCCCTGGAGCGCGGCGCCACCCATTACACGCACATGTTCCAGCCGCTGACCGGCCTCACCGCCGAGAAGCACGACTCCTTCTTCGAGCCCGACGGAGAGGGCGGGGCGCTGGCCAAGTTCTCCGGCACCGAGCTGATCCAGGGCGAGCCCGACGCCTCCTCGTTTCCCACCGGCGGCATCCGCGCCACCTTCGAGGCGCGCGGGTACACCGCCTGGGACCCGACGAGCCCGGCCTTCATCCTCGAGAACCCGAACGGGGCGCTGCTTTGCATCCCGACCGCCTTCGCCTCGTGGACGGGCGAGGCGCTCGACGCCAAGATCCCGCTGCTGCGCTCGATGGACTCGCTCTCGCACTCGGCGGTCCGGGCGCTGAGGCTGCTCGGCGACTCCGAGGCCCAGCGCGTGTTCACCACCGTCGGCCCCGAGCAGGAGTACTTCCTGATCGATGAGCAGTACTTCTTCGAGCGGCCTGACCTGGTGACCACCGGGCGGACGCTGTTCGGCGCGCTGCCGCCGAAGGGCCACGAGCTCGACGACCACTACTTCGGCTCGATTCCCGAGCGCGTGCTCGCCTGCATGCTGGAGACGGAGCTGGAGCTGGCGAAGCTGGGCGTGCCGGTGAAGACGCGCCACAACGAGGTGGCTCCGGGCCAGTACGAGATCGCGCCGATCTTCGAGAACTCCAACGTCGGCTCCGACCACCAGCAGCTGACGATGCAGCTGCTGCAGACCGTGGCCCGCAAGTACGGCCTGGTCTGCCTGCTGCACGAGAAGCCCTTCGCCGGCGTCAACGGCTCGGGCAAGCACAACAACTGGTCGATGAGCACCGACACCGGGACCAATCTGATGGAGCCGGGCGACACCCCCGCGGAGAACGCCAGCTTCATGTTCTTCTGCGCCGCGGTGATCCAGGCCGTGAACAAGCACCAGGGCCTGTTGCGGGCCTCGGTCGCCAACATCGGCCAGGACCACCGGCTGGGCGCCAACGAGGCGCCGCCGGCGATCATCTCGATCTTCCTCGGCGCCGAGCTGGAGAAGGCCTTCGACTCGATCGCCTCGGGCGGCGACGGGCACACCCCGGGCGCGATGCTCGACATGGGCACGCCGGTGCTGCCGGACCTGCCGATGCACGGCGGCGATCGCAACCGGACCTCGCCGTTCGCCTTCACCGGCAACAAGTTCGAGTTCCGGGCCGTGGGGTCCAGCGAGTCCCTGGCGTTCCCGAACACGGTCCTGAACACGATCGTCGCCGAGGCGATCGATGACCTCGCCTCCAAGCTCGAGGCCGCGACGTCTGCGGGCCGCAGCCACGCCGAGGCGGTCACCCAGGTCGTCGGCGACTCCTACGCCGACAACAGGCAGATCCTGTTCGGCGGCGACAACTACTCGGAGGAGTGGCACGCCGAGGCCGAGCGGCGTGGGCTGAAGAACCTGCCGACGACGCCGGACGCGCTGCCCGAGGTGGTCAGCGAGTCGACGGTGGCGGCCTTCGAGGCCTACGACGTGCTCTCCAGGCGAGAGCTGGAGTCGCGGCTCGAGGTCTGGACCGAGCAGTACGTGATCCGGGCCAACATCGAGGCCGAGACGGCGGCGCGGATCGCACGGACGATGCTGTTGCCCGCCGTTCTGCGCCACCTGAAGCTGATCGAGGACGCCGGCATGAGCGGGCTCTCGAACAACGCGCGGGCACTGGTGGACGAGTTCGCCAGGGCGATCGACGGGCTCGACGAGGCGAACGCCTACCCGGGCGGGGTCGAGGGCCTGGAGCTGGCGAAGTTCGCCCGCGACAGCCAGCTGGCGGCGATGGCAGTTGTCCGTGAGGTCGCCGACCGGCTCGAGAAGGTCGTCTCCGACGACCTCTGGCCGCTGCCGAAGTACGAGGAGATCCTCTTCATCCGCTGAGCTGACCGGGGGCGCAGGACGCTGCGCGAATAGGCTCGGCCCGTTTGAACGAGCTGGAACGCCTCTCCGCCTCCGACATGTCCTCGCTGCTCGCCGAGCGGGGGCCGATCCATGTCCACGTCGGCGGCACGATCGTGGTCGACTCCGAGCCGCCCTCGTTCTCCGCGCTGGTCGCCCACGTCGACCGGCGCCTCGCCCTGATGCCGCGATTTCGCCAGAAGGTCACCCCGACCCCGCTCGGCCTCTCGAATCCGGTCTGGGCCGATGACCCGTCGTTCGACCTCAGCTGGCACGTCCGCCATGCGGCGCTGCCGGCGCCCGGCTCGCAGGCCCAGCTTCGAGAGCTCGTCGGCCGGGTGATGTCGCAGCCGCTGGACTTCGCCCGGCCGCTTTGGCAGCTGTACCTGATCGAGGGCCTGCAGGGCAACCGCCACGCGGTGATCTCGAAGACCCATCACGCCCTTGTCGACGGGGTCTCCGCGCTCGACATCGGCACGATCCTGCTCGACCCCAACCCCGACGGCACCGAGATGGAGATGCCCTCCGAGCCCTGGGACCCCGACGCCCCGAGCCCGGAGATGCTGCTGGTGCGCGCCGCCTCCGAGCGGGTTCGCAGCCCTCTGCGGCAGGCGCGCAAGACCGCCCAGGAGGCGCTGACGATGCCGCGCGAGACGGCCGGCCGGGTGATCAAGACCGCCGAGGGGTTCGCCGGCCTCGCCTCCGGCGGCCCGCGAGCGCCGAAGACCTTCCTCAACCAGGAGATCGGCCGCGACCGCCGGGTCGGGTTCCTGGTCACAGAGCTCGATCAGGTCAAGCGGGCGCGTGGGGAGACCGAGGCCACGGTCAACGACGTCATCCTCGCCGTCGCTGCCGGCGGCCTGCGGCGGATGTTCGAGCGCCGCGGCGAGCCGGTTCCGGAGCGGCTGGTGGCGCTGGTGCCGATCAGCATCCGCCGCTCGGACGAGGAGCACGACCTCGGCAACCGGATCGCGAGCCTGCAGGTGCCGCTGCCGCTCGGCGTCTCAGACGCGAAGCGGCGCCTCGAGCTGATCCACTCACAGACGCAGCGGCTGAAGCGCTCAGAGCAGGCCAGCGCCGCCTCGCTGGTGATCGAGGCCACCGGCTTCGCCCCACCGACGATCAACCGGGTGCTGGCGGGGGCGATCTCCCGCCCGTTGACCTGGAACCTCGTCGTCTCGAACGTGCCGGGCCCGCAGATGCCGTTCTACCTGCTGGGGAAACGGGTGCGCGAGATCTACCCGTTCGTGCCGCTCTCGCCGCAGGGCCATGCGCTCTCGATCGGGGTGATCAGCTACGACGGGGGGGTCTTCTTCGGCCTCAGCGGAGACCGGGCGCTGCTGGCCGACATCGACCTGCTCGCCGACGACATCGACGCCGCCCTGGTCTCACAGCTCGAGGTCCTCTGACGCCCGCCTACTCGCGGACCGTCACCGGCGCGCCCAGCGGCGCCGTGTCGATGATCGCGCTGACGTCGCGATCGGCGGCGCGGACGCAGCCCGACGAGATCGCCACCCCGAGCGGCCCCGACGTGCCGTGGATCGCGATCCGGTTGCCGCCGAGCCAGCCGGACGGCAGGTTCGGCTGGCGGGCGGTAAGGGCCACCGCGCAGCATCCGTAGGACGGGTTGAGCCCCCGGCGGAAGGTGTCGGTCACCGCGAAGCGGCCCGTCGGCGTTTCCGAGCCCGGGGCGCCGACGCTGACGGTGAAGGTGCGCACGGCCTCGCCCTGCTCGAAGACCTCGGCGCGACGGTCGGAGAGGTCGATCACCAGCTCGAACTGCGTGTAGCCGGCCCCCAGATCGCGGCTGTCGAGGCGGATCCAGGCGAGCACGCCGTTGTCGAGCGACGGCGTCGGCACCCCGACCCACCGGCCCTCGGTCTCGGCGACGGCGAACACATGCGGCGAGCCGAACTCGGTCTCGTCGCCGACGGTTTTGATCACCGGCCCGCCGGGCTCAGAGTGGAGGTCCACCCGGTGGCCGCGGAGGACGTAGACGACACGGTGCCCCCGGTCGGGGAGCGCCAACGTGTGGTCGACGGGTGCCGGCTCGCTTCCGGCTCCGGCCACCTCGCCGGGCTGGACCGAGGCAGAGGTCCCGGGGGGCGGATCGGCGCCGTTCAAGGCGATCAGCACCGCGCCCACGACCGCGCTGGCAGCGAGCAACACCGAGATCGCGATCCAACGCAAGAGATGACCCATCACCACCGAAGGTAGTGCAGGATGGCGGGGATATGGCGAAGTCGAAGAAGCGAGGTGGCGGCGGTGACGAGAGTGGTACGGCAGTGCTGACGCTCCCGACGGACACGCAGATCCTGATCAGGCGGGAGTTCGACGCACCCAGGCACCTGGTGTATGAGGCGTGGACCACGCCCGAGCTGGTCAAGCGCTGGTGGAGCGGGCAGCGCGGCGAGGTGACGAGCGTCGAGATCGACCTGCGGGTCGGCGGCGGGTGGCGGTACGTGATGGTGGCCAATGGCGGATTCGAGGTCGCCTTCCACGGCGAGTACCGCCAGATCGTCCCCAACGAGCGGATCGTCGCCACCGAGGTTTATGAGGCAATGCCCGAGGGGGAGGCGGTGGACACCGTGACCTTCACCGAGATCGACGGGCGCACGACCGTGACCAGCCTCGTGCAGCACACCCGCCCCCAGGACCGCGACGCCCACATCAACTCCGGGATGGAGGCCGGCATGCAGGAGGCGATGGACCTCCTCGAGCAGGTCGCTATCTCGCTCGCCTGAGCCTCGCTCACCAAGCAGGCAGGCGTGGAGCGGCCTTGATGAGACGGTATTTTGAACCCTGCGGCGCGCGCGAGGATCGCCACTCTCCATCGAACGCTGCGCGCAGGAGCCGATCCGGCCGTAGCACGAATCGTGCTACGATCTGGGTGTGTCGCGATCGATCCATGTGCGCCTTGACGATGCCGCGGAGGCCGCCTTGGAGGTGGTGCGCGGTAACGGCATCAACGACTCGGAGGCTGTCCGAACTGCGTTGACGGAGGCCGCTGTTCGTCGCCGGAGTCGCGCTGCGATAGCCGAAGAGGTTCGCAGCCTCGCGGACAGCCGCGAAGACCGGGAGGAAATGCGGGTCGTCCGGGAACAACTCGCCGAGCTTGCGCCACCGAGCGACGGCTGAAGCGTGGTTCGAGGCGAGGTGCTGAGACTTCCAGCCCCGCGCGGGGTCCGCGGCCGCGAGCAACGTGGCGCCCGCTACGCCGTCGTTGTGCAGGCCGACGAGTTCTTGGACCTGAGTACCGTCATCGTCGCGCCGACTTCCACTCGCGCCCTAGCCGCGAGCTTCAGACCTGCGATCGAGGTAGGTGGAACCGAAACGCGAGTGCTGGTCGAGCAGGCGACCGTGATCGACCCACAGCGCCTCGGCCGCTCCGCGGGGCGTCTCGAGCCCCGTGAGCTTCGAGCGGTCGACGAAGCACTCTCGCTGATTCTCGGTTTGTAACCCGCAGGCCAGAATGCCTGGATGGCCGCAGCGCGTAGGCCAAGCAAGCAACCATCAGCGGAGAGGGCGGGATTCGAACCCGCGAGAGAGCTTGCGCCCCCTACTCGCTTAGCAGGCGAGTGCCTTCAGCCGCTCGGCCACCTCTCCGGGGACTGACCCCGTTTCCGGGCTCGAGCGCATTCTAGGTACGCTCGCCGGCCCGTGAGCGAAACCGCACAGCCCGAGTCCCTGCGCGCCCGCTACGAGGCGCTGTTCGAGTCGGCTCGGGCGCCGTTCGCCTTCGTCGACCTCGACGCGATGCGCGCCAATGCCGAGGCGATGCTGTCCCAGGCCAGCGGCCTGCCGATCCGGATCGCCTCGAAGTCGGTGCGCTCGACCGCGCTGCTGCGGCGGATCCTCGACCTCGACGACGGCTTCCAGGGGATCCTCGCGTTCACCCTGCCGGAGGCGCTGTGGCTGGCGAGCAAGGGCTTCGACAAGATCGTCGTCGGCTACCCCAGCGCCGACCGCGAGGCGATCCGCGAGTTGGCGGTTCTGGCGGCGGAGGAGCCGTCGCGGGCGCCCGTGCCGATGGTCGACGACGCTCCCCACCTGGACCTGATCGAAGGGGCGATGGCCTCCGGGCGCACCCAGGTCCGGGTCTGCATGGATGTCGATGTCGGCTGGTGGCCCGGCGGCGGGCGGTTGGCCCGGATCGGGCCCAAGCGCTCGCCGATCCACCACCCCGAGAGGGCGGGGCGGTTCGCCGCCGAGATCGCCTCCAGGCCGGGCACCCACCTCGCCGGCGTGATGGCCTATGAGGGCCACATCGCCGGCGTCGGCGACCAGATCCCCGGCAAGCCGCTGCGAAGCGCCGCGATCCGGCGGATGCAGGCTTCGTCCGAGCGCGAGATCCGCCAGCGACTGCCGCGGATCGTCGATGCGGTCCGCGGGGCGACTCCGGGCGAGCTGGAGCTCATCAACGCGGGCGGCACCGGCAGCCTGGCGCGGACCGCCGCCGCCGGGATCGCGACCGAGCTGACCGCCGGCTCGGGCTTCTATGCCCCCCATCTGTTCGACAACTACCGCTCGCTCGATCTGGCGCCGGCGGCGTTCTTCGTCGTGCCGGTCGTCAGGCGTCCCGCGCCGGGCACGGTGACCGCACTCGGGGGCGGCTACCTGGCCTCAGGCACCGCCGACGCGGACCGCCTCCCCCAGCCCTACCTCCCTCGGGGCCTGCGCCTCGACGGTCAGGAGGGTGCCGGCGAGGTGCAGACGCCGTTGGTGGGGGTGGCCGCACGTCGCCTGCGAATCGGCGATCGCGTCTACATGCGCCACGCCAAGGCCGGCGAGCTGTGCGAGCGCTTCGACTCGCTGTACCTGGTCGAGGGCGACCGGATCGTCGACCAGGTCCCCACCTACCGCGGCGAGGGCAAGGCCTTCCTCTAGCTGCGGCAGCGAACCCAGCCGGGCGCGTGCCGATCCATACCAACCATCTAGGCTCCCGCGGGCGGTCGACACCGCACCTCGGAGGGGTGGCAGAGCGGTCGAATGCGGCGGTCTTGAAAACCGCTGACCGGGCTCACCCGGTCCGGGGGTTCGAATCCCTCCCCCTCCGCTCAACGGTCTGCCTGCCTCAGCCTCCGGGCGACCAGCCATCGAGTTCGCGAAGCGGCTCCAGCAGCTCATCGGCCGCGGCTCGCTCCTGCATCTGCGGTTTGGCCTCGACCGCGGCTCGCAGCTCCGCCAGCGCGGCCTCGTCCTCGCCGAGCTGGGCCAGGCAACAGGCGAGGCGGTAGCGGATGAAGGGGCTGCCGCGATGCTCGCCGGCCTCGCGCTCGAGGATCTCCGCGGACTCGGCCCACTCGCCGCGCCGAAACGCCCCGTCGGAGAGATAGATCGGCTCCCACGGCAGTGAGTGGTAGGGCTGCTCGCGCCAGCCACCGATCGCGAGCACCGCTGTGTCGGCGACGAGAGCAGTGGCGCCACGCCGCACCTCAGGATCGGCGACGAATACCGCCTGTCCGACGGCGAGTTGGACCCGCTCGTCGCCAACCAGGAAGTCGACTCGGCCGCGCAGGACAACGTAGAGCTCCTCCTGCCCGGGGGACTCGACATGGTCCTCGATGACCGCCTCGCCGGCACCGGCGCGGTAGGCGTTGACCCCGAAGGCGCCGATCCCGAGCGAGCGCCGGACCGGCACCCAGCGAAGCGGGTCGACACCGACCTCGACGGGTTCCTCGTCGAACAAGGAAAGAACCCGTGGCTTCGACCCTTCGATGCTCATCGCCGGATGTTCTCACGCAGATGTCATCTGCAGCCTCGCGATCTGAAGGCGGCTGGAGTGAACGGTCCGAAAGCTACGACGGGAGTCGCCGGTCAGCCACGTCCGCAGACCTCGAATCCGTAGTCCGCGGCGATCCTCCCGCCCTCGGCGGTCAGGTCCGCGTTCTCCGCGCCCCGAGCTGTCGCATCTCCGCACTCGGGGCTCCCCCCGCAGTCTGATTGGCGCTGACGGCATCTGCCAGTTCGCTGGTAGTGGTGACGGAGCTCTCAAGGGTGTCCAGGTAGTCGTCGATGACGCCGGCATCCTCGGGCGGGGGCGCCAACCCCCGCAGGTCCGCGGCCAAGGAGCTCAGCAGGTCCGA
>JBDTSW010000094.1:0-8450 GCA_039930945.1 bacterium
CTCGATGGGCAGGCTGAAGCGCTCGAATGCACGGGAGATGAAGTCAGGAGGGAAGCCCGGCCCGTTGTCGCTGACGCGGAGCTGGACCATGTCGCCGGAATCCCCCGCCCGGAGTCGGACCTCGCCTTCGCCGTGGCGAAGCGCGTTATCGACGAGGCTGGTCAGCGCCTGCTCGAGCCGGATCCGGTCGCCGCGGACGATCAGCCCTTCGCCGTTGACGGTCAGCGAGCGCCCCGCTTCGGCGGCGCGACTGCGAAACCGATCGGCGACGGTCTCCAGCAGATCGTTCGCGGGGACCGGTTCCTGCGCCAGCTCCAGTTCGCCCTCGGCCGAGCGGGCGGCGACGAGCATGTCCTCGGCCAGCTGGATCAGCCGATCGATCTCACCGATCGCCGACGAGATCGCGGCCCGTAGCTCGCCCGCGTCGGACTCATAGCGCAGGGCCACCTCGAGCTCGGTCTTGTGCAGCGCCAGCGGCGTGCGCAGCTCGTGGCTGGCATCGTCGACGAAGCGCCGCTCGCGTTCCAGCGTCGCCTCCAGCCGCGCCAGCATCTGGTTCAGGGTTTCCCCGAGGCGGGACAGCTCGTCGTCTCCGGCCGGCACCGGCAGGCGCTCATCGGGCTCGCTCGCCGAGATCTCCGCCGCCTCGCGGCGCATCGCCTCCACCGGCCGCAGCGCCAGCGCCAGTGCGCCGTAGCCCGCCAGCGAGGCGAGCAGCAACGCCGCCGGGCCGCCGATCAGAAGCAGCTTGGTCAGGCTCGCGAGCGCCTCGTCGCGGTCGTCCAGGGATGCCCCGACGACGATGATCGGGCCTTCGCTCTCTCTCGCCCCGGTCGAGGTCGGGGCGGCAAGCAGCCGCACCGTCCCGTCGACGCCGGGCACCGCATCCGTTTCGAAGAAGCGCGCACCCCGCGCCGCAAGGTTCAGCTGGGAGGCGCTCAACACCGCCTGATCGCCGACCTGGGGGCTCGCGTCGACGACCTCCCCGCCGGGGGTCAATACCTGGGCGAAGCCCTCGTCGGCCTCGATCAGCGCGGCGTCACGGGAGCGCGTCAGCCCGGTTCCCGACGACTGGACGAGGGCCGCCGCCTCACCGGCGCGAGAGCGCAGTCCGTTGTTGATCGAGTCGTCGAGACGGTCGCGCAGTTCGGTCTGCAAGAACAGGCCCAGGGCGGCCAGGACCAGCGTCATCACGCCGGCGAACGCAAGCGTGACGCGCAGCTTGATTGGCAACCGCCTCATCTCCGCGCCTCTTCGCGAAGGCGGTAGCCCGCCCCGCGCACGGTCTCGATCGACTCGACCCCGAAGGGCTTGTCGATCTTGCGGCGCAGGAAGCGCACGTAGGCGTCGACCACGTTGGAGCGATTCTCGTAGTCGTAATCCCAGGCGTGCTCGAGTAGCTGGAAGCGAGACATCACCTCGCCCGGATGGCGCATGAAGGTCTCGAGCACGGCGAACTCCTTCGGTGAGAGGTCGATCTCGGCGTCGCCTCGCCAGACCCGCCTGGTCGCCGGGTTCAGCCGCAGGTCGTCGACCTCGAGCTCGGTCGGGCGCTCGGAGCGGCCACGGCGAAACAGCGCCCGCAGCCGCGCCAGCAACTCCGCGTAGGAGAAGGGCTTGACCAGATAGTCGTCGGCTCCGCGGTTCAGCCCGGCGACGCGGTCGCGGACCCCGTCGCGAGCGGTCAGCATCAGGATCGGAGACCAGACTCCGGCGTCGCGCAGCCGCTGACACACCTCGAGGCCGTCGATGCCGGGAAGCATCAGGTCGAGCACGATCGCGTCGTAGTCGGTTGCCTGCGCCCGCCACAACGCGTCTTCGCCGCGGTCGACCACGTCGACCGCCATCCCCTCGCGGGAGAGGCCGCGCTGGATCAGCCCGGCCATCTTCGCTTCGTCTTCGACGATCAGCACACGCATGGCTTCAGCGGGGATGGTCCCGCGTTTCCATGAAAGGCAGATGAAAGCGCTCCGCGGGCGCCGCCGGCCGCGAGGATCGCTCGGCTACCGCCCGGGGGACCGAAGGCGAGAAGCCGAGCGCTGGGCGGACCAGGGCGCTTCGTTGCGCGGCGCGAGGTAGACGACCTCGGTGCCCGCGCGCCGATCGGCCCAGGTTCGCCGCCGCTCGTCCCAGGCGGAGGCGAACAGGCCCAGCCCCAGCGGCAGGATCGAAAACAGCAGGCCGACGAGGCGCCGCCAGGCCCGTCGCAGCCCGATCCTGCGACCGTCGGGCCCCTCGATGCGGATGTCGAGGAATCGCATTCCCGGCGTCTCTCCGGCGAGGCTCCAAAAGCAGACGAGGTATGTGCCCACGCTGAGGAACCAGAACACGGTTCCCACCAGCACCGCCTCCACGCTGACCTCGGCGTTGGTCCCGAAGAGGAAGTCCACCGCCGCGGCGATCAGCGCCGTGGCGGCGAGCAGGAGGACGTCGAGAACCAGCGCGTCGACCGCGGCAGCCGCGGCTCGGCTGGCGAGGCCGGCCTGTTCGGACCGCGCCTCGCGTCTGGACATCCGGCGCAGGCGGCGGAGGAAGCGCTCGAAGATGTCGTCGAGACGTCGCGCGGCCTTGGCGATCTGGGCGCCGACGTCGTCGATCAGGCCGACCCCCTGGGAGGCGATCGCCTGGCGGACCTCTGGCGCCTGGGCGACGCGCTCGACCAGTTTTTGGACCTCGTCGCTGGCGAGCAGCCGGTCCCAGACGCGGTCGATCATCGCGCTGTCGATCACCTGGTTGAGCGAGCGCTCGACGGCCGCGCTCTCCAGGGCCTGCGCCAGCGCCCTCTCGGCGGCGGGGCTCTCCAGCGCCCGGACCACCGCGACCGAGGCCGCCTCCTCGACCGCCTCGTCGATGCCGGTCGCCTCGGCGACGCGCCCGGCGCCACGGATCCCGGTTCGCGTGCCGGCGCCGATCAGTCGCCCCAGCAGGGGCCGACCTCGCGAGTCCGGCCGGCGTGGAGGCGTCAGCTCGTCGCCCATCCCATTCGCAAGATAGAGCGATGGGTGGACGCCGCCGCGCCGCGCGCTCAGCCTGCGAGCTATCGCCGCCCGCCGCCGCGGTTTCGGTTAGGTTCCCCTTGCTCACCGGGACGACGTGGAGGACGAAAGTGGACGTAAGCCAGCTGAAGAATGTTTCCCTGTTCGCGGACGTGCCGGACGAGAGCCTGGCGAAGATCGCGCCCTTCACCAAGGTGGACGAGTTCGCGCCCGGAAAGGCCGTCGTCAAGGAGGGCGCGTTCTCGAACGACTTCTACGTGATCCAGGACGGCACCGCAAAGGTCGAGCGCGACGGCGAGCACCTCGCCGACCTCGGCCCCGGCGACATCTTCGGCGAGCAGGGACTGCTGGAAAAACAGCAACGCTCGGCGACGGTGACGGCGACCGAGACGCTGCGCGTGATCAAGATCGAGCACTGGGAGCTCAGCCGCATGCGCAAGTCGATGCCCGAGGTGGTCGCCCAGCTGCAGCAGCAGGTCGAGCAGCGCTCCTCCTAGCGGCGGGCCTGCGCCGCGGCTGCCGGCGGGCTGGGGGTAGACTGCCGCTCACATACGGTCGGTGGTCAAGGGAAGTCCGGTGAAAGACCGGCGCGGTCCCGCCACTGTGACCGGGTAGAGCCGTCGCTCGATCCGGCCGTCCTCCGGGCGGTCTGGGATCAGCCACTGGGAACGCCACAGCGGTTTTCCGGGAAGGCGCGGCGGAGGCCCCGGAAGCCAGGAGACCTGTCCTCCGGCCAGCCAATTGCCCGGGACGACCGTTGCGCGGAAGTCCGGGCGCGACTCCTTCGAGGAAAGGACGGCTGAAATGCCCACTTACGTGTCCCGGGCGCTTCGAGCGCTCTCGGTTGCCGCACTGGCCGCGGCCCTGATCCCCAGCGGGGCGAGCGCCGCCGACGACGTCGTCGCCGAGCTCCGCGTGCTCACGCCCGACAGTCAACTCGAACCAGGCGCGAGCTATGTAACCAACACCGAGAAGGTCAAGACCGACCGCAAGGCGAAGTGCTTCATCGCGGGCGAGGGCGGCAGCGGCGACAAGGTGAAGCTGCCGGGCCCGACCGCGATGGGCCTGCTGGCGACCGCGGGCGCCGTCAACCCCGACGTCGATCCTCTCTCGGCCACCGACGAGTTCGGGTTCGGTCTTGGCCTCTGCGGAATCGGCGCGGCGCGGGCGACTACCGACGACTACTGGTCGCTGACCGTCAACCATCAGGCGGCCCAGGTCGGGGGCGACCAACTGACGCTGGAGGACGGGGACACCGTCCTCTGGAGCCTGACTCAGTTCCCGCCGCCGAACGAGCTCGAGCTGAGGGCGGGGCCGGGAGCTCCGCCGGGAACCCTCGAGGTCACCGTCGTCGAGTGGGTCTGCTCGACCGACTTCCCTCCGCCGGACCCGGTCTGCGCCGAGAGCCCCGCCGAGGGGGCGACGGTCCTGGGCGGCGACTCGAATGTGACGACGGGCGCCGACGGCGTGGCGTCGGTGCCGCTGTCGAACGAGCAGACCTACGAGCTGCAGGCGCAGCTGACCGGCCGCCTCGACTCGAACACGGCGCCCGTCTGCGTCAGCAACGAGGCCGCGGCGTGCCCGGACCCGACCGATCCCGTCGGGCGGACGATCCGGGGGCGCAGGGTCCGCGACAGCTTCGCCGGCACCGGCGGCTGGGATGCGATCCGCTCCCGCGGCGGCAAGGACGTGATCGATCTCACCGACGGCGGCAGCGACCGGGTCAATTGCGGCGGGGCCAAGGACAAGGTCCTCCTCTACACGGAAGACAACGATGACGAGATCGCGCCCAACTGCGAAAAGCGCAAGCGGATCGCCCACTGACCGATTCCACGGCCTCGGGGCGGCGGCAGCGCTGGCGCTGCTCGCCGCCACGGTGGGCTGCGGCCTCGGCCCGGGCGAAGCCGACGAGGGCGAGGCGGCGCTGCGGATCACCCGCGACCACGGCGCCGAGCTGATCGCCGAGGCGACGGTCTCGGATCCGACCGAGTCCGAGACCGTGATCCGCGTGCTTGATCGTGAGGCCGAGATCGGCACCCGCTTCGGTGGTGGCTTCGTGCAATCGATCGAGGGCATCGAGGGTGGGGCCGCCGGGGGGCGCAGATCCGACTGGTTCTTCTTCGTCAACGGGGTCGAGTCGGGCGCCGGGGCTGCCGAGGTCCGGGTGCGCGCGGGCGACCGGATCTGGTGGGACTACCGCGACTGGACCGACGCCATGCGGGCGCCGGCCGTTGTCGGCTCGTGGCCGGAGCCCTTCGCCCAGCGGTCGGCCGGCGCCGACCGCACCCCGGTGCTGGTCGAGTGCGCCGCCGCCGGCCCGCGCTGCGACGAGGTCGCCGAGCGCCTCGCCGGGGAGGGTGTCGACGTCGGCACCGAACACTTCCCCGTGGAGGGCAAGCACGTCGCCGACGAGGCCCTGCGCGTGCTCGTCGGCCCTTGGGCCGAGCTGCGTCGCGACTCGGCGGCGGCCCAGCTCGAGGACGGGCCGGCGACCAGCGGGGTCTTTGCCGACTTCGCGCTCTTGGGCGGCGGCTGGGAGCTTCGGGCGCTCGACCAGCGGACGCAGGAGGCCGAGCGCCTGAGCGGCGGTGCCGGCCTCGTGGCCGCGGTTCGCGAGCTGGACGAGCCGCCCACCTGGCTGGTGACCGGCACCGACGCCGACGGGGTGGAGGCGGCGGTCGAGCTGCTCGACGCCGAGGGGCTGCTGGACCGCTACGCCGTCGCGGTTGACGCTGCCGGGCCCATCCCCTTGCCGGTGGAGGGCGCGGGGTGAGGTCGGCCTTTGCCTACACGCCCCGCCCGGGCCCGATCGGTGATGCCGGGGCCGGGGCGGCGCTGGCCTACTTCGGCGCCTTCGCCGTGATCGCCTTCAGCTTCACCAACCCGATCGTGCTCGCGGCTGTCGCGGTCGGTGTCGTCGTCGCCGGCCTCCGCTCCGGCGCTCACCGGGCGCTTGCAGCCGGGGCCCGCTACGGGGTTGCGTTGGGGCTCGTCTTCGTCGCGGTGAACGCGATCGCCGCGCAGCGCGGCGAGACGATCCTGATCCGGGGGTTCGACCTCCCCGTGCTCGGCCGGATCGACGTCAGCGCCGAGGCCCTGGCCGAGGGAGCCGTGCTCGCCGGCCGGGTGCTGGTGGTCCTGCTCGCCTTCGCGGTTCTGTCGGCCAGCGTCGACCCCGACCGCCTGCTTCGGCTGTTCCGCCCGCTGGCCCGGCGCTCGGCATTGACCGCCACCCTGATCGTCCGCATGGTGCCGCTGGCGGCGCGCGATCACGCCCGCCTGCGAGAGGCGGCGGCCCTGCGCGGCCCCGGCGCCGCCGCGGTCGGCCGCGCTGCGACCCTGCGCCGGCTCGTCGCCGGGTCGCTCGATCGCTCGGTCGACGTGGCGGCGACCCTCGAGCTGCGCGGTTACGCCCGCGGCGCCCCGCGCCGGGCCTCATCGCCGCCGGCGGGGCGACACTCCCACAGCTTCTGGGTCGCGGGGCTGGCGCTGGCCGGGTGCGCGCTGGCGGCGCGGATCGGGGGGGTGGGGGCGTTCGACGCCTACCCTGTCATCGCCCTCGACACCGGGCTGCCCACGCTCGCCTTCGCCGTGGCGATCGGGGTCCTGGCCGCGGCGCCGTTCGCTCTCGCCTCGCTGAGCGCGGCGGACCGACGGCCGCTTCCGAGGGGAGGTGGAGCCCATGCCTGAGCCGCTGGTCGACGCGCGCGCCCTCGCCTACACCTATCCCGGGGCGGCGACGCCGAGCCTGCGGTCGATCGACCTTCGCCTCGACCCCGGCGAGTTCGTCGTCTTGGCCGGCCGCTCGGGCTCGGGCAAGACCACCCTGCTTCACGCGTGCTGCGGGCTCGTTCCCCATTACCACGGCGGCGAGGTGATCGGAGAGCTGGAGGTGGTGGGGCGCGACGTCTGCGACCACGGCCCCGCCGATCTTGGCGGCGAGGTCGGCCTGGTCGCCCAGGACCCGGAGGCGCAGGTGGTCGGCGCCACCGTTCGCGGGGAGATCGAGCTCCCGCTCGAGATCCGCGGCGAGCCCGCGACCGCGCGGGCGAGGGCGGTGGAGGAGGTGGCGCTGGCGCTCGCGATCCCGGACCTGCTGGGGCGCGCGACCGACACGCTCTCCGGGGGCGAGCTTCAGCGCGTCGCCCTCGCGGCCGCGCTGGTGGGCCGTCCCCGCCTGGTCCTGCTCGACGAGCCGACCTCCCAGCTCGACCCGGTCTCCGGCGACGAGCTCGTCGGCCTGCTTCGGCGGCTGAACGAGGAGTGGGGGACGACCGTCGTCCTCGCCGAGCATCGCCTCGAGCGCTGTCTGGCCGCCGCCGACCGCGTGCTCGCCCTCGACGGCGGGGAGCTGGCCTTCGACGGCTCACCGGAGGGCTTTCTCGCCTGGGCCGCCGACGCGGATTCGGCGCTCTCGACCCCCGGCGCGCGGCTGTTCGACTTGGCCGGGCTCCGGCCCCTCCCGGCGAGCGTCAAGAGCGCGCGGGCGATGCTGCGCGAGCGGGGCCTCGAGCCAGTTCCGGCGCGCACCCGCGACGAGCCGCCCTCGGCCGACCGCACCCGCCCGGCCCTGCGGGCTGGGTGGCGACGCCGGCCGAAGCTCGCAAGCTCGCTCTCCGCGGCCGGGCTGTGGGTCGAGCTCGACGACGGCGAGGCGCCGCGCGACGTCCTTCGCGGGGTCACCCTGGAGATCGAGCCGGGCGAACGGGTGGCGCTGATGGGCCGCAACGGCGCCGGCAAGAGCACGCTGATGCGAGCGGCGGCGGGACTGGTCGAGCCGGTGCGGGGACGCATCGCGGCTGCGGGCGGGTGCGCCCTGCTGGCCCAGAGCCCATCCGACTTCATCGCCCACGAGCGGGTAGCCGAGGAGCTCCCCGGCCCGGAGGGAGCGGCAGCGCTTGACTCGGTTGGGCTCGGTTGGGCGCTCGAGCGCGACCCGCGCGATCTCTCCGGCGGGGAGCGACAGCGCCTGGCGCTGGCGATCGTGATGGCGGGGCGGGGCGCCGGCGAGGGGCCGGCGCTCGTCTGCCTCGACGAGCCCACGCGGGGCATGGACCGTGCCCGCAAGGCCGACCTCGGCCGTCAACTGGGCTCGCTCGCCTCGACCGGGTCGGCGATCCTGCTGGCGACCCACGACGTCGAGTTCGCGGCCTCGTTCGCCCGGCGAGTGGTTCTGCTCGGCGAGGGGCGAGCGATCGCCGACGGCCCCGTCGAGGAGGTCCTCGCAGGCGGCTGGTACTTCGCCACCGAGGTCGCCCGGATCCTCGGCGCGGGCGCCCCGATCTCCCCCGAGCGAGGCGCCGACATGCTGCAAGCCAAGCTCGCCCGGACAAGCGACGAAGTCGCGGTCACCGAGGCCGTCCCTGCCACTCCGACGGCGCCGCCACCCGGCACCCCCGGACGCGAAGCGGAGGAGGTGCCGGAGTTGTGATTCCCGGACGCGAAGCGGAGGAG
>JBDTSW010000095.1:0-8336 GCA_039930945.1 bacterium
CCCTACTGCCAGCGGCCGCCGGCCTTGGCCCACGCGAGCATGTGGTCGACCGAGCAGAAGTGATCGGGGATCCGGTGCTCACCGCGGTGGCGGACCAGCAGTACCTGGACGTCGCCGAGCTGCAGGCCGCAGTGGGCGCACGTTGCCGGGGCCTCGTCCGGCGCCGGCGGCTCGGCGGGCGAGTCCGCCTCCCAGTGCCCGCCCTGGATCGCCCAGGGGACGACGTGCTCGAGGCGGCAGAACACGGCGCGGCGCTGGCCCGCCGGCTCGGAGGCGCGAAAGCCGTCGTCGGCCTCGACCTCCACCCCACACCAGCTGCACCGCTCGGCTGCATGGCTTGTGCCCATTGACCGTGCTGAGGATAGTCGCGCTCGCCCGCGCCGGCGAGCGGGTCGCGCACCGTCGCGTGTGCGGAATACGATGCCCGCGGGCATGGAGGCTGGCATGGTTGCCGTTGAGGGAGAGCTGTCACCGATCGAGCGGCTGCGCGAGGCTGGGCGCCGCCATCCGGCCCTGACAGCGCTGGCGGTCCTCGGGGTGATCGTCGTCGTTCTGATCGCGGCCAAGGGCCTTCACGACGTCGCCCAGCGAGCGGTCTTCGGACTCTCGACCGGGTCGATCTACGCGCTCGGAGCCGTCGGGCTGACCCTCGTCTACGGGATCCTCAAGCTGACCAACTTCGCCCACGGGGACTACCTCACCTTTGGCGCCTACATGGCCTATGTGGTCAACATCAGCTGGGGGCTGCCGCTGTGGCTCGGGATCATCTTCGCGATGCTGATGACGGCTGCCCTCAGCGTCTTCCTCGAGAAGATCATGTGGGGGCCGATGCGTGGCCGCGGCGCCGGGATCCTGCAGTTGATCCTGATGTCGATCGGCCTCGCGCTGGTGATCCGCTACAGCATCCAATACATCTGGGGCACCGAGCTGCGCAGCCTCGACGTCAACAACACCGACACGGTCGAGTTCTTCGGGCTCTCGATCGGCGTCACCCAGGCGATCGTCATCGTGATCGGCTTCGTCACCCTGCTCGGCACCGGCCTGATGTTGCGCTACTCGCTGCTCGGCAAGCAGATGCGGGCGCTCTCGGACAACCTCGATCTGGCGGAGACGACGGGCATCAACACCTCGCGCGTGATCCTCTACACGTGGCTGTTCGCGGGAGCCTTCGCCGGGCTGGCGGGGGTGCTCGCCGGGGCCACGACCCAGCTCCAGCCCGAGATGGGCTTCGAGCTCCTGCTCCCGATCTTCGCGGCGGTCGTCGTCGGCGGCATCGGGAACGCCTTCGGCGCGCTCGCGGGCGGGATCCTGATGGGCATCGTGATCGAGGAGTCGACGCTGTTCGTGGATCCCGGGCTGAAGCTGGCCGTCGGCTTCCTCGTCCTCATCCTCGTCCTGATCGTCAGGCCCCAGGGGATATTCGGGAAGGCGAGAACGGTTTGACCGAGGCGCTTCCCCTCGCGGTCAGCTTCGACGCCTTCACCAGCCTCGGCTTCTGGACCAGCGTCGGCATCTTCGCCGGCACCTTCACGATCTTCACGCTCGGGCTGCAGCTCAACGTCGGCTACACCGGCATCTTCAACTTCGGCCAGGCCGCGTTCATGGCGATTGGCGCCTACGCGATGGCGATCCTCGTCACCGACACCGGGGTGAACTTCTGGCTCTCGCTGCCGATCGCGACCCTGATCGCGATGGCGTTCGGCCTGCTCATCGGCCTGCCCTCCGTTCGCCTGCGCGCCGACTATCTCGCGATCACGACGATCGCCGCGTCAGAGGCCGTGCGCCTGGTAGCGCTCAATGCCCGCGGCCTCACCAACGGCGCCCAGGGCATCTTCGGCTTCCGCGACGCGTGGGACTCGGCCTCCGACACGATCGAGGGCTGGCTTCAGTGGCTCGGCTGGAGCGACCCGGAGACCCTCTTCCCCCTCTTCCTGGTCGTCTGGACCGTCGCAATCGTGCTGATGTTCGTCCTCACCAGGGTCCAGCGGACCCCCTGGGGGCGGGTCCTGCGCGCCGTGCGCGAGGACGAGGACGCGGCGCGAGCGCTGGGCAAGAACGCCTTCTCCTACAAGCTGCAGTCGCTGGTGATCTCCGCGGCGCTCGGTGCGATCGCCGGCTTCTTCCTGGCAGTCAACCTGGCCTTCGTCGTGCCCGACGAGTTCGCCCCGACGTTCACCTTCCTCGGCTACGCGGCGCTGGTCCTGGGCGGCCTCGCCAGCTACTGGGGCGTGGCGGTCGGGGCGATCATCCTGCAGACGGTGCTCGAGGGGCTGCGCTTCCTCGAGCTTCCGATCTCGGACGTGAAGGTGGCGGCGCTTCGCTTCATCATCCTCGGCTTGGTCCTGATCCTGCTGATGGCCTTCCGCCCGCAGGGAATGTTCGGCAAGCGCGAGGAGATGGTGATCGGTGACTGAGGCGGTCGACGCCACCTCTGCGTCCGCGCCCGGCGCCGGCAACGGAGCCGCGATCTTCGAGGCCGACGGCGTGGTCAAGCGCTTCGGCGGAATCCGCGCGGTCGACGGTGCCTCGATGCGAGTCGGGGAGGGCTCGATCACGGCTCTGATCGGGCCCAACGGGGCCGGCAAGACGACCTTCTTCAACGTCATCACCGGCTTCTACAAGCCCGATGGTGGCAGCGCCACCTTCGGCGGCGAGGCAGTGTTGGGACGCCCCCCCTATGCACTCGCCCGGCTGGGGATGGTCCGCACCTTCCAAATCACCAAGGCGCTCGCCGGGATGCCGGTGATCGACAACATGATGCTTGCCGCGCCCGAGCAGCCCGGCGAGAGGCTCGCCAACGTCGTCTTCCGCCCCCGCGCCTGGCGCCGGCGCGAGCGCGAGGTGCACGAGCAGGCGCTGGAGCTGCTCGAGGTCTTCAACCTGACCAAGCTCGCAGACCAGTATGCGGGCACGCTTTCGGGTGGCCAGCGCAAGCTGCTGGAGCTGGCCCGGGCGCTGATGGCACGGCCGCGCCTGCTGTTGCTCGACGAACCGATGGCCGGGATCAACCCGACCCTGGGCCGGCGCCTGCTCGACCACATGCAGCGCCTGCGCGCGGAGGAGGGGGTGAGCTTCCTCTTCGTCGAGCACGACATGGAGGTCGTGATGGGCCACTCGGACCGGGTGATCGTGATGGCCCAGGGCCGGGTGATCGCCGACGGGCTGCCCGACGAGGTGCGAAGGGACCAGGGCGTGATCGACGCCTATCTGGGAGGGACGGCATGACCGAGGCCACCACAAGTGGCGGCGCTCGCAACGGCGAGGTCATGCTCGAGACGGAGGGGCTGGTGGCCGGCTACGTGGCCGGGGTCGACATCCTCAACGGCGTCTCGATCAAGGTTCGAGAGGGCGAGATCGTGACCATCGTCGGCCCCAACGGTGCCGGCAAGTCGACCCTGATCAAGACGATCTACGGGCTTCTGCACCCGCGCGCTGGAAGCATCCGCTTCCGGAGAAACGACATCAGCGATCGCAAGCCGCACGACTGCACCCATCTCGGGATGGGGTATGTGCCGCAGCTCGACAACGTCTTCCAGACCCTGACCGTGGAGGAGAACCTCGAGATGGGGGCACTCGAGCGAAGTCGGGCCCGCGAGCAGATCGAGCGGATGTACGAGCTCTTCCCCCGGCTCGGCAAGCGACGCACCCAGGACGCGGGGACGATGAGCGGTGGCGAGCGCCAGATGGTCGCGATGGCGCGGGCGCTGATGCCAGACCCCACGATGATCCTGCTCGACGAGCCCTCGGCCGGGCTCGCCCCGGCGTTCGTCGAGGCCATCTTCGAGAAGATCGAGGACATCAACGAGTCCGGGGTCACCGTGGTCATGGTCGAGCAGAACGCCCGGCGGGCGCTGGGGATGTCTGACCGGGGCTACGTCCTCGATCTCGGCAAGAACCGCTTCGAGGGCCCCGGCAAGGACCTGCTCGACGACCCCAAGGTTGCCGAGCTCTACCTCGGCGGCACGGCCCGGCTCGACGAGGCGAGCGGACCTCAGGCATAGAGGCGGCCGGAGCCCGAAGGCCCCGGCCGCCTCACAACTCACACGGCGCCGTAGACGCCGCGTTCGGTCGAGGGACTAGCCCGTTGGCGCAGCCACCTCGACCTCATCCACGGGCGCAGGGACGCCATCCTTGAACTCGTAGATGTCGTAGACGCCAGACGTCGCGTCGCCGTTCTCGTCCATGTCGATCGGACCAGACGCGCCCTGGTAGTCGATGTCGTCACCGTTCTGGAGCGCCTCGATCGCCGCGGGGAGCTCCTCCCAGGTGTACTGATCGCCCTCCGGGGCGCTGATGTCCTGGATGACCTCGGCCATGCTTGCACCCTCTGTGGAACCGGCGGCGACTGCGGCCAGGTAACAGAGGACCACGGCATCGAAGTTCTGAGCGTCGAACGTCTGTCGATCGACGTCAGGCTCGATGTCGCTGTCGTTCCAGAGGTCGTCGAACGCCTTCGCCCCGGCATCGTCGTCCGGCACGCCCGGCGCGGTTCCGCGCAGGCCGTTGACGGCGTCGTCGCCGGCGCCCTCGGCCAGACTGCCCGAGATCAGACCGTCCGTGACGAACGTCGTCTTCGGATCGAACCCGGCCCGCACCAGAGCGGGACCAACCTTGTTGTAGGTCTCCGGGAAGTCGACGATGACGATCCCGTCGGGGTTGCCCGAGACGATGTCAGATGCCTCGCTGTCGTAGTTCGGCAGCTTGACGTCGTAAATGGTCTCGTCGCCGATTGTGCCTCCGGCGTCCTCCCAGGCGGTGCCGAACGTGTCGGCCAAGCCTGTGCCGTAGGCGTCGTTGCGGGCGCCGATGTTGATCGTGTTGCCCTCAGCGCCACCGAGCGCCTCCTCGACCAGGTACTTGGACAGCGTCGGACCCTGGAAGGAGTCCGGCGGAGCCGTCCGGTTGACGAGGCCATTGTCATCGAGGCCGGTGATCTCATCGCTCGTCGATGCCGGCGAGATCAGGACGACCTCCTCCGGGATCGTCACCGATTCCGCGGTGGGGATCGTGTCGGCGGACGCCCAGGCGCCGGCGATGCAGCTGGCACCGTCGGAGTCGACCATCTTGCGGGCTGCCTGGACGGCCGCCTGCTGGTCGGCTCCACCACCGTTGTCCTCGGTGACGAGCTCGACCGTGTGGTCGGCGCCGGCATCCTCGATGGCTGGATTGATCACCTCGTCGACGGCGATCTGGGCCGCCTTGTCTCCGGGCGGTCCGAAGTCGGCGAGGTCGCCGCTGAGCGGGACCGAATCGCCGATCACGAGATCAAGCGTCTGCTCGCCTCCTCCTCCGCTGTCGCTGTCACTGTCGCCACAAGCTGCGAGACCGAACGACATGCCGGCCACGGCCAGGGCGAGCGCGGAAATCCTGACCTTGCCGGTCAGCCTTTCCATACACCCTCCTCTACTCGATTTGCAGGCCGTATCCGGCCTCCCATGCCGTCATTCCTATCAGGGAGGAGGGTCTGAGGCAAGGCGCGCCTTCAGGCGGCTTCCCCAGGGGCGGGCTCGGCCCCTCCGACGGCGACCCGTCGCCACTCGGCTATTTTTCCGTCGGAGATCACGAAGGCGGTCTCGGCGGTGCTCTGAGAGCCCTGGCCGCAGGTGCCCGGGCCCGGTCGCTCGGACAGCTCGAAGGTCGCGGTGGTGAAGTCGCCCTCGGTCTGGGCGTCGACCAGGATCGCGCCGCAGGGAAGCGAGAGGTTGAACAGGCGCGCGTCGTCGCGGTTGCGGATCCGCAGCAGGACGCCGTTCTCGACCACGCTCGGGATCGCGAAGTAGGAGGCGGCGGCGTCGATGTCGCCCTCGCGCAGGGCGTCGGACCAGGCCTCGATCACCTTCACGTCGGCGGGATCGGCCTCCCCGGTCACCTCCTGTCCCGAGCCGTCGCTCGCCGGCGGCGGCCCGGGATCGTCGCCGCCGCCACACCCGGCGAGGGCGAGCAGGCCCAGCAGGGTGAGGGCCGAGATCGAAGCGCGGTGGCTCACCCACTCAGTATCGCGATTCGCACCCTCGGCGCCCACCCAAGGCGTTTACCTCCCTTGACTCCTGGCAAGTGTCAAGTGGCGACACGTAGGGGTCAGTCATTCCGGTCGCTCCCTCAGCCTGACCCACGCCGCGAGTTCTCGGGCGAAGCGGCCCTCAGCGTCCTCCCGGGTCTTTCCCATCACCCCTATTCGCAGGGGTTCCCCGGTCTGACTCACGGCCAGCCAACCGCCAGGGGTCTCAAAGAAGTCAGCCCTGGTGGCGCGGATGCCCTCAGCCGTGTAACGCATAAGGCCATTTCCTGTTACAGTGGACGGCGTCCAAATCTAAACGAGGTACGAGGTAATGCCGATCACATCCGATGGTCAAGCCCCATACGCCCCGCCCGCCGCAGTTCTGACGGTGATCGAGGGCTTCCGCGAACGCGGTCTTCAGACCCCCTTCACCCTTGAGGTCTTGACCAAGGCGGGCGTTCCCGAGAGCGTTGCGCCCCGCACCCTCCAGGCGCTGAAGCTTCTCGATCTCGTCGACGGCGACGGCGAACCCACCCAGCAATTCTCCGACCTGGCGAGGGCCCCGCAAAGCGAATTCCCCGACCGCCTGGCCGCGATCCTCCACGGCGCTTACCAGGACGTCTTCAAGTTCGTGAATCTCGATGAGGACGACTACCAGCGCGTCCGCGATGCTTTCCGCCACTACAAGCCTCGCGGGCAACAGGAGCGAATGGTGACCCTGTTCCTGCATCTCTGCGAGGTCGCTGGCCTGGTCGATTCGATCCCCAAGCGAGAGCGAGCGGCCCGTCCCGCCAGCGCAAAGACCAAGACCCGCGTTCGCCGTCAGCCGCGAGTCAAGCCTGCTGCTTCCAGCGCCAGCGACCCGAAGCCGCAAGCGGCAGAGATTGAGTTCACGCCATCGCCCGCGCCATCCAGCGGACAGCATCCGCTGATCCGAGGGTTGATCCAGTCGCTCCCCGAGGCCGGAGCAGAATGGCCACAGGGATCGCGGGAGGCATGGGTAAAGGCTGCCCTCGCCAACTTCGAACTCGTCTACGAGCTTCCCTCGGCTGAGCCCAAGGGGGGTGATCCCAGTTCGTAGGAGGTAAGTAGCAGCGCGGCTCCAACCCGAAGGTTCCTGCCGCGTGAAGGTTGCCGTTAGTGAAGGGAAGCGGTGCCGGGCAAGCGATGAGTGGAACCCATCGCGCCCGACACCACCATCGGAGGGCCTCGGTCTGGCGAACCGGCCCCGCTTTAGGTGCGGGGAATGCGTCACGGCATTAGCGGGTTCGAATCCCGCGCCCTCCGTTACAACGTCAAGTCTATCCCTACACTCGGAAATGGAGCCTAGGAGCCTGATGCCTGAGAGAAAGCGCCCCGAGAAGATCGAGCCTGCGCCCCCCGGCGAGGACGTGGTCGAGAAGATTGACCCCGACCACACCGACGAGGACTTCCTAGCCGATCTCGAGAAGGCGACCTCAGACGAGGCTAGGAAGCGTCTGGGGCTTCCTTCCCAACCCGATCGAGGATCGACCAAAACATAGGCCGGGAGTCGTCGCGGTGGTTGTACCGCCACGCGTACTCGTCGAGGTAGGACTGAAGGTAGGTCGTGCTGACCGAGTGGTAGACGCCCCGGATGCCGTTCTTCAAGAGGCCGAAGAAGCCCTCGATCGTCTGGGTGTGGACATCGCCGTCCACGTAGACCTTCTGTAGGTGCTTGATCCGATGGTGGCCCATGAAGTGAGTGCCGACGCGCTTGGGGTCGTAGCCCCGCCAGTCGTCGGTAAAGACCATCGAGGACGGTAGGACGTGCTCGAACAACGGCGGCTCCACGTCTAGGGTCGCGCGCGAGTCGATCACCTTGGCCCGGACGCGGCCCCCGCGCTCCACGGCCCCCCAGATGGTCGGGCGCTGGGACTTCTTCACGAAGGCGAGCCCGCGCTTTGCATCGCCGGCTCGGGCGTGCTTGGCTCCGCCCGCTGTCTCGTCCACCTCGACCTTGCCGGTCAGGGGCGCGTCGGCGTCCTGCGAGAGCAAGGTCCGAATCTGCTTGAACATCCGGTGCGCGGTCGGGTAGCTGACCCCGATCTCCCGTTCCAGCTGCTTGGCGCTGATTCCGCAGCGGGTCGAGGACATTAGGAAAATGCCCCAGAACCACATCTGCAAGTTCGTGGTGGACTTGTGGAAGATTGTGCCTGCGGTTGGGTAGACCTGGTGGCGGCAGTATTGGCAGGAGTACGCGGCCCGGCTCTTGATCCGGTGGAACTTGGTCGCTTTGCCGCAGCTGGGGCAATCCGAGCCGTTCGGATGGAAGCGTTCCTTCAAGCAGTCGAGGCACGCATCGTGGCTCGGGAACCGC
>JBDTSW010000096.1:0-8159 GCA_039930945.1 bacterium
GCAGCCGCGGCGGCGACCCGTAGCCCTTCGAGCCCGGGGCCCTCGAGGGTTCCGTCGACCTCGACCGGCGTGAATACGAAGAGGCCGACCCCGCGCCCGGCCAGGTCAGCGATCAGACCCTCGACTCCGGTCGTGCTCTGCCGCTCCCAAGCCTCGACGGCCACCTTCCCCGAGCGGGTGTCGGCCGAGACCACGATCCGGGCGCCGTGGTCTGCGACGAGCGCCTCGATCAGAGCCGGGTCCTCGAGCGCGGCCGTGCCGAGCACCGCCCGCTCGACGCCGGCGTCGAGCACCGCAACCACCGCCTCGGCGCTGCGCAGGCCTCCCCCCACCTGGACCGGCACCCGGGCCTCGGCCGCGATCCGGCGCACATGGTCGAGGTTGGACGGCACGCCCGAGCGCGCTCCGTCGAGGTCGACGACGTGCAGGGCGCGTGCACCCTGCTCGATCCAACGCCGCGCCGCGTCGAGCGGGTCGGCGTCGAATGCGGTCTCGCGGTCGTAGTCGCCCTGGACGAGCCGCACGGCACGGCCACCGCGGATGTCGATCGCCGGATAGAGGATCAAGCCGCGACCGGGGCGCAGAACCCAACGAAGTTCTGCAACAGCAAGAGCCCGGACGCGCTCGACTTCTCCGGGTGGAACTGGGCGCCGACGATCGCGTCGCGCTCGACCACGGCGGCGAAGCGCTCGCCCCACTCGGCCGTCCCCACCGTGTCGCTGGCACGCGCGGGGCGGGCGGCGAAGGAGTGGACGAAGTAGAAGGGGTTGGAGCCGTCGCCGGCCAGCTCACCGACGAAACGCGACTCGCGCTCCCAGCGGACCGGCTCCCAGCCGATGTGCGGGACCTTGAGCCCGGGGGCGTCGAGCTCGGTGACGTTGCCCCGCAGCAGCCCCAGCCCCTCCGCGCCGCCGTTCTCGGTGGAGGACTCGAACAACAGTTGCATGCCCAAGCAGATCCCCAGCAGCGGCCGTCCGTCGGCGGCCCACTCGGTGCACAGCCGGTCGAAGCCCTCGGCACGCAGCCGGCGCATCGCCTCCGGGAACGCGCCGACGCCCGGCAGCACCAGGCCGTCGGCCTCGGCAGCCGATTCGACGCCGGTCGTGCGCTCGACCTGCGCTCCAACCCGCTCCAGGGCCTTCTCGACCGAGCGCAGGTTTCCCATCCCGTAGTCGAGGATGGCGAGGCGAGCGCTCATGCGGTCAACGTGCCCTTGGTGGAGGGCACACCGGTCTCGTCGGGGTCGATCGAGACGGCGACCCGCAGGGCGCGTGCGAAGGCCTTGAAGCAGGCCTCGATCACATGGTGGGCGTTGGAGCCGTAGCGAGTGCCGAGGTGCAGCGTCAGCTTGGCGTTGTTGGCGACGGCCCGGAAGAACTCCTCGGTCAGCTCGGAGTCGAAGCCGGCGATCGAGACCGGCGCCAGATCGGCGGCGAACACGCACAGCGGCCGGCCGGAGATGTCGATCGCACACTCGCCCAGCGCCTCGTCCATGGGGACGGCCGCGTGCCCGTAGCGGCGGATCTGAGAGCGATCGCCAAGCGCGGCGTCCAGCGCCTGTCCGAGGGCGATGCCGATGTCCTCGACCGTGTGGTGGGCCCCGGTGCCGAGGTCGCCGCCGGCCTCGACGCGAAGGCCGAGGCGGCCGTGGCGGCCCAGCAGCTCAAGCATGTGGTCGAGAAACCCGACGCCGGTCGAGACGGCGACCTCGCCGCCGTCGAGGTTCAGCGCGAGCTTGACGTCGGTCTCGCCCGTCTTGCGATGGATGTCTGCTGTGCGACTCATGGGCGTGCAATTCGCTGCCGGCGTGAAGTCTCCTCAATCATCGGCGGGCTCGCGCCTCCGCCGACTCCGCGTGAACGTCGAATCCCTCCGCCCGCGCCAGCGCCGCGACCAGCGGCGCCAGCCCGGCCGCCGCCTCGGCCGAAAGCTCGACGACCGAGGTCCGCCTCCTGAACGTGTGCACCCCCAGCGGCCCACCGAAGCGAGCGGCACCCCCGGTCGGAAGCACGTGATTGGAGCCCGCGGCGTAGTCGCCGAAGGCGACCGCCCCGCCCGGGCCGAAGAAGACGGCGCCGGCGACGCGGTCGGAGGCAAGGCGCTCGTCGGCGATCTCCAGCGCCAGCTCGAGGTGCTCGGGCGCGAGCGCGTCGACAAGCTCGATCGCCGCTGACGGGTCGGGGGCGGCGACCAGCGCGATCGTCGCGTCGCGGACCGTCGGCCGCTCGGGGGCGAGCTCTGAGAGCTGCTGCGCGAGCGCGTCAAGCGCATCGGCGCGGGCCGACACGGCCACCAGCAGGCCGTCGCTGCCGTGCTCGGCCTGGGCCAGCAGGTCGAGGGCCAAACAACCGGCGTCGGCGGTCGCGTCGAAGACGACGACCAGCTCGCTCGGCCCGGCGATCCCGTCGATTCCAACCTGACCGCAGACGAGGCGCTTGGCCTCGTTGACGAAGCGGTTGCCCGGGCCGGCGATCACGTCGACGCGCGCGACCGTCTCCGTCCCGAAGGCGAGCGCGGCGATCGCCTGGGCACCGCCGACGGCGTAGACCTCGTTCACCCCGGCCATGGCGCAGGCCGCGAGCGTCGCCGGGTGCACGGCGCCGTCGGCTCCGGGCGGGGTCGCCACGGCGACCCGATCCACGCCCGCCACCCGGGCAGGGAGGCAAGACATCAGCGCCGAAGACGGGTAGGCGGCAAGCCCCCCGGGCACATAGACCCCGGCGCCGCGCACCGGGCGCTCCACCAGGCTCACCGCCTGGCCCTGGGGAAGCGCGACGTGCACGGCCGGGGCCGCCTCGAGCTCGGCGCGGGCAACGCTGCGGATGTTGCGGGCGGCGACCTCCAAGGCGCCGACCAGCGAGGCGTCGGCCTGATCGCGGGCGCGCTCGATCAGCTCGGGGTCGACCCGCAGGCGCAGCTCGGCCACTGGGACCTCGGTCGCGTCGAAACGGGCGGTGAGCTCGCGCAGCGCGTCGTCCCCACGATCGCGAACGTCGGCGACGATCCCCGAGGCGTCGGCTTCGAGGCCGGCGTCCGCAGGGCCGAGCTGACGCAGTTCGTGCGCCTTTGCCGACGGGTCGGCGCCGTCCCAGCTCGTGCGTTCGACCTTCACGGGCGCGCCGCCTCACGCATGCGCTCGGCGAGATCGTCGATCTCGGAGGCGCGGAGCTTGTGTGCGACCCGGTTGGCGACCAGCCGCGCCGTGCAGGCGGTGATCTCCTCGCGGACCTCGAGATCGTTCTCCTCCAGCGTGCGGCCGGTGTCAACCAGATCGACGATCCCGTCCGCCAGCCCGACCAGCGGCGCAAGCTCGACCGAGCCCTTGACCTCGATGATCTCGGCCTGGCGGCCGGTGTCCTCGAAGTAGCGCTCCGCCGTGCGCGGGTACTTGGTCGCGATCCGCATCGCCCCCAGGCGGCGCTCGCCCTCATCCAGGCGCTGGTCGCCCCGCCGGCCCGCAAGCACCATCCGGCAGGCGCCGAAATGCAGGTCGAGGAGCTCGTAGACGGCCCGGTCCTGCTGTTCTGAAAGCACGTCCTTGCCGGTGATCCCGAGGTCGGCGGCACCCGCCTCGACGTAGGTGGGGACGTCCGAGGGTCGCATCGTCACCAGGTCGAGCTCGGGAGTGCTGAAGACGAGCGACCGCGAGTCGCTGCGCGCCTCGGAGGTGTCGACGCCGAGACGGTCGAGCAGGTCGAGGGTCCCTGGGTAAAGCGCCCCGCGCGAGACCGCGAGCTTGAGCCTGCCCTGGGAACGGGCCGCGAGGCCGCCGCTGGCTCCGGAGCCGATCACCGCGATCCCTCCTCGGCGAGTCGCTCCTCCTCGGCCTGGGCGATGTGCACGCGCTCGGTGTAGAGGGCGAAGCCGGCGGCGGCAAGCGGCCTGCCGAAGCGACCCATGAGCTCGTCGTAGCGGCCGCCGCCGCCGAGCACGTGGCCGACCGCCGGGTCGTAGACCTCGACGATCGCGCCGGTGTAATAGCCGAGGTCACGCAGCAGCCCCAGGTCGAGACTGACCCGGTCCGCCACCCCGCGCTCGCGCAGTGCCTCGAACAGCGTCGTCAGCCGGCCGGTCGCGCGCTCGACGGCGTCCCCGCCCAGCTCGCGGGCCTGGCCGAGCACCTCTGCCCCGCCCCGCAGGTTCGCCAGGCGCAGCAGCGTCTCGCGCTCCGAGGTGCCGATCTCGAGCGCCTCGACCTCCGCCTCGAGGCCGACCAGGTCGTGCGACGCGAGGCGGTCCGTGATCGCCCGGCGCGCCGTGCCCGAGACCCCGAGCTCGTCGAGAAGCTGCGGGTAGAGGTCCGCGTCGCCGAGGCCGATCACCGCGCGGGTCAGGCCCGCCGCGTCGAGCGCCGCGCTGAGGACCTCGATCACCTCGGGGGTGCCGCCGGTCGCTCCGGAGCCGATCAGCTCGACCCCGGCCTGCATGAACTCGCGCATCTGGCCGCGCTGCGGGCGGACGGCCCGGTAGGCGCTGCCGATGTAGAAGAACCGGAAGGGCGGCTCGACGGTGGCGAAGCGGTTGGCTACAAGGCGGGCGATCGGGATCGTCATGTCGGAGCGCATCGCCAGCAACTTGCCGCGCTCGTCGAAGAAGCGGTACGCGACGGGGGCGCCACGCTCGTCGCCCTGGGCAAGAACGTCGTCGTACTCGATCGTCGGCGTGGCCACCTCGCCGTAACCGAAGCGCTCGAAGACCTCGCACAGCGATGCCTGGAGAGCGCGCAGCTCGCGCATCTCGTCGGGCAGGATGTCTCTTGTCCCCGGAGGGATCGGGTGCGTCATCGGATAGCTCCGGCGGCTGCTCTGCTCTCGCTCTCTTCGTTCGCTTCCGCGTCCGCTGCCGCCGGGTCAGGGCGCCAACGTAGCGGCAGGTTGACACGCTGCGACCGGGACTTCGTCCCTAGCCCGAACGAGGCGTCCTGTTCACGCGGGGACTCGCTCGGTCGCGACGCGCTCGATCTGGGCGCCGAGCTCGCGCAGGCGGAGGTCGATGCGCTCATAGCCGCGGTCGATCTGGGCGATGTTGCCGATCTCGGAGGTGCCGTCCGCACAGAGGGCGGCGATGAGCATCGCCATCCCGGCGCGGATGTCGGGGCTCTCGACGCGCTCCCCGTGAAGCCGGCTCGGACCGCTGACGATCGCCCTGTGGGGATCGCACAACGTGATCCGAGCGCCCATGGCCACGAGCTTGTCGACGAAGAACAAGCGGTTCTCGAACATCTTCTCGAAGATCAGGATCGTCCCTCGCGCCTGGGTGGAGAGCGCCAGGGCAATCGAGGTCAGGTCGGCCGGGAAGGCGGGCCAGGGGCCGTCGTCGATCTTCGGGATCGCGTCGCCGATGTCGTCGCGGACGGCCAGCTGCTGCTCCGGAGGCACGATCACGTCGGTGCCCTCGATCACCGTCTCCAGCCCCAGGCGGCCGAAGTGGCGCCGGATTGCGAGCAGGTCGTCGGGATCGATCTCGCGGATCCGCAGGTCGCCCCCGGTGGCGGCGGCGAGGGCCATGAAGCTGGCCGCCTCGATGTGGTCGGGGCAGATCCTGTGCTCGGCGCCGCCGAGCGTCTCGCACCCGTGGACGGTGATCACGTTGGAACCGATGCCGTCGATCTCAGCCCCCATCTTCACCAGCAGCCTCGCCAGGTCCTGGACGTGCGGCTCGGAGGCCGCGTTCCCGATCGTCGTCGGGCCGAGCGTCAGCGCGGCCGCCAGCAGCGCGTTCTCGGTCGCCATCACGGAAGGCTCGTCCATGAAGATCCGGCAGGGGCGGAGCCCCTCTGCCGCGGAGATCTCGATCGGGCGATCGCCCGTCACCTCGGCCCCCATGTCGCGGAAGGCATCGAGGTGGGGGTCGAGGCGCCGACGGCCGATGGTGTCGCCGCCGGGGGGCGGCATCTGCGCCCGGTGGAAGCGCGCCAGCAGCGGCCCGGCGAGCAGGAACGACGCCCGGATACGGGCCGCCAGCCCCTCGTCGACGGTCGTGTCCGAGACGCTGTCGGCCTGCAGGCGAAGCGCGTTGTCGCCTATCCAGGCGGCCTTGACCCCGAGGCTTTCGAGCAGGGCGATCTGGGTCTCGACGTCGCGGATCCGCGGCACGTTCTCCAGCAGCAGCTCCTCCTCGGTCAGCAGGCAGGCGGCGAGAATCGGCAGCGCCGCGTTCTTGTTGCCGGCGACGGTGATCTCGCCCGAGAGCGGTGTGCCGCCCTGGATCACGAACTTCTCCATTGGATGGCTAGGGTAGACCACCGCGCATGGCTCAGCCGACACGAGAACAGGCATGGGAACTGGTCTGCGAATGGGTCGAATCGGACTCGCTTCGCAAGCACCTGCTGGGCGTCGAGGCGGGGATGGTCGCCTACGCCGGCAAGTACGGCTCCGACGAGGAGCTGTGGGCGGTGACCGGGCTCGTCCACGACCTCGACTACGAGCGCTACCCCGACCTGGAGACGGGCCATCCTCGCCATGCGCTGAAGGAGCTGGAGGCGCGCGGCTACCCGCAGGAGGTGATTGACGCCGTGGCCGGCCACGCCACCTTCCTCGGGGTCCCGCGCGAGACGAAGATAGCGAAGACGCTGTTCGCCGTGGACGAGCTGTCGGGGTTCATCGCGGCCTGCGCGCTGGTGCGCCCCACCGGCATCGAGGGCATGAAGGTGAAGTCGGTGCGAAAGAAGCTGAGGCAGCCGTCATTCGCCGCCGGGGTCGACCGCGAGGAGGTCACTCGCGGCGCCGAGGAGCTGGGCGAGGACTTCGACGAGCACGTCGCCTTCCTGATCGCGGCGATGGCCGAGCGGGCGGACGGGCTCGGGCTCGCCCCGAGCGACTGAGTGGGCGCATGAAACGTCGCTGGAAGGTCCTGATCGGGATCGCCTTCACCCTCGCCGTGCTGCTGGCGGTGAACACCGTCGTCGTCGACCAGCAGACCAAGCCCGCCGAGGTCACCGCATCCGGAGGGCAGCTGATCAGGCTCCCGGGCGGCGAGGTGCAGGTCCTCGAGCGGGCCGCGCAGAGCCCGAAGCCCGGTGCGCCGATCGTGCTCCTGCACTGCTACGCCTGCTCGCTGCGGTGGTGGGACCAGCTGACGCCGCTGCTGACCACCGACCACCGGGTGATCCGCGTCGACTTCCTCGGCTTCGGCGGCTCGGAGAAGCCCTCCAGTGGCTACTCGGTGGAGGACCAGACCCAGCTCGTCGCCGGCGCCATGAACGAGCTCGACGTGCGGGGCGCGGTCGTCGTCGGCCAGTCGATGGGAGCGGCGATGGCGGTCTCGCTGGCGGAGAGCTCGAGCCAGCTCGTCGACCGGGTGGTCGACATCAGCCTCGCTGCCAGCAACGACGACGACCAGCTACCGTTCCTGGCCCGCCTCGGCTACACCCCTGTCCTGGGCGAGGCGATCTGGCGCCTGACCCCGGATTTCGCGGTTCTCGACAGCTTCAAGCGGGCCTTCGCGCCGGACTTCGAGATCCCGCCGGACTTCGAGGACATGATCCTCGACGGCTATGAGCGGATGACCTACACCTCCTACGACGAGGCACACCGGGCATTGCGGGACTTCCGCGACGCGGCGCCGCTCGACCAGCGCATGACCTCGTCGCTGGTGCCGCTGATGGCGATCTTCGGCGCCGAGGACCAGCTCCTCGACCCGACGGCCGCCGCCGAGGGCTTCGAGGACGTCCCGGGGGTGCGAATCAGCACCCTTCCGGGGATCGGCCACACCCCCCAGGTCGAGGCCCCGAAGCAAACCGCCGGCCTGATCGAAGAGTTCGCCGCCGACGCCGGCGACGAGATCCTCTCCGAACACCCCCCGCGCAAGGCCGGCAAGAAGCCCAAGCGCGACGACAAAGCAAAGCACAACCCCGATAAGAAGCCCAAGCAGGGACAGAAGGATCAGAAGGGCAAGCAGCGCGGGGAGAAGAAGGGCGGCAAGGCCAAGAACGACTGACCCGGCTCATGCGTTCCAGGGCGGACACATTCGGGGTGCGGTGAACGTTATGGGTGCATGTGACCACTAACGTCGCACGGACCGTCAGGCGCGCGACGCGCGACGCGGCGATCATCGCGCGGGTGTGCCGAAGGGCTACCGCTTTCCAGCAATGCGGCAGTTTCTCCCCTACTGCCAGCGGCCGCCGGCCTTGGCCCACGCGAGCATGTGGTCGACCGAGC
>JBDTSW010000097.1:0-8098 GCA_039930945.1 bacterium
GCAGATCTGACGCCGTTGCAGATCGGGATCAGGCCGAACCGGCGAGCGCCTTTGCCACGCGTGATACAAACGCGAAGCCTTCGCCGGCCCGCCCTGGGCGAGCGCGAGCGCAGCCGTCAGAAATCCATCTGCGGCTACGACTACCCCTGATCAGGCCGAATCCACGTGGCGAACTTCGAACCGAGAAATGACGATGAGCTCTCCCGGCTCGACGACGAGGCTCTGCTTGAGCACATCGCCCTTGCTCGCGCCAGAGGGCAATCCGAGCAGGCCCAGCGGGCGCTCGCGATCATCGTCTTCCGCTACCACGACGACATCGTTCGCCGGGTGGCGATCAAGGTCCCGCGCGCCGATGTCGAGGATGTCGCTCAAGAGGCCGTCGTGAGCGCCATCCGCTCCAAGCTGGACGGCAAGTCGATTGGCGAGTTCCGCAGCTGGCTCAACCGGATCGTCGGCCGGCGGATCGCCGACTTCACCCGCAAGCCCAGCGTCGACACCACCCCGTTGCCGGAGGAGCACGGCGACGACGAGTCCATCTGGGGCACGTCCGGCTCGGTACCCGCCGAGACCGGAGAGATCGAGATCAACGAGCTGGTCGAGATCGCGATGCAGAAGCTGTCCGAGGCCCACCGCGAGGTGATCGAGCGCTTCGTCTTCGAGGGCGGGGGCGCCGCCGACACGGTCGATCATGTCAACGCCAAGTTCCCTGACCTGAACCCCCCGATGAGCGAAGCCAACGTCTCGCAGATCGCCAAGCGCTTTCGCACGCGGCTGCGCGAGCTGCTCGAAGAGTCGGATAATCCGGGCTAGGCCCGCGAACCCCCGTGATCGCGATGAGCGACGTCGACCGACTTCTATCCGAGTACATCTCAGAGCACCGCGCCGGCGGTGAGGCAGACCCCGTGGCCTACCTCGACCAGCTCGAGGGCGCCGACCGGGAGGAGCTGGCGGCGCTGCTCGATGCCTACCTCCAGCGCGCGCCCGCTCGCGAGTGGGACGCGGACGCGTTCCGCGGCTCGGAGGCCGAGCGGCTGACCGAGTCGCTGCACCGCTCGCTGGGCGGGCGCGCGGGCCTGTGGCCGGTGGTGCTGCCGCGTTTGCGGGAACGGGCGCAGGTGAAGCGGGCGGAGCTGGTGGCCCGGCTCGGCGCCGCCCTCGGCGTCGGCGACCGGGAGGACAAGGTCGCCGGCTACTACCACGGCATGGAGCAGGGAAGCCTGGAATCCGACGGCGTCTCCGACCGGGTGCTGGGAGCGCTGGGCGAGATCGTCGGGGCGAGCGTCGAGAGCCTGCGAAAGGCGGGCGAGAACCTCTCGGCCGGGATGGCGGAGCTGGGCTCAGACAAGACCGATCAGGCGTTCACGCGAATGCGCAGCGCTGGAGAGGGCGAAGAAGCCGGTGCGGATGAGGCCTCAGCGGAGCGAATGCCCGAGGGGGACTGGGACGAAGTGGACGAGCTCTTCAGGGGCAGGAAGTGATTCTCGGTCAGCGCCGTGCCCTGATCACCGACCTCCAACCCATGATCAATCGACTTCGAGATCCAATCACCCTGTTCCGCTTCGCCCTCAAAGAGCGGGATTGGCCCCTGGCGGGCCTGCTGGCAGGGACGCTCGGCCGGGACGTGAACATGCGCTCGAGCCTCGAGCACGAGGTCCGCGCCTCGGCCTCGACTGCTGACGACGGGCCCGCTTCGCTGGGCGCGCTGCGCACGCTGGGGGCGCTGATCCGGCTGCTTGGCCCACAGCGCCGCCGCGGCTAGGGTCGGCACACCGATGGCGGCGATCAACCGAGAGCCGATCGAGGGCCGCGCCGAGGATGTGCTGGCCGGCGTCGACCCCTACGTCTGGGGCAAGCGCAAGCCGCCGATCCCGGTCGAGGACATCGCCGACAGCTGCTTCGGCCTGCGCGTCTGCGACAAGTCGCCCGCGGAGCTGCGCGCCGCGCCCGGCTGTCCCGAGCTTGCCGAGGGCGACACCCTCTCCGGCCTGCTGCTGCCGAGCCTGGCCGAGGTCTGGGTCAACGCCGAGGAGGCCTCCCAATGGCCCACCCGCCGGCGGTTCACGATCGCCCACGAGATCGGCCACTGGGTGATGCACCGCGGCCAGCAGACGCTCTTCTGCCGCTCCAAGGCCGTCCAGGCCGACGAGCAGGACGTCGAGGGCCCCGACATCGAGGAGGAGGCCTCGATCTTCGCCGCCGCCCTGCTCATGCCCCGCGACCTGATGCGCACCTACTGGGAGGGCTCCGGCCAGCGCCACGACGCGATGTGCAAGATCTTCAACTGCTCAGGCGCCGCGATGGGACGACGGCTGCACACGGCGCTGTGAGCGACGACCTAAACGCCGAGCTCGGGAAGCACCTCGAAGCCCTCGCGCGCCGCCGCATCCCGCAGGCGCTGGTCGAAGCAGACGAAAGGGGGGCGTCGGCCGAACCCACCCCGCCACGCGTTCGCGGCGGCGAGCTGGAGCGCGTCCGCGGCTCGCAGGGGGTGGACGGCGAGGAGCCGCTCGGCGGCGGCGCGGATAGCCTCGGACGGCTGCAGCTCCACCCACTCGGCCTCGAACTGGTCGAGCAGCCCCAGCGACTCACCCGCGCTGGCTGCGCTCACCTCGCCTTGCCGCTCGCGCCGACGGACTGCCGAGACGCATTCGACTCGAGTACCCCACCAGACCGCGCTCGCACGGTCGACCACGAGCAGGTTGCGTAGCTCATCCGACCATCGCTCGTCCATCAGCAGCGGAACCACGGCTGAGGCGTCCCAGAAGCGCACCGGTCAACGGCCCTCGCTGCGCTCCTCGAGAAGCGCCTCGAGCAGGGAGCCCCCGGTCGACCGGGGCCGGGGCGCGTTGAGGAACGCGTCGGAGACCCCCGTCCCGACCTTGACCAGACCCGCGCGCTCCAGCTCGGCCAGATGCTCCCCCTCGGTGAGCCTGGCCGGGCCGATTCGGGCGATCGGTCGACCGCGATCGGTCACCACCACCTCCTCGCCCTGACGCACCCGCGCCAGGTACTCGCTCAACTTCGCCTTCAGCTCAGCTACGCCTACGGTCATCATGTGACCATTATGGTCATATTGACTTGGTTTGTCGAATCGAACAGGGGCCGGCCCTGCCTAAGGAGAGAGCCGCCGCCGCGATCTCGTCCCCCGAAAACCGCGGGCAGGCCGGAGGTCTCAGTGCCGCTCGTGCGGCGGCGTCCCGTAGAAGCCCTCGCGATCGACGAGGCTCATGGTGAGGAGGGCCGCGAGGATGACCACCCAGCTCCAGCCGGCGCCGAGGTCCGCGATCTTGATCACCGCCACGCCGGCGGCCACCACCAGGAGGCCGGCCAAGACGGCGGAAAGGAACCGGCGCATGCCCCTCATGTTAGTTCCACCAGAAGGTCGAACACAAGAGATGCCGCCGCGCCGCCGACACTCCACCGCGTAACCACCCAGTCGCGGGGAGTCTGCCCTCCGCGGCGCTCGTGCCGGTAGGCCACCAACGCTCCGAGGAAGGCGCCGAGTCCCGCTCCCATGAGGAGGTCTGAGATGAAGGGAACGGCCTCCAGTGCGGCGAGCACGCCCTCAACAACCCCGGCGGACCACATCGCGCCCGCGCCAGGCCCGGTTACGCCGCCATCGCCCGCGACGCAGCGCGCCATCGGCCACGCTCGAGCTCGCCGCCCCGCCCGCGCTCGCTTGACGTCAGGCCGGGCGCCCCGCGCACGACTCTCCAACCGTGAGAGAGATCAGCGACAGCCTCGCCCGCGCCTTCGACCGGATCGACGACTTCCAGGCCGTCCAGCGCGGGCGCGACGCCGAAGCGCTGCGCGAGGCGGTCGAGTGCCTGCAGAAGTCGGTCGGCATCCGCGACCCCGAGCGCTCCCTGCTCGTCGAGCGCCTCGACGCCATCCGCGGCAGCGGCGAGGCCCGCGGCCACGTCCTGCTCGGTCTCATCCTCGGCCTGATCGCGGCGGAGGAAATCTGAGTATGTGGGTTTTCACCACCCAGGGCTTCTACAGCGTCGTCGCCCACCGCGACGACCCCGAGCGGGTGATCGTCCGGGCGCGGGCCCGTGAGGATCTCGAGGCGCTGCGCGAGCAGATCCCCTCGCTGCGGATCTTCGAGGACACCGACGCCGACTACCGCTGGCGCGCGATCGTCGCCCACGAAAAGTGGGTCGCCGCCGTCGCCATCCTCGCCGCCGGCATCGACTACCCCAACTTCAAGTCCGCCGTCGGCGAGCGCCAGGGCCATGAGCGCGAGCGGATCTACTCCCAGGTGTGGGGGGAGATGCTGAGCCTGCAACAGCGCGAGTAGTGCCCCGAGCGCCAACTGTCCGCAAAGGAGGAACCCAAGTGACCGAGCTTCCGGAACGAAAAGAGATGCCGAGCGAGATCCCGATGAACGTCCGCCACAGCCTCCGCCTGATCACAGAGGACGAGCCCCCGCCCAACCTCCTCACCCGCTTCACCGCGGAGGTAGACGGAGCAGCCAACCTCGCGGAGGCCGTCGAGATCGCCCGCCGCTACTCCCGCGAGCACCTCGGCGTCGAGCGGATCCCGATGTGGGGAGAGAACGCGGAGGAGGCGGCGAAGCTGGGCTCCGAGGAGAAGGCGCCGGGTTCCTAGGCGGGGGCCAGAGGTGAGACCGCAGTCGTAGAAGGCTGCGCCCCGCGCCGCAACACGGGCCCAGCGGAAGTGCGCTTCATGCAAAGCAGAACCTCGAGCAGCAATCCCGATCGGAGTCAGCCCGGGGATAGAGTCGTTCCATGCCGACCGACACCGCCAGCCCTCCTCCGTCCACCATCAAGGTCTTCTTGGCGGATGGCGTCCCGGAGGGGCTCTGGATCGTGACCAAGCAGAACTGGACCGGCATCGCCCTTCGCTTCTCCCGAAACACCTACAAGGATGTGCGTGCGCGACAAGAGTTCGGCAGACCCGGCGTCTACGTACTCGCGGGTGATCCGGCAACGTCCGAACACCAGCGCGAGATCTACGTCGGGGAGGCGGGGGCGGTCAGGGACCGGCTCAACAACCACCTCAGCGGGCAGGACTTTTGGACCGAAGCCGTCGTCTTCGTGGCCGCAGACGATTTCAACGTCAGCCACGCGAAGTACCTCGAGGCCCAGCTCCTTGGCCGTGCAAAGGAAGCAAAGCGGTGTGTTCTCAAGAACAACCAGCCGATGCTCGGTCCGACCCTCGGCGAGGCCGAAGCGGCGGACATGGAGACCTTCCTCGCAGAGATGCTGGTCGTGTACCCAATTCTTGGGGTATCCGCCTTCGAGATGCCCAAGAAGCTCTCAAGCGAAAGGCTTCTCCTCAGCGGGATTGACACGAGCGCGAAGGGACAGCGGACGGCCGAGGGTTTCCTCGTGTTCGCCGGCGCCACGGCGCGGAAGGAGATGGTCGAATCCGCGCAGGCGTACCAGAAGATGGTCGCCCTGCGGGAAGAGCTCCTCGAAAACAAGGTCCTAGTTGAAGATGGCGACAAGCTCGTTCTGACGCAGGACTACGTATTCAGTGCGCCGTCGCTCGCAGCCGCGCTCCTCCTGGGCCGCCCAGCGAACGGACTCACGGAGTGGAAGACCGAGAGCGGCAAGACCCTCAAGGATCTCGAGAGCGAGGAGGCTGCTGCGTAGCAGTACGGGTCACGCACCAACGTTCGATGCTGGAGTAGCCCACCGGAGCGACTCCAGCCCTGGTGTCATGTTCTTCTTCGCCAATCCCGCGGGTATCGCGCCGGCCCCAGGGAGTTCAGTGCGAGGCACACAGGCATGGATCCGTGCGTCGTAGCGAGATCCGAGAGGGGCAGGATCTTTCAACCCGCGACCTCCGGGTTTATCTGAACTCGGCCCTTCGCGCCGCCCTGGGGACGTCGCTGGGGCAGGTGGCGAGCGATCTCGAACTCGAATCCTTGTTCTCCCGATTGCTCCGCGAACGCCCTGGCTTATCTGGGTGCACGACCTCGAGGTCGGCGACGTGATGGTTGATGGGTCGACTCGCGTGGAGCGACTCCGGCCGCTCCGGTCTATGGTGGGCCGCCGCCGCAAGGCGGGAGCCACCCGGATTGTGGGAGCTGGCCGGGAGGTTCATCTCAGACGGATGGGCATCAAACGGGGCAAACGGGGGAGTCTCATGGAGCCGGGGCAATCGCCTCCTCACCGAGCTCACGCAAGGTGTGGAAGGCCCGCCGTGCGAGCTTGCGGGCGATCGTCAGCGAGGCCCGGGTGTGCGAGAGGCCGCGCTCCTTGAGCGCGAGGTAGTCCTCGTGGTCGGGACTGCGGGGACGACAGGCCGACTGCGCCGACTCGTAAAGCGCCCAGCGCAGATGCGGCGAGCCCTGCTTGGTGAGCTTGCCGAGGCGGCTGCGGCGATCGGAGCGATGGACGCCGACGTCGAGGCCGGCGATTCGCACCGCCTGGCGCGAGCGCGAAAGCCGCGTCGCGTCGCCGAGCTCAGCGACGATCACCGGCGCGGTCAGCTCGCCGATCCCGAAGTGGGCCTTGACGATCGCCCGGCAGCCGGGCTGGCGGCGGGCAAAGCGCCTCAGCTCGCGTTCGATCGGGGCGATCCGCTCCTCGAGCGCCGCGATCATCTGAAGCCCGACCTCGATCCGCTCGCGGGCGGCCGGGCTGAGCTCGCGAGCCTCGAGCCAGTCGCGGGCCCGGTCGCCTGAGACGCCCTGGGGGAGCGAGGGCTGGCCGAGGTGAAAGAGCGTCGCCTGGATCCGCTGGCGCCAGCTCGTGGCCTCGTCGACGAGTGTCTTTCGAAGCCGGGTTCGGGTGCGCAGCTCGCAGATGTGATCGGGCGGGATCCAGGCCTCGGGCAGGCGTCCCTCGGTGAGCAGCGTCCGCAGCCAGCGTGCGTCGGCGCGGTCGGTCTTGGCGCGTCGCTTTCGGCCCTTCAGGGCGCTGGTCTCGGTGACTTCGGCCAGGTGCGGCACGGCGCCGGCCGACTCCAGCGCGTGAACGACGAAGTACCAGCCGGTGCAGGCCTCGACCGCGACGTGGACCTCGCGCTCGGGATAGCGCCCGACCCACTCGACCACCGCATCGGGCGTCGAGGGGATTCTCCCGGTCTTGACTTCGCCGCTCGCGGTGTCGAGGGCATCGAAGGTGATCTGGGCTCGGTGGATGTCGAATCCTGCGTTTACGATGGTCATGAGGGACCTCCCGTCTTGCTCTTACTACTTGCGAGTGCAGCGTCACCCGCTGAGCGGACGGAGGTCCCTTAGTTCATGCCATCTATGAGCCCGGCGGACCTGCCCGGGCACGCGGCAGCAGGGCCACAAGCACCAACCCGAAGAACCACGGCAAATACAGATAAAACCAATGATCCACCCCCAACAACGCCCCGATCAGCACAGCCGCCGCTAACGCCGCCACCTGCCCCACCGAGCGCCGTCGCGGCACCACTGCCACCAGCAGCGCCAGGCCCACTGCCCCCACCTTCACCACCGTCTGTAGCCACTCGAGGCCGGGTTCCTGGCCCCAGATCGAGAAGGGGCTCTCGCGGTCGATCTGCATCGCGATCGTGCGGTCGTAGAAGGTCTTGAGGCCGGGGTCGAGGGTGGCTTGGAGGAGTAGGAGCGCGCAGGTGGCGACGAAGGCGAGCGAGAACCAGAACACCGGACCGAAGCCGAACCAGGCGAAGCGCGACGGACGCTCGCCGGACTCGTCCGCCGACGGCCGCCTCAACCGGTCCGCCAACCCCCTCTCCCCCATCGCGAACAGCGGTACCAGCGCCAGCGGGGCGAACTTGACCATGCTCGCCATGCCCAAGAACACGCCGCGGCCGACCGGCGAGGCGAAGGCCACCAGCGCCCAGATCAGGCCCGCGGCTACCAGCGAGTCGTTGGAGTTCGATTGCAGGGCGTAGGTCGTGTAGGGGTAGGCACACCAGGCGAAGGCGAGGACGATCCCCAGCGCGGTGCCCTCGGACCTGGCGGCCGCCGCCTCCTCGTCGGAGGCGTCGTCGCGGGCTCGCCGCAGCCGCCGGCCCAGCACGAACAGCCCGACGATCGTCGCCAGGTCGAAGAAGATCGCGGCGCCGTGGGAGGCGGGCAGCTCGTCCCACTCGCCGTCCCAGGGCATCGCCAGCTCGAAGGGGACGTAGG
>JBDTSW010000098.1:0-7881 GCA_039930945.1 bacterium
CGCTCTCGAGCGCGCTTGTGAGCGCGCCGAGGAGCTGGGACTGCTCGACATGGCCGCCCTCTCCCATCTGATCAATCGGCCTGCGCGAGGCGTTCGCAACCTCCACGCCGCCCTCGCTCGCCTCGGCGACGGCGCCACCCGCAGCGAGCTCGAGATCAAGCTTGCGCGCTCTGCCGCCAGGCCGGCCTGCCCCCGCCGGAGGTCAACGCGTGGATTGCGCTGGGCGATCGGCATGTGCTGGTGGACTTAGGCGCCGGCGACGGGTCGCGGTCGAGACCGACGGCTTCCGCTACCACCGCGATCGCCGCTCGTTCGCCCGAGACCGCCGCCGCGACCAGTTCCTCGGGCTCGAAGGATGGCAGCACGCCCGCTTCACCTGGGAGCAGGTGATGGACGAGTCCGAGCAGGTGATTCGCGTCGTCCGCACCCTGCTTAAGGCCCGGTCGCAACCACCTCAGTAGTTGCTCCGCGCCATCCCCCGCAGGGCGAAGAACCCCATCAGGGCGATCAGGGACGCCAGCGCCACCAGGCCCGGCCAGGTCTCGCCCCAGGTGACGCCGCCGGTGACGAAGCCCTGGCGGGCGGCGTCGATCACCTCGGTCATCGGGTTGATCGAGGCGACGTCCGCGAGCCACGGCTGCAGCAGCTCGATCGGCGCGTAGGCGGTGGTGAAGAGGACGAGGATGAACATCCCCGCCTGCATCAGCGGCGCCGCCGACTGCGACTTGAAGCGCAGCGCCAGGGTGCATCCCCAGAGCGCGGCGACGATCCCCGTGCCCATCGTCAGCACGACCGCCAGCGCCAGCCCCGCCAGCCCCGGCCAGCCGACTCCGAGCGAGAAGCCGACGATCAGCAGCGCCGTGGCGGGCACCAGGGCGCGCAGGCTGGCCGAGATCACCAGCCCCGCCAGCAGCACCGGGCGCGGCGCCGGGGAGGCCAGCAGGCGATCGAACCAGCCCTGCTCGATATCGCGCGCAAGGTTGACCCCGGTCGCCGCTCCGGTGAAGCCGGCCCCCTGCATCAGGCTGACCGGGATCAGGAAGCTCTGATAACGGTCGGTATCGAAGCCCGGCAGCAGCGTCAGGCTGCCGAAGACCGCGGTCAGGCCGAGGAAGAAGATCGTCGGCGCGAGCACGCCGGGGATCGCCGCGCCGGGCACCCGCAGGAGCTCGTTGCGCGAGCGCTGGACCAGTGCCCGCACGGTGGCGAGGTTGGCGGCCGGCCCGAAGGCGGCGGTCGTCGTGGCGCCGGCGGCCTCCACCTCAGCCCCCCGTCCTCAGGCGCCGTCGCAGCGCCAGCGCGCTCAGGCCCAGGCTGAGCGCGGCGATCAGCGCGATCGCCCCGAATGCCTCCAGGAACACTTCCCCCGAGAGCGACGAGATCACCGGCTCGCGAATCCCCTCGACGATGAAGCTGAGCGGGTTGTAGTCGGCGACGCTGGCGGCCGGCTCGAGCATCAGCGCCGTGGGGAAGAAGGCCGATGAGAGGAAGAGGACGACGAAGACGAGCGGGAACATGCCCTGCACCACCGAGGCGCTGCCGCTGCGCAGCGCGATCGCCGCGCCGAGCCCGCCGAAGGCGATCGCCGAGAGCGTGACGAACCCGATCATCAGGGCGACCCCGGCGACGCCCTCCTCGATCTGGGCGCCGAAGATCAGACCCAGGGCGATGAACCAGACCGCGGAGAAGGCCCCCAGGGCGGCGGTCCCGACGAGTCGCCCCAGGACGATCGAGAACCGCGAGATCGGAGCCGCCAGCAGACGGTCGGTGAAGCCCATCTCGATGTCCACCGCGAGGGCGATGCCGCCGCTGTTGGCGGCCAGCAAGGTCGATTGGATCATCGCCCCGGCGAGCATGAAGTCGAGGAAGCCGTTGACCTGCGGAAACCCGGGTAGGTCGACCGCGCGCCCCGCTCCGCCGGTCTGGATCGCCAGCAGCAGGGTGGGGAAGATGACGATCGGCGCGAGCAGCTGCGGGCGCCGGAAGGTCTGGCGCACCGCGCGCCGTCCCAGCGCCGCGATCACCCTCAGGTTGGCGACCAGCCGCTGGATCACGGGACGGCGGCCGCTTGCTCGCCGGTCTCGGGCTCGTCGGGATCGTCGGTCCCCAGGTGGTATCCGGTCTTGGCGACGAAGACGTCGTCGAGGGTCGGCTGGACCAGCTCCAGCGACTCGACCAGGATCCCGGCCTCGTCGAGGGCTCTGACCACCGGAGCCACCTCGGCCGCGCCCCGCCCGAGCTCGACCAGGATGGTCCCGTCCTTGGCCGGCAGCACCTTCCCCATGCGCGAGACCGTTTGCTCCGCGCGTCCGGGATCGCCGCTGACGCGAACCTCGAGGTGCGGCACCCCGACCTCGGACTTGAGCGAGGTCGGCGTGCCCTCGGCGACGATCTTGCCGGCGTCGATGATCCCCACCCGGTTGGCGAGCTGGTCGGCCTCCTCCAGGTACTGGGTGGTGAGAAAGACGGTGGTGCCCTCATCGTTGAGCTTCGAGACCTCTTCCCAGATCGTCTTGCGCGAGACCGGGTCAAGGCCCGTCGTCGGCTCGTCGAGGAACAGCACCCGCGGCTCGTGCACCAGCGCCGAGGCGAGGTCGAGGCGGCGCTTCATCCCGCCCGAGTAGGTGCCGACGCGGCGGTCGGCGGCCGCCTCGAGGTCAACCCGCTCCAGCAGCTCGTCCGCTCGCTTCGAGCCCACGGCGGAGGCCATCCCGTGCAGCGTCGCCTGCAGCCGGATCAGCTCGCGGCCGGTCATCAGCGGGTCGAGCGCGGCCTCCTGCAGGGCCACGCCGATCGCCCGGCGCACCGCACCCGCCTCGGAGACGACGTCGTGGCCGGCGACGCGGGCGCTGCCCCCGGTCGGGCGCAGCAGCGTCGTCAGCATCCGCACCATGGTCGTCTTGCCGGCCCCGTTGGGGCCCAGAAAGGCGTAGATCTCGCCCTCGGCGACCTCCAGATCCACGCCGTCGACGGCGAGCACGCCCCCCGAGAAGGCGCGCTCGAGACCTCTTACCTCGATCGCGTCCACGCGGGGAATCTACCGGCGGCGCGTCTGACGACGGCCGGGCGCCCTAAGCTATGGGGCGTGACCTCGGCAGGGTCCATCCGGCGCCGCGGCGCGGTAGCGGCGGCTTTCGCGGTACTTGCGGCTGCGGCCATCACCATCGGGGCGAGCCTCCCGGTGGACGCCGCAGGCACCAAGGAGCTGGGCAAGACGGCAAACACGCCGCGAGCAAGCTGCCCGACGCCGAAGGGCAACGACTACCCGCCTCGCAAGGGTTGTCAGGCGCTGGGCGAGGTGACCGGGTTCCAGAAGACGGCCGACGGCAAGAAGCACGTCTTCAAGGTTCCGAGCAAGGGCACGATCGTCGGCTGGAGGCTCGCCCTCTCGAAGCCGAACAAGAGGGAACGGAGCTTCTTCGAGAAGGTGCTCGGCAACGAGACGGCCGGCGGCGCTCCGACGGCGCGCCTGGCGCTGTTGAGCAAGGGTTCGGGAAAGAAATACCGCCTCCGGGCCCAGAGCCCCAGGATGAAGCTGGGCTCGGTGCTGGGACACCCCGAGACCTTCACCCTGAACAACCCGATCCCGGTGAAGGAAGGCTGGACGGTCGCGCTCACGACCCCTACGTGGGTGCCGAGCTTCGCCCACGACCTGGGCGGCAAGGGAGACTCCTGGCGAGCGAGCCGCACGAAGAAGCGCTGCGACGGCGCCAAGAACCTCCAGGACCGCAGCAAGCCGCACAAGGGCGTCGGCACAAACCGTGTCTATGCCTGCTCGTACAAACAGGCCCGCCTGCTCTACTGGGCGTACTTCCTCCCCGACTGAGCCGGCCCTAGCCGCAGGACCCGGGGTTCTGCTCGCACTGCTGCTCGAACTGGTCGGCCGCGCTGCCCTCGGGGGGCGGGGTGTCGTTGCCGGCGCTGTCTCCCCCCGGGGAGTGGGTGCCGCCGCTGCCGTTCCCGCCACCGGGGGTGGCCTGAGAGCCGGTGGTGGTCGATGAGCTGGTCGAGCTGGTCGAGTCCGAGCTGGTGGTCGTGGTCGAGATCGTCGTCTGGTCGCCACCGCAGCCCGCGACGGCAAGCGCCGCCGCGGCGCCGACAAGCCCGGCCGCCGCCCGCAGGCGCCGACCGCGGGCCCCGGTCACTCGTCTGCGGCGACTGGTTCCTGGCGCAGGCCGCAGTAGGGGCAGTCGCTGATGTCCATCCCGATCAGCTGATCGCAGCGCGAGCACGCGCGCAGGTTCTCCGGTATCCGCAGCAGCGCCGAGTCGGACGGCGCCAGCGGCAGGGTCCGGGTGACCGGCTCCATCTCCTCGCCCGTCTCGCGGTCGACGTAGACGCCACCGGCTCGGGCCGGCGCCAGCGCCTCGCGGCCGGAGGCGGCCGCCCGAAGTCGGTAAGTCTGCGCCGGGTTCGCCATCGCTGCGACACATTAGCCGTGATCGGTGGCGCGAAACACCGTCGCATCCGTGTGCGCGGGTATTCGGGGCCGGCCATCTAGTCTGGCGGCGCAGATGCGCGTCCTCATCTTCCACGGCTACCTGCTTCGCGGGACCGGCTCAAACGTCTACAACGCCAGCCTCGCTCCGGCGTTGGCCCGTCTCGGGCACGAGGTGCACCTGCTGTGTCAAGATCGCGCCGCCGGCGAGCTCGACTGGGTCGATTCGGTCGGCGGCGAGGGCCGGCCCGGCGCCGTCACCGTCCACGTCCCCGAGATCGGTGGCCTGCTGCCGGTCTACGTCCTCGACAGCTACGAGGGCTTCGAGGTCCAGGCTTTCTCCGAGCTCGACGTCGCCGAACTCGACCGCTACCTGCAGGCCAACGTCGCCGCAGTCACCGACGTCATCGCCCGCGCCGGCCCCCCCGACGCCGCCCTCGCCAACCACCTGGTGATGGGCCCGGCGATCCTCGCTCGCGCCGGCCTGCGCTTCGCCGCCAAGGTCCACGGCTCGGCGCTCGAGTACACGGTCAAGGCCGACCCCGAGCGCTTCCTTCCCTTCGCCCGCGAGGGCATGGAGGCCGCCTCCGCCGTGCTCGTCGGCTCCCGCCATACGGCGGAGAGCCTGTGGGAGGCGATCGACATGCCCGCGCTCCCCGCCAAGACCCGCCTCGGCCCCCCCGGAGTCGACACCACCCTCTTCTCTCCGATCCCCCCAGAGGAGGGCCGAGACCGCCTGCGCGACCTTGCAGTCGACGTGCGAACGGGGCTGGGTGGGGAGTTGGGGGAGGACGAAACGGCTCACCCGCGGGTGGCGCGGACGGGGGCATTCCCGGAAGCCGAACTATCGGGTCGGAAGTCCGGGGATGCCCCCGCCCGGCGACAGGACCCGCGGCCGAGCGCATGGGGGCGGAACCCGGAGCAAGCGTCGGCCGCGATCGACTGGTTCGCCGACGCCGAAGGTCCGAGGGTCGTCTTCGTCGGCAAGCTGATCGTCTCCAAGGGCGTCGACCTGCTGTTGGCCGCCTGGCCCCTGGCGGCCACCCGCAATCCGGGCGCGCGCCTGCTGCTGGTCGGCTTCGGCGAGTACCGCGACGGCCTGGACCGCCTCTGGCGAGCGCTCGGCGCTGGGGACCACGCCGACGCGACCGAGATCGCCGCCCGCGGCCGGGCGCTGGAGGGAGGCCCCGAGAGCAGGCTGCGGATGCTGGCGTCGTTCCTGAAGGCCCCGCCCGCCGGCTACGCGGAGGCGGCGGCCGCGGCCGCGGACAGCGTCCGCTTCAGCGGTCGCCTCGAGCACGACGAGGTCGGCCGGCTGCTGCCGGCGACCGAGGCGCTCGTCTTCCCCAGCACCTTCCCCGAGGCATTCGGGATGGTCGCCGCCGAGGCCGCGGCGGCGGGCGTGCTGCCGGTCTCGGCCGATCACTCCGGACTGGCCGAGGTCAGCCGCGAGCTGGCGGGGGCGCTGGAGCCCGATCTGCGCGAGCTGGTCTCGTTCGAGCTCGGCACCGGCGCGGTCGCGGCGATCGCCGGGCGCCTCGACCGCTGGCTTGCGACCGACGAGCTGACGCGCGAGCGAGCCCGCGCCGCGCTGGCCGAGACGGCGGCGGGACTTTGGGGCTGGGAGGGGGTCGCGCGCGGCGTGATCGCCGCCTCGCAGGGCCGGATCGACGAGCTTGCGCAGGTTCCGGCCGGGCGCTAGTGATCGAAGGCATTTGACCGTCGCCGAGGTGGGGGGCGGCGGAATATAGAATCCCCGGCGGTGACCCGAGCGACCTACCTTCGGCTGGTGGCGGCGATGATCGCGCTCTCGGCCGTCATGTCCGTTTTCCTCTTGCAGTTCGACTGGTTCGGGCCGGCGGGATCGGAGGAGGCGGAGCCGATCGATCGGCTCTTCGACGTCATGGTCGTGCTCTCTTCCGTCGTCTTCTCGATCGTCGTGGTGATGTTCGGCTACGCCGTCTGGCGCTACCGTGCGAAGCCGGGCGACGAGTCCGACGGGGAGCCGATCCACGGCAACACCAGGCTGGAGATCGCCTGGACGGTGATCCCGACCGTGATCGTCCTCTTCGGCGCCGGCTACAGCTGGGTCATCCTCGACGAGATCGAGGAGCCGGCTCCCGCGTCCGAGCGGATGCAGGTCAACGTCACCGCGCAGCAGTTCAAGTGGACCTTCGAGTACCCGGACGAGGGCGTCACCTCGAACGAGCTGCACGTGCCGGTGGGAACGCAGCTCGAACTCCATCTGACCGCACTTGACGTGCTCCACTCCTTCTGGGTGCCCGAGTGGCGGATCAAGCGCGACGTGGTGCCCCAGGGCGCCGGCTCAGACGAGGTCGACGACGTGGTCTCGGTCACCCCCGACGCGCTCGGCACCTACTCGGTGATCTGCACGGAGCTCTGCGGCACCGGCCACTCGACGATGCGGGCGTTCGCCTACGTCCAATCCGATCAGGACTTCGACGCCTGGATCTCGAAAGAGGCCGCGGCTCAGGCCCCGGCCGGCGGCGGCGAAACCGGCGGCGGGACCGCCGGGAGCCCGTAGATGGGCTTGAACGGAGGCGGACGGTGCTAGCGACGTTGAGACAGCCAGGGCTGGTACGGGGGGCGTTCGGGTTCCTGGTCGGCGGCGCCTTCGGGTTCGCGCTGGTGGTCGCGCTGCGGGCGGTCTCCGGGCTCGAGATCTTCCAGACCGAGCAGACCGGATATCCCCATGTGGTCGTGCCCGCGATCACCGGGCCGCTGGGCTTCCTCGCAGGCATCGGCGCCTTCGACTACTGGCTGCGCTGGGCCAGGGGAGCGCCGACGACCCCCGAGGACCACTCCCAGCACGGGGCGAACAGCTGGCGCGACTACTTCAAGTTCAACACCGATCACAAGGTGATCGGCATCCAGTACATCGTCACCACCTTCTTCTTCTTCTTCGTCGGTGGCCTGATCGCGATGGTGATGCGCGCCGAGCTGGCCCAGCCCGGCACCCAGATCGTCGACCCGTCCCTCTTCAACGGGCTCTTCTCCACCCACGCGGCGCTGATGATCTTCGTCGTCGTCGTCCCGATCTTCGCCGGGATCGCCAACTACGTGCTGCCGCTGATGATCGGCGCGCCCGACATGGCCTTCCCGCGCCTCAACGCCCTCTCCTTCTGGATGCTACCGATGGCGGGGACGCTGTTTTTGGCCAGCTACTTCGTTCCCGGCGGCGCCTTCGACGCCGGCTGGACCGGCTACGCGCCGCTTTCCACCGGGGCGCCGCTGGGGCAGTCGTTCTTCAACCTCGGGGTGCAGTTCGCAGGGGCGTCATCGATCGCCACGGCCCTCAACTTCCTGGTGACGATCATCACCATGCGCGCCCCCGGGATGAACTTCTGGCGGATGCCGCTGCTGGTCTGGGCGAACCTCTCGACCTCGCTGCTGGTGGTCGCGGCGACGCCGTTCATCGCCGG
>JBDTSW010000099.1:0-7840 GCA_039930945.1 bacterium
GAGCGCCACCGGACGGCGGGCGGCCCGCTTGCCGGAGCCGGGTATCGCTTCGCCGACGGGCTGGACCGCCCGGCCAAGGGCGTCAACGACGGTCGCGGGTTCATGTTCGTCTCCCATCGCGGCGAGGTGATGCCCTCCGGCTTCCTGCCGCTGAGCGCCGGCAACGTTCGCCGGCGGAGCCCGGTCAAGATCTACCGCGAGGCGCCCTTGTTCCGGCAGCTCCGCGACCCGCGGGCCCTGAAGGGGAAGTGCGGCCGCTGCGAATTTCGCGAGGTCTGCGGGGGAAGCCGGGCCCGCGCCTACGCGCTCACCGGAGACCACCTCGCCGCGGACCCCACCTGCCCCTATCAGCCGAAGGCCGGCGCATGGGCGCCCCCACCGCCGATCCGCGCGACCCGCTGAGCCAGCCGACCCGGGCTCGCCTGTTCGCCCTACTGACCGAGCTGCGGCGCCCGCGGGCGGCCCAGGTACGAGTGGCGCGTGGCACCCGAAGGACGGCCGGCAGGAGCAAGGCCGGTCGCCTACCGCGATCTCGCCCGCTGGCTCGGGCGGTTGATCGATGCGAGCCCTCCGCGCCTCGACCGGATCGGCCGGAGAGGCGATTGGTCGCGAGATCGCGCCGGACGCGCGGCTCGCCGACTTCATCGCGAAGGACCCTCGCAGGGCCGGGTGCCTGATCGAGATCGAGGTCCCGCGCCGCGGGGCCAGGGCCTGATCGGCGCAGCCCGGCAGAACGGGGGCCGAGGCGGGCGCCTTTGTCCAGCTTTCCTCCATTCGCGCCGGCAGGGCTCCTGCTAGCGTCGCCGGCGCCATGACTGGCTGCTTGCCGAGCCCGTCCGGATCTCACCGCTGGGAGGACTCGTCGGCTGGACTACGACCGCGGCGTGGGGGAGACTGCGCGGGACGTCGCGGCGGCGAGCGAAGGGAAGCTGCGAGATGAGTCCGAGCTTTGGTGAGTTCCAGACCGTGGTCGCGCTGCTGTTCGCGGGGATCGCTCTCGCCCTGGCGCTGTTCTTCGCCTTCGCCGCCAGGCAGGCCGGGCGCGAGATCCCCTTCGAGCGCGTCCGCGATGCCGCCTACAGGGCCCGGCCCTTCTGGCTGGCGTTCCTCGCCGTGGGCTTCACCGCGGTCCTCTGCGCCTCGCTCTTCTTCCTGCCTTACAACCGCGAGGCCGAGGCCAGCGCCAGCGTCAAGGTGGTCGGCGGGCAGTTCTACTGGTCGATGACGCCAGAGACGGTGCCCGCCGGAGCCGAGATCTCCTTCGAGGTCACCTCGGCCGACGTCAATCACGGGTTCGGGGTGTACGACCCGCAGGGCGAGCTGCTCGGCAACGTCCAGGCGATGCCCGGCTACACGAACGAGATGGTGCTGAAGCTGGACGAGCCGGGCTCGTACCTGGTCTCGTGCCTCGAGTTCTGCGGTTCCAAGCACCACGAGATGGCCCGCGAGTTCGAGGTCACGGAGGACTAGGTGGAGGCCTTCGCTGCGACTCCCCTTGGCGTCGTCCACCCCGACGGGGAGCGGCTGCACCCGGCGCCCGGCCGGCAGGAGCAGATCGTGGGCTGGCTCTTCGCCGGCACCGGCCTCGTCCTGTTCGCGGTGATGGGGCTGCTGGGCCTGACGATGCGGCTGACGCAGGCCGACGCGATCGGCGTCTCGCCGGAGTGGTTTTACCGGCTGATGACCCTGCACGGCGCGGGGATGCTCGTCGGCGCGATGCTGGCGATGATGGGCGGGCTCTGGTTCGTGGTCCGCGCCACGGTCCCGCTCGGCTTCGGCCGCATGCTGGCCAGCTACTCGGCGATCGTCGCCGGCGCGGTCGCGGTCGTCGTCGCGGTCGTGTTCGGCGGCTTCGCCACCGGCTGGACCTTCCTCTCGCCGCTCCCGTTCGAGTCGGCGGGCGAGTGGTCGACCTGGGCGACGGCCGCCTACCTCGGCGGGCTGACGCTCGTCGGCGTCGGCTTCTTCGTCTTCTGCATCGACGTGCTCGCCTCCACGACGACGGCCTACGGGGGCTTCGGCCGCGCCCTGGGCGTGCGCTTCCTGCGCGGTCGCGACGAGAACCCGCCGCCGCCGCAGGTGATCGCGGCGACCGCCGTCAGCACCCAAGGGATGCTCGCGAGCGCGGTGGGGACGACGATCCTGATCGCCCTGCTGGGCAAGACGATCGACGGGGGCACGACGATCGACGCGCTCTGGGCCAAGAACCTGACCTATTTCTTCGGCCACTCGTTCGCGAACCTGATCATCTACCTGGCGGCGGGCATGATCTACGTGCTGTTGCCGCGCTACGCGGGGCGGCCCTGGAAGACGACGAAGCCCCTGGCCATTGGCTGGCTGGCGACGTTGCTGCTCGTCACGACCGCCTACTCGCATCACCTCTACATGGACTTCGTCCAGCCGGGGTGGGCGCAGGGGATCTCGACGATCTCCTCCTCGGCCGCCGCGATCCCGGTGGCCGTGGTCACGATCTACACGGGGATGATGCTCGTCTGGGGCTCGCGCTACCGCTGGACGCTCGCCTCGGTGCTGATCTACCTCGGCTTCGCCGGCTGGGCGATCGGCGGCATGGGCGCGGTGGTCGACTCGGTGATCCCGGTCAATTTCCGCTTCCACAACACGCTCTGGGTCCCGGCCCACTTCCACACCTACCTGATGCTCGGCGTCGTCTTCTGGCTGATGGCGTTTCTCGCCCACCTGCTCGAACGCGCCGCCGGCCGGACCGCGTCGCGGCTGGCGACGATCGGCGCCCCGGCGATGATGGCCCTGGGCGGGTACGGGCTGGTGGGGGCGTGGTATGCGTCGGGAGCGCTGGGTGTGCCGCGCCGGTTCGCGGTCCATCCTCCCGGCACCGAGGGCTACAGCATCTTCGCCAGCATCTTCGTGATCGTCTTCGCCGCCGGCTTCCTGCTGCTGCTGTACGAGTACGTGCGCCTGTGGCGCGAGTCCCGGCGCCCTGAGGCCCGCAACGGCGAGCCGTTGCCGGCCCCGATGGCCGGTGGTTCCCAGGAGGCCACGGCGTTGCCGGGCCCACCGCTGGCCGGGCCGGTGCAGCTGGCGACCGCGGTCGGCCTCGCCGTCGCCGCGGCGTTCGCCTTCCTGCCGGAGATTCAGGAGGCCTCCGAGCAGAGCGTCCGGTTCCACCACCTCGCGCATGCGTCCGAGTTCCTCGTCGGGGCCCTGCTGGGGATGGCCGTCGCCTCCACGCCCTCGTTCTTCGCCCGCCTGGTTCCGCGTTTCTCGACCCTCGGCCTGTTCGTGGCGATCCTGGCGCCGGCGGCGATGATGCTGTTGATGATCCCCGCCATCTACGAGCCACTGGAGGACACAGACGGCCTTCACGCCGCCTACCACGCCGGGATCTCCGTGCTGGGGATGGCCACCGGCTTCGCCGCCTCCCTGCAGGGGCGCGTCGTCGGTCGGCTGCTGCTCGTACTCTCGGTCGGGATGGCGCTGATGTACGCGGCGGGAGTGACGGGAGGATGAGCGTGAGCGAAGAGAAGGAAGACGGGGTGGGAACCGCCCAGGCATGGTTCTTCGGGGTCGGGATCGGCCTGATCGTCCTTGTGCTGATGGCGACGGCCTACACGATCGGCTTCAACCGCGGCGAGGACGAGGCCGGCCAGGGGGCTGCGGCGACCTCGCAGAAGCAAGAGCCGGCCGCGGAGCCCGAGCCGTCGGCGCCGGCCGGAGGCCAGGGTGAGGAGCTGTTCGTCACCGGCTGCGGCAGCTGCCACACGCTCGGCGCCGCCGGGACCACCGGGACGACCGGCCCCGACCTCGACACGCTCGCCCCCGACGATGCGCAGGTGCTGTCGGCGATCGAGAACGGCGGCGCGGGCTCCGGGGCGATGCCGGCGAATCTCCTCGAGGGCGAGGAGGCCCAGGAGGTCGCCGCCTACGTGGCCGCAGAGGCCGGGGGCTGAGCGCGCCGGACTCGGCCCGGACCGGGCCCTCGCGGCCCGGCCCGACCCCGTGAAATCCGAGCGCCGGCGGCGGAATTCGGCGCCGCCAGCCGCTTCGCTAGGGTGCGCTTCGTGGCACGAGATCGGCGGCGGGCCGCGATCGGATTGACCGGATGAGCCAGGGGCGGGCGCTGCTGCGGGCGCGCCAGTTCTTCGAGCCCCGCCAGCGCTCGGCCGACGGCTGGAACGAGGCTTCGACCTACGCCCGCGACTGGGAGGCCTCCTACCGGCGGCGCTGGCAGCACGACCGCGTCGTCCGCTCCACCCACGGGGTCAACTGCACCGGCTCGTGCTCGTGGAAGATCCACGTCAAGGACGGGCTGGTCACCTGGGAGACCCAGCAGACCGACTACCCCTCCAACGGCCCCGACACCCCCGACTACGAGCCCCGGGGCTGCCCCCGTGGCGCCTCCTTCTCTTGGTACGTGTACTCGCCGCTGCGCCCGAAGTACCCCTACGTGCGCGGCGTGCTGCTGGAGATGTACCGGGAGGCGCGCGAGCGCCTCGGCGACCCGGTCGAGGCCTGGGCGTCGATCGTCGAGGACCCCGAGCGCGCCCGCGCCTACAAGTCCCGGCGCGGCAAGGGCGGCTTCCTGCGGGCCACCTGGGACGAGGCCTCGGAGCTGATCGCCGCCGCTCACGTGCACACGATCCGCCGCTACGGGCCAGACCGGATCGCCGGCTTTTCGCCGATCCCGGCGATGTCGATGGTCTCCTACACGGCGGGGACGCGGTTCCTCTCGCTGATCGGCGGCGTCTGCCTCTCCTTCTATGACTGGTATGCGGACCTGCCACCGGCCTCGCCGCAGATCTGGGGGGACCAGACCGACGTCCCCGAGTCGGCCGACTGGTGGAACGCCGGGTACCTGATCCTCTGGGGGTCGAACGTCCCGCAGACCCGCACCCCCGACGCGCACTTCATGACCGAGGCGCGCTACCGGGGACAGAAGGTGGTGGTGGTCTCGCCCGACTACGCCGGGCACACCAAGTTCGCCGACCACTGGCTGCCGGCCGAGGCGGGCACAGACGGCGCCCTGGCGATGGCGATGGGGCACGTGATCCTGAACGAGTTCCACGTCAAGCGCGAGGTCCCCTACTTCCATGACTACGCGCGTCGCTTCACCGACATGCCGATGCTGGTGACGCTGAGCGAGCGCGGCGACGGCAGCACGGTCGCCGACACCTTCCTGCGCGCCTCCGACCTCGGCGACGAGGGCGAGAACGGCGAATGGAAGACCGTCGTCTACGACCGCTCCCGCGGCGAGGCGGTGGTCCCCAACGGCTCGATCGGCTTCCGCTGGGGCGAGCAGGGCGCGGGCGGGTGGAACCTCGACCTGGGCGAGGTCGACCCGGCGCTGACCCTGCTCGGCAATCACGACGAGCTGGTCGAGGTGACCCTGCCGCGGTTCGAGGGTGGCGTGACCGAAGGCGGCACCACGATCAGCCGGGGCGTCCCCGCGAAGCGGGTCGGCGGCCGGCTCGTGACCACCGTCTTCGACCTCGCCCTGGCCCAGTACGGGGTGGGGCGTGAGGGCCTGCCGGGCGAGTGGCCGAGCGGCTACGACGACGACTCGGTTCCCTACACGCCGGCCTGGCAGGAGGCGATCACCGGCGTCGACGCCGGCCGCTGCGTCCGCATCGCGCGCGAGTTCGCCGCCAACGCCGAGCGCACCGAGGGGCGCTCGATGATCGTCATGGGCGCGGGCACCAACCACTGGTTTCACGCCGACGAGACCTACCGGACGATGCTGGCTCTGGTGCTCTTCTGCGGCTGCCAGGGGGTCAACGGCGGCGGCTGGGCCCACTACGTGGGCCAGGAGAAGGTGCGACCGATCACCGGCTGGATGACGGTCGCCTTCGCCCTGGACTGGTCGCGCCCACCGCGCCAGCAGCCCGCGACGCCGTTTTGGTACCTGGCCTCCGACCAGTGGCGCTACGAGACCTTCGGCGCCGAGGAGTTCACCTCGCCGGCCGGCAACGGCTCGCTCGGCGAGCGCCACATGGCCGACTGCCACGCTCTCGCCGTCCGCCTCGGATGGCTGCCCTCCTACCCGAGCTTCGACCGCAACCCGCTCGACCTCTGCGACGAGGCCCGCGAGCAGGGCGTCGAGCCCGCCGAGCACGTCGTCTCGGAGCTGCGCGAGGGCCGGCTTCGCTTCGCCTGCGAGGACCCCGACGAACCGGCCAACTTCCCCCGCGTGCTGTCGCTCTGGCGCGCCAACCTGCTGGGGTCGTCGAGCAAGGGCCACGAGTACTTCCTGCGCCACCTCCTCGGCGTCCCCGACGCGGCGGTCCGCTCGCAGGAGTCGCCGCCCGAGAACCGCCCCAGCGAGGTCGAGTGGCGCGACGAGGCGCCGACGGGCAAGCTCGATCTCTTCACCACGATCGACTTCCGCATGAACGGCTCGTGCATCTACTCCGACGTCGTCTTGCCCGCGGCCACCTGGTATGAGAAGCACGACATCTCCAGCACCGACCTGCACCCGTTCATCCATCCCTTCAACGCGGCGATCCCGCCGCCGTGGGAGACGAAGACCGACTGGGACGCCTTCAACCGGATCGCCGAGGCGTTCAGCGGCCTCGCCGCCAAGCACCTCGGGACCCGCACCGACCTGATCGCGGCGCCGCTGCTTCACGACACCCCGGAGGAGCTGGCCCAGCCGCTGGGCCGGGTGCGCGACTGGCGAGCCGGCGAGTGTGAGCCGATTCCGGGGCGGACGATGCCGAAGCTGGTCGCGGTCGAGCGCGACTACACGACCGTGCACGAGAAGATGACCGCACTGGGCCCGCTGGTCGAAAAGGCGGGGATCGGAGCCAAGGGCGTCTCCTGGAAGCCCGAGCCGGAGGTCGCCGAGCTGGCGCGCCGAAACGGGCGCTCCAACGGCGGCGGCCCTGCCAACGGACGGCCGTCGCTGCGCCGCGACGTCGACGTCTGCGAGGCGATCCTGGCGCTCTCGGGCACGACCAACGGCCGCCTCGCGGTGGAGGGGTTCCGGTCGCTCGAGCATCAGACCGGCCTCGAGCTGGCAGAGGTGCCGGCGGAGCGCGCCGACGAGCGCCTCACCTTCGGCGAGATCGGGATCCAGCCACGCAAGGTGATCGCCTCGGCGGAGTGGTCGGGCCTGGAGTCGCGCGAGCGCCGCTACTCGCCGTTCACCGCCAATGTCGAGCTGCTGATCCCCTGGCGCACCCTGACCGGCCGCCAGCAGCTCTTCATCGACCACGAGTGGATGCTCGACATGGGGGAGGGGCTGCCCGCCTACCGCCCGCCGGTCGACGCGGGGCAGCTCCTCGGGCTCGCCGGAGAGCCCGCCGCCGAGGACGGCCTCGAGGTCACGGTGCGCTATCTGACCCCGCACTCGAAGTGGTCGATCCACTCCGAGTTCCAGGACAACCTGCTGATGCTGACCCTGTTCCGCGGCGGCCCGGCGATGTGGCTGGCGACCGACGACGCGGAGCGGATCGGGGTTGCCGACAACGACTGGCTCGAGGTCTACAACCGACACGGCACGGTCGCCTGCCGCGCCGTGGTATCGCACCGGGTGCCGCCCGGGGTGGCGCTCTTCTACCACTCCCAGGATCGCCACATCAACGTCCCTGTCTCGGAGATCTCCGGGGCGCGCGGCGGCACCGACAACTCGCTGACGCGGATCTCGATCAAGCCGACCCACCTGATCGGTGGCTATGCCCAGCTCTCCTGGGGCTTCAACTACTACGGCCCCACCGGGCCGCAGCGCGACCAGCTGATCATCGTCCGCAAGCGCCGCACGGAGGTGGACTACCGGTGAAGGTGCGCGCCCAGATGGGCATGGTGATGAACCTCGACAAGTGCATCGGCTGCCACACCTGCTCGGTCACCTGCAAGAACGTCTGGA